>JAUNUF010000084.1 GCA_030538315.1 Propionibacteriaceae bacterium
CGTTGAAGCCGCCATGAAGATCGTCGAAGGCACCGCCCGCTCCATGGGCGTCACCATCGCAGACTGACCTCCCACAAACACAAACCCTGGCAGGGGAGTGCTCCCCACACCAGAACTGGTGGACCGGGCTACGAGCCCGGCATGAAAGGAACCAGACATGCAGCACAGCAAGGCATACAAGGCAGCCGCCGAGAAGCGCGCTGACAACCAGGCGTACAGCCCTGAAGAGGCCATCCGCCTCATCAAGGACATGGCTTCGGCCAAGTTCGACGAGTCGATCGACGTGGCCATCCGCCTCGGCGTCGACCCCCGCAAGGCGGACCAGCTGGTTCGCGGCACGGTCAACCTTCCCCACGGCACTGGCAAGACGGCACGGGTCCTCGTCTTCGCCGCCGGTGACAAGGCTGACGCCGCACGCGAGGCGGGCGCCGATGAGGTTGGCACCGATGAGCTGATCGAGAAGGTGGCTGGCGGCTACCTCGACTTCGACGCTGTCGTCGCCACCCCTGATCTCATGGGCAAGGTCGGCCGCCTGGGCCGCGTGCTCGGCCCCCGTGGCCTCATGCCGAACCCCAAGACGGGCACCGTCACCATGGATACTGGCAAGGCTGTCGCCGACATCAAGGGCGGCAAGATCGAGTTCCGCGTTGACCGTCACGCCAACCTGCAGTTCATCATCGGCCGCGCCTCCTTCGCCGAGAAGCAGCTCGCTGACAACTACTTCGCCGTCCTCGACGAGGTGCTTCGCCTGAAGCCGGCCGCCGCCAAGGGCCGTTACCTCCGGAAGATCGCCATCTCGGCCACCATGAGCCCGTCGGTGCACATCGACAGCTCGGCCCACAAGCCCGCCTCCGAGCAGGCCTGAGCCTAAACTCTCAAGAACGCGCATGCGTGCCACACTGGCACTCATGCGCGTTCTTGTTTCCGGCTTCGAGCCATTCGGTGGCGATGTCGCCAATGCCAGCGCGGATGCCGTGCTTGGCCTTGCCGCCGCGTGGGATGATCCCGCCGTCGAGCTGCATACCGTGATCCTGCCCGTCACGTTCGACGGCGCCCCGGCCCTGCTTGCCGAGACCATCGCCGCGGTGGCACCGGACGTGGTGTTGTGCGTGGGGGAGGCCGGTGGGCGCGCAGCGGTGACACCGGAGCGATGGGCGGTGAACGAGCGGCAGGCGCGCATCCCAGACAATGCGGGCCAACAGCCGTCAGGCCCCATCGATGACGGCCCAGAGCGGCTCGGATCGCGGGTGGATGTGGACGCCATCGTTGCGGCCATGCGGGCCGCTGGCGTTGTGGCAGAGCCGTCGGAGGACGCAGGCCGCTTCGTGTGCAACGCCATCTTCCGCGCTGCCCTCACTAGCTTCGACGGCCCTGCGGGCTTCATCCACGTCCCGGCCCTCCGCGAGCATGGCGAGCCCCTCGTGGGCGCCGAGACAGATCCCGCGGTCCCTGAGCCGGTCGCCTCCGCCCTTCGACCTGCCTGGCTCGCAAGCTCGCAGGGGCAGGCTCAGGAACCGGAACGAGGAGCGCGACGGGTCGAAGGGCGACCTCCGCGACCAAACCTTGTCGCGGCGCTGAAGGCCGCCGTCGAAGCGGTAAGAATGTAGCCATGGGAACCATCGACCTGACCCGCGATGGTGACATCGCCGTCGTCACCATCAACAACCCTGGCAAGCGCAACGCCATGACAGACGACATGTGGCGGCAGATGCCAGCAGTCATGCGGGAGATCGACGCTGACGACACCCTGTTGGCCACCGTCCTGACGGGGGCAGGTGACCGCTTCTGCGCCGGCGCCGATATCACCGGGCTCGATGAGTTGCACCATACCGAGCGCCCCACGAATGCAGAGTCGGCCATCGCGGACAGTCACAAGCCGGTCATCGCCGCCATCGAGGGCACCTGCTACGGCGGCGGCGTTCAGATGGCGGTGGCGTGCGACCTCCGGATCGCAGGGGCAGGCGCCACCTTCTCCACGCCGCCGGCCCGGCTCGGCATCGTCTACCCGGTCTCGGCCACGCAGCGCATGCTGCACATCATGGGCGTGGCGGCAACCAAGGAGATGCTGTTCACCGCGGCGCGTTTCGATGCCCAGCGGGCGCTCGCCGTCGGCCTGCTCAACCGCATCGTCGACGACGGCACGGCCCTGGCGGCAGCCCTGCAGATGGCACGCGACATGGCGGAGCTCTCGCAACTGACCATCCATGCGTCGAAGGACATCGTCGACGGCCTGGTGCGGCGTGATCTGAGTGCGGAGCGGGCCATCACCTGGGTGGCGCGCGCCAACGATGGGCCGGACCTTCGGGAGGGAATCAGCGCCTTCGCGGAGCGGCGAGCCCCGAAGTTCACGTGGCGGCCAAGCGCCGACTAGCGCAAATTACACGGGTGAAAACCCACCCCTTTGGGGGTTTTCTGTGCGCACGGGCGGGCGGAAGGATCGTCTGAGAGCGGCAAACCGCTCACAGTGTTAGCAACAGAAGGAGCAGAAATCATGGTCTCTCTTGGCCTCATTCTCCTCATCATCGGCCTCGTCGCCAGCATCCAGATCCTGGTCACCATCGGCATTGTTCTCATCGTTCTGGGTCTCATCCTGAACTTCCTGCCCATCCGTGACGGCAAGGGCATCAGAATCTGGTAGCGCGCACCAGTTGCCACGAACACGATGGAGGCCCCGGCATCATGCCGGGGCCTCCGCCTCTTTTTGGGAGCGTCGCTTCTCAGGAGTTCAGCGCCTTGCGGCTGGGGATGAACGCCAGCAGGCCCAGCATGAGCAGGCAGGCGATGCCGTAGAACCAGAAGAGGTTCACGAATCCCATGTTGAGCTCATGCTGGAAGGTGCTTTCCAACTGATCCCCGTTGGCGCGGATCTCGGCGACATAGTCGTCGCGGGCCTGATCGAAGGCGCCGGGCGCCGCGTCGGAAAGCTCCTGCAGCTGGGCCGCGGTCTTCTCCATCTCGGCCTTGGCCGCTGCGGTGGCGGGCAGATCCGGCATCGCTGCGGCCTGTGTCTCGACGGCGGCGATGGCCTTCTGCACGCCCTCCTGGATGGCGGCGACCCGCTCGGGCTTCTGCTCGTCGAACATCCGCTCTGCCACCGTCACGGAGCGGTCCACGATGGTGGTCACATCCGCCGTGCGCATCAGCAGTTGGAGATCCTCAGGCAGCGCACCGGAGGAGCCGCCCATGTCGATGTCGATCGAGGTTTGGGTCAGATCCGGGATCTCCATGCCCTTCAGCGCCTCGGCCATCCTGGGATCGGCGGCCATGTCGTCGAACTTCTGCTGCAGCTCGGCGGCGTGGGGCAGTGCGGGCATGGTGATGGCGCTGGGCAGCTGCCCCATGACGGTGGTGGACATCCCGGCCAGGGAGTTGGCGAGGAGGCCCACGAGGATCGCGGGCGCCAGCGTGGTGCCGACGGCGCGCACCAACGACATGGTGGCCATCGACGACGTGGACTCGCGCTCCGGCACCCGCTTCAGCAGTAGGTAGTTGATGGGGGAGCCGATCAGGAAGCCCAGGCCCAGACCCATCAGGATGAGGGCCAACACCACGGAGAACATGCTGGGGTGGGGTGCTGTCCACCACACCAGGGTGGCCGCGGCAGCGAGCGAGATGAGGGCGCCGGTGCCCAGCACGGCTCGGGGGCCGTACTTGTCCGTGAGGCGCCCGCTCATGGGCGCGCCGACGCCCGAAGCCAGGCCCAGGATCACGACGAGGTAGCCGCCCGACCCTGCTCGCATGGCGAGTGAGTTTTCGGCGAACTGCGGCACGAAGACGATCGACATCATCACCACGCCCGAGAGCGCCGCGAGGAGCAGGGTGGTGCCGATCACGCGATCACTGAAGTAGCGCAGGTTGAGCACCGGATCTGCGGCCCGCATCTCGATGAGGATGAGCACCGGCAGGCACACGAGGGCGCCCAACAGGAAGGGCCACACGTTGGGATCTGCCAGCGACTCTCGCAGATTGAAGAAGTCGAGGTTCTGCAGCCCGTAGAGCAGAGCCACGATGAGGGCCACCAGCACGGTGATACCCGCCAGATCCAGCTTGCGGCTGGTCTCGCTTTGGGCGGCGGGCAGCATCTTCGCCCCGATCAGGATGATGGCGATGGCGATGGGGATGTTGATGTAGAAGATCCACTGCCAGTTCTCGATGCCCACGATGTCGAGGATGAGGCTGCCTGCGGACGCGCCGAACACGTTGGCGATGCCGTAGACGCCGCCCACGAGCCCCAGCGCCATGCCGCGCTTCTCCTCGGGTACCGAGGTACCCACTTCCGCCGTCGCGATCGGCACGATGCCGCCTGCGCCGAGGGCCTGGATGATGCGGGCGATGATCAGCAACTCAAAGCTGCCCACCGCCTCCGACATCCCGCACATGAGGGAGCCGAAGCCGAACAGCCCGATGGCAATGAGGTAGACGGGCTTGCGGCCCATCCGGTCAGCCAGCTTGCCCATCACCGGGATGGCTGCGGCATAGGCCAGCGTGTAGACCGTGATCATCCAGATGCCGGTCTTCTCGTCGACGCCGAGATCCGACTGGATGATGGTGCGTGCGGGGGTGATGATGCCGGTGTCGAGGGCACCCATGAAGAGGCCGGAGAGGTAGAGGACCAGCACCAGCACCCATCGGTTGGTCTGGGGGGCAGCGTGTTTGGGCTCAGTCATGGTGTTCCTTGCGCAGGGCGTGGTTGGTCAGTGCGGCGGTGAGATCCGTCAGGACGTCGATGGTGTGGGCGATCGCCTCGTCGCTGTGTGCGCTGAGTGCGGCGTTGAGCCAGCTGGCCTGCGGACGGAGGAACCCATGGCCGAGCTGCCCGCCGTCGACGGAGAGGCTGAGCAGCACCTGGCGGCGATCTGCAGGGTTGGGGGTGCGTTGCACGTAGCCGCGCTTCATGAGCCGTTCGACGAGGTACGTCACGGCGGCGGGGGTCACCCCGAGGTGCGCGGCCAGCTGTGAAGCGGTCACAGCGCGACCTTCGAGGCCCTCCTCCCAGAGGTGGAGGATCGCCTTGAAATCCGTGGGCGTGAGCTCTGTTTCGACGGCGTACCTGTGGGCCAGCTGCCCGGAGGCGGCCACCCAGCGATGCAGTTGAAGCGCCAGGCGCTGCTCAGTCTCACTGCGGGGGTCCATGGTGGACCACCCTAGTGATGTTTAAGTAACTTAAGCAACTCTGTGAGTTACAGCACCTTGTCGAAGAAGTTGCGCGTGCGCTGTTCTTGCGGGTTGTCGATGACCTCGGCGGGCGTGCCGCGTTCGACGATCACGCCGTCGTCCATGAAGACCACCTGGTCGCCCACCTCGCGGGCGAAGCCCACCTCGTGGGTGACGACGACCATGGTCATGCCGGAAGCTGCGAGCTCCTTCATGACGTTCAGCACCTCGCCCACCAGCTCGGGATCCAGTGCAGAGGTGGGCTCGTCGAAGAGCATCAGCTCCGGCTCCATCGCCAGCGCGCGCGCAATCGCGACGCGTTGCTGCTGGCCGCCGGAGAGCTGGGCAGGGTAGTGATCTGCGCGGTCAGCGAGCCCGACGCGGGCCAGCTGCTCGTCAGCCAGCTTCTCAGCCTGGGCCTTGCCCATGCCGCGCACTTGGCGCGGGGCCTCCATGACGTTGTCTCGGGCAGTCATGTGGGGGAACAGGTTGAAGTGCTGGAACACCATGCCCACGCGCTCGCGCTGCTTGGCGATCTGCTTGTCGCTCAGCCGGTAGAGGGTGCCGTTCTCCTCGCGCATGCCCATGAGGTCGCCGTCGACGTTGAGCCGCCCGGCGCTGATCTGCTCCAGCTCGTTGATGCAGCGAATCAGCGTGGACTTGCCGGAGCCGGACGGGCCCAGCACCACGCACACCTCGCCCTTCTGCACCTGCAGGTCGATGCCCTTGAGGACGTGCAGCTCGCCGAAGAACTTGTGCACGCCCTGAATCTCCACCATGGGGGTTGTCACGGGGTCACCTCCAAGGTGGGGTCGTCGTGGACGGTGCCGGAGGCGAGGATTGCCTGCTGCTTCTTGGACATGCCTCTGACCCTGCCACGGTCTGCCGCTGCGTCGTCGAAGCCGCGGCCGTAGTAGCGCTCGAGGCGGGCCTGACCCACCATCAGGATCGACGTGATGGACAGATACCAGATGGCGGCGACGATCAGCATCGGGATGGGCAGGAAGGCCCGGTTGCCGATGGCGTTGGTGACGAACTGCAACTCCAACGCCACCGGCACGGCAAGAACCAGCGAGGTGGTCTTCAGCATGGAGATGGTCTCGTTGCCTGTGGGCGGCACGATCACTCGCATGGCCTGGGGCACGATGATGCGCCACAGCGTCTTGGAGCGCTTCATGCCCAGCGCGGTGGCGGCCTCCCATTGGCCCTTGTCCACCGAGTTGAGGCCACCGCGGACGATCTCTGACAGGTAGGCGCCCTCGTTGAGGCCAAGGCCGATGATGGCGAACAGGGCTGGGGTGTAGAACACCTTGGTGTCGATGCTCAGCAGCTCAGGGCCGAACGGGATGCCCAGTGTGAGCGTGGGCCAGAGCACGACGAACAGGCCCCAGAAGATGAGCTGGGTGAAGATGGGGGTGCCCCGGAAGAACCAGATGTAGACCCAGGCCACGCCGCGCAGCACCGGGTTGGTGCTGAGCCGCATGACCGCGGTGGTGACCGCCAGCACGATGCCCAGGATCATCGCCCCGAGGGTCAGGATCAGAGTCCAGCCGACGGCGGAGAGAACCCGGGGATCGAACAGGTGCTGCGCGACGATGTCCCAGCGGTAGTTGCCGTTCGTCAACAGGTCGTAGATGAACAGCGCCGCGAGCAGCACCACCACGCCTGCCCAGATCCACAGGCTGGGCCTGGGGACCGGGCGGGCGTTGATCAGTTCAGGGGCGGCCATCGTCAGCTGGCAGGGTTCAGCTCGGCCGTGGTGAGAGCGGCGCTCTCGTCGACGCCCCAAGCCTTGAGGATGGCCACCCAGGTGCCATCATCCATCAGGTGCTGCATGGCCTTCTGGACGGCCTCGGTGAGCTCGGCGTCGGCCTTGGCCACGACGATGCCCTGTGGGGCGGCGTCGCGGATGCCGCCGACGACCTCGAGCTGGCCGTTGGTCAGCGCGGAGGCGTAATCGGCGACGGTGGAATCAGCGTAGAAGGCAGCAGCCTTCTTGCCGGCCACGTTCGTGGTGGCCTCGGACTGACGGGCGTAGGAGAGGACGTCGATCGCCTTCTCGCCGGCGGCCGTGCACTCCTCGCTGAAGGTGGCCAGCTCCTCCTCCTGCCAGGTGCCCGTCTGCACGGCGATGGTGGTGCCGCAGACGGAATCAGGGTCGAAGCCATCGGGATTGCCGGTGGGCACGGCGTAGCTGGAGCCCACCGTGATGTGGGAGATCATGTTGGCCTGCTCGATGCGGTCCTCGCGGATGGTGAAGGAGGACATGCCCACGTCGTACTTCGAGCCGATGCCGGGGATGAGGGAGGCGAACTCGCCGTCGACGACCTCGGCCTCGAGGCCAAGCACGTTGCCGATGGCCTTGCCCAGATCGACTTCGTAGCCGATCGCGGTGGTGAGATCCTCGGCGCGGAACTGGGCTGGGGCGTAGTCCGTGGAGGCGCCGATGATGAGGGTGCCCTTGTCGGCAACGGCCTGGGGGAGCAGAGCGGCGATCTCGTCGACCTTCTTGACGCCGGAGACGTCGTAGGTGCGGTCGGTGGAATCGGCAGCGGCGGTGCCGTCGGTGGTGCCCTCGGGGGTGGTGTCTCCGCCGCACGCGGTCAGGGTCAGCGCGGCCAGGAGGCCGGCGGCAAGGAATCGGCGCATGTCAATCTCTTCTCAAACGGGGATTTTCTGGATGTCAGCTATGGCAGCGTAATGCACTGCGGCGCCCCCGACGGCGATGGCCCGGGTGCCGGGCGGCGGCCCCACCGTCGATTTGGTGAGGTGACGCCTCCTCAGGTAGAGTCCTTCGAGCCGAAGACCGCAGGTGGCATAGCCATAAAGCCGCAAGGCACCCGCGCAGGTGAACATGAGATGAATAGGCTCCGCCCTGTCCGCCCCGTGCCGCTTGCGCAGGGGCGTTTTTTGTGTCACGCGTCACTTCGGCCCTCGGTTCGCCCCTTCCAGGGCGGGCAGAGGTGTTAGACCGGAAGGAGACTCATATGGCGAGGCCGGATAAGGCTGCCAAGGTTTCGGAACTGGCTGAGGCATTCAGCAAGTCCGAAGCGGCAGTGCTGACCGAGTACCGCGGTCTCACCGTGGCACAGCTCAAGCAGCTGCGCCGTTCCCTCGGTGAGAACGCCACCTACGCCGTTGCGAAGAACACCCTGACGGCGATCGCGGCCAAGGAAGCTGGCATCGAGGGCATCGAAGATTCCCTCACCGGCCCCACCGCTATCGCATTCGTCACCGGTGACATCGCGGCCGCCACCAAGGGGCTGCGTGAATTCGCGAAGGCCAATCCGTCTCTGGCAATCAAGGGTGGCGTCCTGGAAGGCAAGTTCCTCGACGCCCAGGCTGTGCTCAAGCTGGCTGACCTCGAATCCCGCGAGGTTCTGCTGGCGAAGATGGCTGGCGCAATGCAGGCGAACCTCTCGAAGGCCGCCTACATGCTCGCCGCTTCGCTGTCCAAGGGTGCCCGCGCGTTCGGCGCACTCCAGGAGGCCGCCACGGCCAACCCCGCCCTGATCGGTGGCGCCGGCTCCGCGCCTGCCGCCGAAGCCACGGACGAGACCCCCGCCGCGGAAGCGGCACCCGAAGCAGCGGACGCTGCGGAATGACAAATGTTCCGCACGCTGCGGACAAATCTGAAAGGAAAGCCTCATGGCTAAGCTCACCAACGAAGAGCTCCTTGACGCCTTCAAGGAGATGACCCTGATCGAGCTCTCCGAGTTCGTCAAGCTGTTCGAAGACACCTTCGGCGTCACCGCTGCCGCTCCCGTGGCCGTGGCCGCTGCTGCTCCCGCCGCTGCTGCTGGCGACGCCGCTGCTGATTCCGACGACGACGGTGGCTCCGGCAAGGTCGACGTCATCCTGACCTCGGGTGGCGACAAGAAGATCGCCGTCATCAAGGAGGTGCGCGCTCTGACCTCCCTCGGCCTGAAGGAGGCCAAGGACCTCGTTGAGGGCGCTCCCAAGCCGGTGCTCGAGGGCGTCGACAAGGAGACCGCGGAGAAGGCCAAGGAGGCCCTTGAGGCCGCCGGTGGCACCGTCGAGTTCAAGTGATCTGATCACACTCTCGTGAAGCGGCCCGTCCCCCTCGGGGGCGGGCCGTTTGCCATGCCCCGAACCTGTTCTCGGCTACCGTTTTGACCATGAAGGCAGTGCTTGCGGTGTTGGCGATGGTGGTGGCGGTCATCGTGTCGGCGTGCGGAATTGGCGAGCCCGGCCGCGGGGCGAAGGCGCTGGAGGAGTGGGGCGCCACCCAGACGGATTTCCCGGGCGCGCAGGTCAAGCGCGAATCCTGGAAGATGGGCACCACTGGCGCCACCGTGCACTACACGGTCGACGGCGTGGCTGGGGCGCGGCGCTTCGCCGAGGGCCTGCGGGCCGAACTGGCACGGATCAAGCCCAAGAGCGGAACCTTCACCGGGCGGGTCACGTGGCCGGTGGAGGGCGGGCGAGTCGTCTTCGTGTTCCCCGTGCGGGAGGGGATCGCCGAAGACCGCTGGGCGCTGGCAGATGCCCCGCTGCCTGAGGCCGCCGGCGAACGCCGCCTCGGGTGGATGGAATCCAAGGCAATCTACCCCGATCGCGATGACGCCATCGTCCCACTGGAGTACGTCTCCACCGATCTGTTGGCAACGGCTCGGGCAGCGGAGGCACCGAGCAGCCTGCACGTGGCGGTTCGGCTGGAGGATGGGTCGGCTGGCTGGCTGGGCCCCTTCGCAGCGGAGGAGTTCGGGCCTCGGGCCCGGAACCTTGAGGCGCAGTGGGACAAGGTGTCGAAGGTGCGGGGCAATGTCGTCGACACCGAGCGCGAGTTCGTCGTCGAGGTGGGGCGCAGGCTTCAGGAACATGCGTGGGAGATCAGCGCCCCCTGGCTCTCGATCAACGTGGGGCCTGGCATCGTGTCCGAGTTCGACTTGGCACAGTGGGTGGCAGACAACGGCGACGGCTACAGCATGAGATTCCAGGGCGGGCAGATCGAAATCACCGGCAGGGGAGAGGAAGTCTGTGGGCGGTTCTTGCAGGAGGCGCCTCCCACGGGCAAGCGGGGGATCAACCTCACGTGCCGCGTCGACGGGGCGGATGCCTTCCTGTTCGGCACCTTCGATCAGCTGCGCACGTTCCTGCCGCCAGGCGTGAAGGCGGCCAAGGCTGGCGCCAAGTACGTCACCCTCCGGCCGGGGGAAGTGGGTGCCAAGCTCCTCCGCGAGAGGCCCGAGACGTGGGAGCCCGTGACCGCCGCTCTGCGCGAGGTTGGGTGGGAAGGCGAGCAGAGGGTCGTGCTGCAGGGCTATGTGGCCTCCCGTCTGGAGTTCACGTCGACGGCCACCGGCAAGGCGACGGATGTGCAACTGCCGAAGAACCCGTCAGCAGAACATCAGGCAGATATTGACCAGCTCATCGCCGCGTGGAACGCCACCGCTGGTTAGCACTGGGCAATTCGGCGGGGCGATTACTTGCAGTGGGGCAGCGGGGCGGTATCATCGTTGCCGCACGATCAATGATGATCCTTCCACCGTCGGCCAGGTTCCAGGCCTGCGGCTGTTGCCGTCTGCATATATTTGGTGTAATGTGGTTCCTTGCCCCGCTATGCGTTGCGCCCGTGATTTGACACGGGCCGTTCGCCATGCACGGATATTTGCTTCAAGCGTTCTTGGAAGGACCCAATCTTGGCCGCCTCGCGCTCTGCGTTGAAGAACACCAATGTCGTCTCGTCCACCGGTCGAATCTCGTTCGCGAAGATTCATGAGCCGCTGGAGGTTCCCAACCTCCTGGATCTGCAGATCGACGCATACAACTGGCTGATCGG
>JAUNUF010000085.1 GCA_030538315.1 Propionibacteriaceae bacterium
ACCCGTGCCAACCGGCACGGGTACAACCCGAACGACCAAGATGCAGCTGGGACGCTCCTCAGCGCAGCGACCCGTACGTGGCCTTCGCCTTCTCCAACGCCGAGACGTAGCCGGCGCGTTCGTACACGTCGGCGGCGGCGTCGTCGGGGACGGCGAGGAGGCCGCGGGCCTTCTCGAGCGACACCTCACGCGCCTGCAGCCAACGGTCGAGGCCCTCCAGCAGCACGCCTGCGTAGGCGGGGCCGCGACGGATGAGCGACGACGTGGTCATGACGACATCAGCCCCAGCCAGGATGTACTTGATGACGTCCTGCGGTTCGTCGACACCGGTGGTGGCGGCCAACGAGGCCTTGATCTTGTCGTGCAGCACGGCGATCCAGGTGCGCGGCAGGCGCGCCTCGACCGGCGAGCTGAGCGACACCCCGGATTCGACGGTGACCCGGTCCACGTCGATGTCCGGCTGCAGGAACCGGTTGAACAGCACCAAGCCGTCGGCCCCGGCCTCGTCGAGCCGCAACGCCATGTTGCCCACCGAGGAGAAGTACGGCGACAACTTCACCGACACCGGAACATCGACGGCGGACTTCACGCCAGCGAGAATCTCCAGGTGTCGCTCCTCCACGTCCGCGCCAGACATCGTGATGTCGCCGGGCACGAAGTAGATGTTCAGCTCGATGGCCGCGGCGCCCGCGTCGGCCAACTGGCGGGCCTTCTGGGTCCAGCCGCCCATCGTGGAGCCGTTGAGGGAGGCGATGAGCGGCACGTCGATGGCCGCGGCCCCCTCCTCCACCAGCTTCAGGTACGCGTGGCTGGCGTCCTTGCGCTCGGTGACCGCCGTCGGGAAGTAGCTCAACGCCTCAGCGTACGAGTCCTCGTACATCTCCTCGAGGATGGCGTCGCGCTCAGCCTCGCGTCGGATCTGTTCCTCGAAAAGGGAGTACATGACGACGGCGCCCACTCCCCCGTCGGCGAGTTGCTTGATGCCGTCCACCGTCTGCGACAGCGGACCGGCTGAGGCGACCACGGGGTTGCGCAGTTGGAGCCCCAGATAGGTGGTTGTCAGATCGGTCATGATTCCTTCCTGGGGTCTGCGGCGAATTCGGCTGCATGGCGGGCGGCGAGTTGTTCGTACTCGCCCCAGCGCCTGTCGACGGCGGCCTGGGCCAGACCCAGCAGCCGATCGGCCTCCTCCGGATCCGAGGCACGCAACACCTTGTAGCGCAGCTCGGCAGACTGATACTCGCGCAGCGTGACGCGCGGCCGTGGGGAGTCGAGCAGGAACGGGTTGCCGCCCGCGTCGCGGATGACGGGGTTGTAGCGCATCAGTGGCCAGTGACCGGAGTTGACGGCCTTGTACTGCTGATCCAGGCCCTTGCGCATGTCGAAGCCCTGGGCGATGCAGTGGCTGTAGGCGATGATCAGGCTGGGGCCGTCGTAGGCCTCCGCCTCTCGGAACGCCTTCAGGGTCTGCTGCGGATCTGCGCCCATCGCCACGCGGGCGACGTACACCGAACCGTAGGCCGTGGCCTGGAGCGCCAAGTCCTTCTTGTTGGTGAGCTTGCCGCCGGAGGCGAACTTCGCGACGGCACCCAGCGGCGTCGACTTCGAGGCCTGCCCGCCAGTGTTGGAGTAAACCTCGGTGTCCAGCACCAGCACGTTGACGTTGCGGCCGGAGGCCAACACATGATCCAGGCCGCCGGAGCCGATGTCGTAGGCCCAGCCGTCGCCGCCCACGATCCACACGGAGCGACGGGCCAAGTGGTCCACCACCGAGCGGAGATCTTCCGCCGCCACGCCGGGCACGTGCTCCAGGATCATCTTGAGCCTGTCCAGCCGCTCGAGCTGTTCGGCCATCTCGGAGCCCTGCGCCTGAGCGGCGCCCAGGATGTCGTCGATGAGTTGGTCATCAGCGATCTCGTGGCGGATCTCCTGCAGCCGGGCGCGAGCCAGCTTCTCATGCAGGTCTGCGGCCAGGCGCATGCCCAACCCGAACTCGGCGTTGTCCTCGAACAACGAGTTGGACCACGCGGGACCGCGGCCGGCGGCGTTCTTGGCCCACGGGGTGGTGGGCAGGTTGCCGCCGTAGATGGACGAGCAGCCGGTGGCGTTGGCGATGATGGCGCGGTCGCCGAACAGCTGGCTGAGCAGCTTCAGGTACGGGGTCTCGCCGCAACCGGAGCAGGCACCGGAGAACTCGAACAGCGGCTCCAGGAACTGCGTGCCGCGCACGGTGCCGAAATCGACCCGGGTGCGCTCGTTGACCGGGATCTGTTCGAAGAACTCGATGGCCTCGATGTCCTTCTCCCGCTCCAACTTGGGCACCAGGTTGATCGCGCGGCGCGAGGGCTGCCCGATGGGCTTCACGGGGCACGCCTCCACACACAGCCCGCAGCCGGTGCAGTCTTCGAGGTAGACCTGCAGCGTGTAGCTGGTCGACGGCAGGCCGGCGGCATTCAGGGGTGCGCTGAGGAAACCCTCGGGTGCGCCCTCCAACGCCGAGACCGGGTAGGACTTGGCGCGCAGCACCGAGTGGGGGCACACGAAGGCACAGTTGCCGCACTGGATGCAGGCCTCTTCGTCCCATTCGGCCACGATCTCGGAGATGTTGCGCTTCTCGTACTTCGTGGTGCCCGACGGGTAGGTACCGTCTGCTGGCAGCGCCGAGACGGGCAGGTCGTCGCCCTTGCCTTCGAGCATGGTGGCCGTGACCGTGCGCACGAACGGCGGGGCGCCCGCCGGCACTGGCGGAATGAAACCTCGCTCAGACGTGGCGTCTGCCGGCACCTCGATGCGGTGCAATTCCGCCAGCGCGGAATCGACGGCGAGGTGGTTCTTGCGCACCACTTCGGCCGACTTGCGGGCATAGGTCTTGGTGATGGCGTCCTTGATCTTGCCGATCGCCACGTCGCGCTCCAGTACCCCGGAGATCGCGAAGAAGCAGGTCTGCAGGATGGTGTTGGTGCGGCTGCCCAGGCCCGCGGCACGGGCCACCTTGCCGGCGTCGATCACGTAGACGTTGAGGCCCAGTTCGATGATCTTGTCCTGCATGGGGCGCGGCAGGTGGTGCCACGTGTCGTCGCCGTAGGGCGAGTTCAGCAGCAGCGTGGTGCCGGGGCGAGCGAATTCGAGCACGTCGACGCGCTCGAGGATCGACCAGTGGTGACACCCGATGAAACCGGCCTTGCTGACCAGGTACGGCGCCTTGATGGGGTTGGGCCCGAACCGGAGATGCGAGACCGTGCGCGAACCAGACTTCTTCGAGTCGTAGACGAAGTAGCCCTGCGCGTACAGCTCATCCGAGGAGCCCAGGATCTTGATGGTGTTCTTGTTGGCGCCCACCGTGCCGTCGGATCCCAGCCCGTAGAACACTGCCCTGAGCGTCTCGGGATCCTCGAGATCCAGCGACGAGTCATAATCCAGCGAGAGGTGGGTCACGTCGTCGTTGATGCCGATGGTGAAGCGCGGCTTGGGGTTTTCCTTGCCCAGCTCATCGAAGATCGCCTGCACCATGGCCGGCGTGAACTCCTTCGAGGAGAGCCCGTAGCGGCCGCCGATCATCAGCGGGAGGTGCTCGCGCTCACCGTTGGCGACCGCTTCGGCCAGCACGGAGCTGACGTCGAGGAACATCGGCTCGCCCGAGGCGCCCGGCTCCTTGGTGCGGTCCAGCACGGCGATGCGACGCACGCTGGCCGGCAGGACAGCTAGCAGCGCCTCCGTCGGGAACGGGCGGTACAGGCGCATCTGGATGACGCCGACCTTGCTGCCCTCGGCGTTGAGCTTGTCCACCACGGGGGTGACGGCTTCGATGCCGGAGCCCATGATGATGACAACGCGCTCGGCATCCTCCGCGCCGTGGTATTCCACCAGCCCGTAGGAGCGCCCGGTGAGTTCCTCGAACTGACGCATGGCATCTGTGAGCACCTTCGGCACCCAGTCGTAGAACGCGTTGGAGGTCTCGCGGCTCTGGAAATAGGTGTCGGGGTTCTGCGCGGTGCCGCGGATGAACGGGTTGGCGGGGCTCAGCGCGCGGGAGCGGTGCTCCAGCACCAGGTCTCGCGGGATGAACGAGCGCAGCTGGTCATCCGTGATGCGCGTCATGGTGTTGAGTTCGTGCGAGGTGCGGAAGCCGTCGAAGAAGTGCACGAACGGCAGCCGTGTGCGCAGCGTGGCGTGGTGCGCGATGGCGGCCATGTCGTGGGCCTCCTGCACCGACGCGGAGCTGAGCAGGCACACGCCCGTCTGCCGCACCGCCATGACGTCCTGGTGGTCGCCGAAGATGGACAGGCCCTGCGTCGCAAGAGATCGGGCGGCGACGTGGAACACCGTCGATGTGAGCTCGCCAGCAATCCGGTACATGTTGGGGATCATCAGGAGCAGGCCCTGCGATGCGGTGAACGTCGTGGAGAGTGCCCCGCCCTGCAGCGCGCCGTGCATGGCGCCAGCAGCGCCACCCTCAGACTGCATCTCGATGACGGTGGGCACGATGCCGTAGATGTTGGGCCGGCCTTGAGCCATCCACTCGTCGGCCAGCTCGGCCATGGTGGAGCTGGGGGTGATGGGGTAGATCGAGCAGAGTTCGCTCACGCGGTAGGCGACATCCGCCGCGGCCTCGTTACCGTCGATGATGGCCTGACGCTCGCTCATCGTCCTCCCTCCGGGATCATCTCGATGGCGTGCACCGGGCACTGCTCGTAGCAGGTGGCGCAACCCGTACATTTCTCGTAGTCAAAGCGATATCGGTGGCCCTTGCCCAGCTTGATGACGGCATCCTCGGGGCAGGCGCCGTAGCAGCCGTCGCACTCGAAGCAGTTGCCGCAGCTGAGGCACCGCTGCGCCTCGAAGTGGGCCTCGTCATGCGTGAGGCCAGAGACGATCTCGCCGAAGCCCTCGATGCGGTCCTCGACCTCGGCCTCGATGTGCTGCCTGCGGGCGTGATCACCGAAGTACCAGAGGTTCATCATGTCGAGGGTGACGCCCGGGTTCTTCTGCGGGGCGATCCATTCCTCGTTGTTGAGCCACGCGTCGATCCGGCGCGCCGCGCGCTTGCCGTGGCCGGTGCCGATGGTGACCGTGCGATCCGACGGCACGGCGTCGCCGCCGGCGAAGATGCCTGGCACCGAAGTCATGAGTGAGTTGGGGTCCACGTCCACCACGTCGTCGTGGAAGCTCATGCCGGGGATGGCGCGGAGGAACTCGGTGTCGGCGCGCTGGCCGAGCGCCAGGATGACGGTGTCGGCGGCCAACTTCTCGAACCGGCCCGTGCCCACGGCCTTGCCGTTCTCGTCGATCTCCATGATCTCGACGGTGAGGTCCTCGTCGTGCATCTCCTTGATGGTGCGCAACCAGTTCATGGTGACGCCCTCGGTCTGGGCTCCTTCGAGTTCCTCGGCGTGCGCGGGCATGTGCTCCTGGGCGCGGCGGTAGACGACGACGGATTCCTCGGCTCCCAGGCGACGGGCCACGCGAGCGGCGTCCATGGCGGTGTTGCCACCGCCGTAGACCGCGACCTTGCGGCCGATCACGGGGCGCTCACCGGAGGCCACGTCACGCAGGAAGCTGACCGCGTCCACGACTCGGGAGGCGTCGACCGAGGGGATGTCGACGCGCTTGGAGATGTGCGCACCGACGGCGACGAACACGGCGTCGAAGTTGCCCTCGGCCTGCGTCGCGAGCAGGTCCTTGATGGGGCTGTTCTGGCGGAAGACGACGCCCAGCTCACGCAGGCGGTCGATCTCGGCGTCCAGCACGTGGCGGGGCAGCCGGTATTCGGGGATGCCGTAGCGCATCATGCCGCCGGGCTTGTCACCCGCGTCGTAGATCTCCACCTCGTGTCCAAGCTTGGTCAGGTGGTAGGCGGCAGACAGGCCAGAGGGGCCCGCGCCGACGACGAGCACGCGTCGGCCAGACTGCCGACGTGGCTTGGGGTACTGCCAGCCCTTCTCGATGGCCAGATCACCCAGGTAACGCTCGACGGAGCGGATGCTGACCGCCGAATCGAGATCCTTGCGGTTGCAGGCCGTCTCGCACGGGTGGTAGCAGACGCGGCCGTGGATGGCGGGGAAGGGATTGTCCATCACCAGCTGGCGCCACGCCGCCTCAGCCTCACCCGCCTTGATGAGACGGAGCCATTCCTGGATGTTCTCCCCGGCCGGACATCCGGCGTTGCAGGGAGGGAGCATATCGAGGTAGATGGGCCGGCGAGAACGCACCGGTGCAACCCGTCCCGTGCTGGCACTGAGATCTGGCTGGACCGTCATGTCCTGGCGCTCGGAGGTCATCATTGTCCCCTTTCGTGACTACTACACGTCATCGTAGGGGGTGGGGGTATGCGCTATGTGAGGGGGTGTCGCAAAACATGCAAGAACCGCCCGTCCCACAAGGGGATGGGCGGTTCCAGAAGCCTGAGTTACTTCTTGTCTGCCAGCGCGGCCTCGATGTCGAGGTCCTTGATCTGCTCGATCAGCGAATCGAGCTGCTTGCCGCTGAGCATGCCGGCCTGGCGGAACACCAGGTTGCCGCCCTTGAAGCCCATGATGGTGGGGATGGACTGGATCTCCAGCGCGGCGGAAAGGTCGCGGGCGTCCTCGGTGTCCACCTTGGCGAAGACGACGTCGTCGTGGCGGCCGGAGGCCTCGTCGTAGATGGGCGCGAAGCGCTTGCAGGGGCCACACCAATCGGCCCAGAAATCCACCAGGACAATCTCGTTGTCGTTGACGGTGGTCTTGAAGTTTTCGGATGTCAGGTCGGTGGTCGCCATGTGGGACCCCTTTCGTGAAGATCGTGTTGTCTATGGTTGAAACGCAAACCAGTGGGGGAATATTCCGCCTACTTGATGGCGATGATGCGACGCATGGGCAGCGGCACCTTGACGGGGCCGATCTGCAGGCGCTGGCGAAGGAAGTCCAGCGCTGCGGCCGTGCGGGCCGTGTCGACGGGGGCGCGCAGGCCCGCGAGGAAGTATTCGGCATCTGCCTCGTTGGACAGCTCGAAGTAATACTTGGCGCGCTTGTCCTCAGCCTTGGTGAGGCCCACCTCCGCGAGTGCCTGCTTTGCCTTGAACTCCGTCACGCCAGGCAGATGCGGAGCCGTGCGCAGGTGCCCGCCCAGGCGGCTGACGATCCGCAGGTCCTCAATGTTGGCGGGCCGCAACGACGGCGTGAGCGCGGCGAACACTCCGCCCGGCCGCAGCACGCGGGCGGCCTCGGCGAGGAAGCGCGGGCGATCCGCCACGACGGAGATGCCCAGCGAGCTGACCACCGCGTCGAAACTGTTGTCTGCGAAGGGGAGGTACGACGCATGGCCCTGCACCAGCGGCCCGCGGCCGCGGCGTTGGGCCTCGCGCAGCTCGGATTCCGAGCGGTCGAGGCCAATCACCGTGCGGCCGGGCTTCTGGAGCCGCTCCACCATCGCCCCAGCGCCGCAGGCGAGATCCAAGACGGTGACGGCTGACGACGAGACGGCCCGCGCCAGCCACTCATAGGGAGTACGTTCGCCGCCGAAGCTGCGCGACAGCACCTCCTCCATCGCGCCGGGCTTGCGGCTACCAAACCACTTCAGGACGCCGTCGAGATCACTCATGGGGGCTCACGAACAACAGCTCAGCGGTGGCATCCGTCACCTCGACGGCGGCCTCATCCACCGTGATCCGCACGGCCTTGCCCACGCGCACCGCCTCGAACGTGGTGGAGGGCCCGAAACCGGTGCGGGCCAGCAGCGACAACAACTCGCCATCAGCCTGCAGGTTCTCACTCATGCGCCGCAGCACGAAGCGCTGCGGGGTATCCGAGACCAGCTCCACCAGCGGATCCGCGCCGTCGCGGAAGGGCGTGTGGTCGATCTCCACGCCCAGCTCACGCAGCCCGGGGATGGGGTTGCCGTAGGGCGAACGGGTGGGGGAATCGAGGATCTCGACGAGTCGTTTCTCCACGTCGAGTGAGATGACGTGCTCCCAGCGGCAGGCCTCGTCGTGGACCTTTTCCCACTCGAGCCCGATGATCTCGGTGAGCAGGCACTCGGCCAGGCGGTGCTTGCGCATCACCTCGCGCGCCAGCTTGGCGCCGGCGCGGGTCAGCTTGATGGTGCGGTCCTCGTCCACCACGAGAAGGCCGTCGCGCTCCATGCGCGCAACGGTCTGCGAGACGGTGGGGCCGGATTGGTGCAGCCGCTCGGCGATGCGGGCCCGCAACGGAGGGATGCCCTCTTCGAGCAGCTCGTAGACCGTACGGAGATACATCTCGGTGGTGTCGATCAGGTCGCTCAACGCGGCCACCTCCTTACCCGTTGCATCCTAGCCGGGCGACACGATCCATTCGCCTCGACGGAGGACGCCGTGGAGCTTGCCGTCGTCGTCGACGAGGCAGATGTCGGCGAACTTGCCGGGCGCGAGCTCGCCCACGTCCGGGATCCCGTGCCACTTGGCTGGAGTGGTGGCTGCCATGAGGGCGGCATCAGGAATCGAGACGCCCACCTCCTGGACGACGAACTCGAACGCGCGGGCCATGGTCAGCGTCGAGCCGGCGATGGCGCCCTCGCTGCCATCGGCAGTGACGAGGCGAGCGGTGCCGTCCTTGACCTCCACCTCAAGCTCGCCGAGGAGGTAGTTGCCGTCGCCCACACCGGTGGCGCTCATGGCGTCGGTCACGAGAGCGACGCGGCCCGGGCCTGCGGCGTCGATCGACATCGCGGCGATCACCGGCGCGTGGTGGATGCCGTCGCAGATCAGCTCCACCATCACACGCTCGTCGGAGAGCAGCACGGGCACGGGGCCAGGCTCGCGGTGGTGGATGGAGCGCATGGCGGAGAACAGGTGGGTGGCGATGTCTGCGCCCCACTCGATGGATTCGGCCGTGATCACGTCGTTGGCGTCGGAGTGTCCGAAGGCCACGTGCACGCCAGCCTCGACGAAGCGCTTGGTGGCCCACTCGGAGTGCTCGCGCTCCGTGGCCATGGTGATCATCCGCAGGGCGGGCCCGCCGGCCTCGATGAGCCGCTCAACCAACTCCGGCTCGGGATCGCAGAGCAGCGCCGCGTCGTGGGCGCCCTTCTTCTCCTCGGCCAGGAACGGGCCCTCGAGATGGATGCCGGCGATCTCACCCGCCTCGTACAGCTCGCGCAACACCTTGGATTGCTCCACCAGCTTGTCGATGGGTTCGGTCACCGTCGAACAGATGATGCTGGTGCTGCCCTGGGTGCGGTGGTAGTTGATGGCGCGCATGTTGGCCTCGCGGTCTGGGTTGCCGAACGCGACCCCCACGGCGCCATGCGTATGCGAATCGACGAAGCCCGGCACGGCCCAGAGCCGGCCCTCTCCCCCGCCGCCGCTCTCGATGGAGACGATGCGCTCCCCGTCCAGGGTGAGCACGGCGTCGTCGATGACGCCTTCCGGGGTGACTGCGTGGGCGACCTTGAGCTGCGTGACTGCCATGCTCACCATCAAACCACCACGGGTTGCTGACCACGAGCGTGAGCCCCGAAATGCGCAACGTCGTTGAGGTGAGAGGATGGCCGCCATGATGTGGATTCCTGACGAGATGCTCCCCGGCGACGGCCGGTTTGGTTCCGGGCCCGCCAAGGTGCGCCAGGAGGCCCTCGACTATCTGGCGCTGCGCCAGGACATCATCGGCACCTCGCACCGCCAGGCGCCCGTCAAGGACCTCGTGGCGACGGTGCAGGAATACCTCGCGGAGCTCTACCGCATCCCCGAAGGCTACGAAGTGGTGCTGGGCAACGGCGGCTCCACGCTGTTCTGGGACATGGCCGTGTTCTCGCTCATCGAGCAGCGCTCCGCTCACGGCGTGTTCGGCGAGTTCTCCCGCAAGTTCGCCAAGGCTGCCAACCGCGCCCCGCATCTCGATGAGCCAGCGATCTTTGAGGCCGAGGCCGGCTCCATCGCGCTCCCAGGGAACTCCGATGCCGACGTCAATGCCTGGGCGCAGAACGAGACCTCGACGGGCGCCGTGGCCCCCGTCGAGCGCCGGGGCTCCGAGGATTCGCTGGTGCTGATCGACGCCACCTCGGCGGCTGGCGGCATCGACGCCGACATCTCGCAGACGGACGTGTACTACTTCGCGCCCCAGAAGAACTTCTCCTCCGACGGCGGGCTCTGGCTCGCGTTCGCCTCCCCCGCCGCCGTCGAGCGGGCTGCCCGCATCAAGGCCGCCGGGCGGTACATCCCCGAGATCCTCGACTTCACCGTCGCGGCGGAGAACTCGCGCAAGCACCAGACCCTCAACACGCCGGCGCTGGCCACGCTCCTGCTGCTGGAGGATCAGCTGCACTGGATGTTGGAGCTGGGTGGCATGGACGCCGTCGCCGCTCGCTGCCGGCAGTCCACGCAGACGCTGTATGACTGGGCCGAGGCACGGGATTTCGCCACGCCCTTCGTGCCGAACCCGGAGCATCGCTCCCCCGTGGTGGCCACCATCGACATCGACGAGGCCATCCCCGTGGCGGATCTCATCTCGACGCTGCGCCGCAACGGAATCCGTGACATCGACCCGTACCGCGCGCTGAACCGCAACCAGATCCGCGTGGGCTGCTACGCCTCGGTGGAGCCTGAAGACGTGGAGGCGCTCACCCAGTGCCTCGACTACGTGATCGGGCGGATGTAGGCCCTTCGTCGGATCCCGGCCCTCGTTCC
>JAUNUF010000086.1 GCA_030538315.1 Propionibacteriaceae bacterium
GAGCGGCATTGACTCTTCACGCGTGGTGATGATCAGCGGCCAGAGCAGTTCATTCCAGGACCACAGCACGGTGGTGATGCCCACCGCGAAGAGGCCGGGAGCCGCAAGCGGCATCATGATCTTGTAGAAGGTCTGCCACGGGTTACAGCCGTCGAGACGCGCAGCCTCCTCCAGTTCCCTCGGCAGGCTCATGAAGGTCTGCCGCATGAGGAAGGTGCCGAACGCCGAGAACAGGCCGGGCAGCACGATGCCCCACGAGGTCTCCAGGAGGTTGAAGCCTTGGATGAGTTGGTACTGCTTGATGATGAACGCCTGGCCGGGGATCATCAGGATGGCCAGCACCAGGCCGAACAGGATTCCGCTGCCCTTGAACCGCATGCGTGCGAACGCGTAGCCGGCCATGGAGCAGAGCAACAACTGGCCGACAGTGCGCAGCACCGTGATGACGATCGAGTTCCAGAACTGGCTCAGGAACGGCAGCCGCTGGAACACCGCGAAGTAGTTCGACAGGCTGGGCGCGTCCGGGATGACGGTCGGCGGGATGGAGCGGATTTCCGCGTTGGTGGAGATCGACATGAGGACCTGCCACAGGAACGGGAACACCATCACGAAGCCGCCCAGGATCAGCAGGATGTGCACCGGGAGGTATCGCATCTGCGATGGGCCACGTCTGCGCTTAGACATAGTTCACCCACCTCTTCTGGCCGATGAACTGGAGGAGAGTCACCAGGCCCACGAACAGCAGGATGAAGACGGCCACGGCAGCGCCTGCACCCTTGTCGTTGTTGATGAATGCCTCCTGGTAGAAGAGGTACACCAGGGACCTGGATTCCCGCATGGCGGGGTTGGACACACCGATCATCGCGAACAGTGCATCGAACAGCTGGAAGCCGCTGATGGTCTGCATGATGGTCAGCAGGAAGATCGACGGCGTGAGCAGCGGCAGCGTCACGTTGGTGAACTGGCGCACAGCACCCGCACCGTCCAGGGACGCCGCCTCGTAGAGCTCGGGCGGAATGGACTTCAGGCCGGCGCTCAGGATGATCACGTTGAAGCCGATGGATGACCACAATCCGAACACCGCAACCGCCAGGATGGCGAACGGCGGGGTGGACAGCCAGAACGGCGGCTCAGCAATGCCGAAGCTCTTCAACGCCTGGTTGATGAGGCCGAAGTTGCCGTTGAAGACCAGCTTCCACACCTGCGTGATGGCAATCGGCATGGCCAGGTAGGGCATGAAGAACAGCACCCTGTACAGGTTGCGGAACTTCAGCCCGGGCAGCTCCAGCGCGCTGGCAACGACCACCGAAATGGGAATGGCCAGCAGCACCACTGCCGTGTAGATCAACGTGTTGAAAATGGCCGACGGCATATCCGGCCTGGTGATCAGCTCTGTGTAGTTCTGGAGCCCCACGAACTCGGAACGGGTTCCGAAGGCGTTTGACTTGGTGAACGACAACATGACGTTCGACAGGATCGGGTAGTAGTAGAACAGCCCGATCCCCGCCAACAGCGGGCCGACGAACAGCAGGGGCCAGGCCCCCACAGACGTCGGCGAGTGCCGGGAAGAACGTGACTTCTTCCCGGCACTCACGACGGTGGCGCCCATGGGTTACTCCGCAGCGAGCAGCGTGTTCATCTCGTCGGCGAGCTGCTTGGCCGCCTCCTCAATGGGCGTCTTCAACTGGAACGCCGGGGTGAGGTACTCGGATTCCTTGGCGCTCCATGCGGAGGTGTTCTTGGAGGCCGGGTAGGGCACCGAGTACTCTTCGGCGGCCTTGGTGAACACGCTGAGGTCCCAATCGGGGTTCAGTTCGAGCCACTTGGCCTGGGTGCCGTTGTATGCCGGGATCGCCGTCGCGTTGGCGGCCTCGGTCTCGTTGGCCTTCTGGTCCGTCAGGTACTTGATGAGCGCCTTGGCGGCCTCCACATTCTTGCCACCGGCAGCAGCCGCGTAGGACAGACCGTGGATGACGCTGGCCTGCTTCTCCTTCTTGGGCAGCGGCAGGTACATCAGGTCTTCGGGAGCCGGGTGCTGGTCCAGGAAGGTCTTGGGCTGCCAGGAACCCACCCAGTACATCGCGGCCTGGCGAGCCAGGAACATGGGCTCCGGCTCGGTTGCAACGATCTCGTCGACGGAGGGACAGAGGCCCTCTTCGATGAGGTCAACCCAGAACTTCAGGCCCTCGATGGACTTGGGGTCGTCGTAGCCCGACTGGCCGTCCTTGATGACGAAGCCGCCAGCCTGCGGGATGGAGTTGTAGTAGGTGGACTGGCCGGCCGCGCTGGGGCCACCCGTCACGCCCCAGACACCGATGTTGGCGTCCTTGACGCCCTTGGCAGCAGCCTTGAAGTCGTCCCACGTCCAGTCTTCGGTGGGCAGGTCGACGCCAGCCTGCTCAAAGAGACCCTTGTCGACGGCGCACGCAATGGTGTCGTAGTCCTTCGGCACGCCGTAGTGCTTGCCGTCGTAGGAGTAGAGGGTGACCAGCGCCTCGGGGTAGTTGCCCCAGTCCACGCCCTCCATGCCGTCGAGCTCGGCGAGCATGCCTTCGGAGGCGTAGAGCTGGAAGCTGGGGCCGTTCATCCAGAACACGTCGGCCAGGTTGGAGCCGGAGGCCTGGGTGCTCAGCTTCGTCCAGTAGTCGTCCCATCCGGAGAGGGAGAGGTTGACCTTGATGTTGGGGTACTCGGCGTTGAATGCCGCAACGTTGGCCTCGATGGTGGGGGTCTGGTTCTTGTCCCAGTAAGCCAGCGTCAGCTCGCCGGCCGAATCCTTGCTCAGCGGGGCGTCACTGCCACCGGGAGCTGCGTCGTTGCCGCCGCAGGCAGCAAGGCCGAATGCGGAGGCCGAGACGGCGGTGGCTGCGAGGAAGGTCCTACGCTTCATTGGGTTTCTCCTTCTGGGAAAGCAGTGGCTCACGGAAAGTCGGTGGCTTCCAGCACAGCGTGGCGCCCTTGCCGACAATCTTTCACCTGATTATGAAAGTGCTTTGCGTAATTGAGATTCTAGGCAGTTCGGAAGTATCAAGTCAAGGATGTTACGAAATTAGTTTTCGTATTGTTACCGAACCTGGTGCTTCTCGAAGTAGGCGACCAGTTCCTGAGGCAGTTCGGGGATGTCCCGAGGCATGGAGCGGTCCCTGATCGAGTCGGTCGCCTCGATGGCCGTGGCGACGGCGTACCAGGCCCCCAACGGAGAGGTGTCCGTGGGCGTGCCGTTGCGCACGAAGTCGAGGAACTCGGTCATGGTGAGGATGTCGGCGTCGTCGTGGCCGTTGGCATCGCCATGGATGGGGAACTGGGCGTCGCCGTCGGGGTTGTAATCCGAGCGCTTGTTCCACAGCTTGATGTGGCCGCCCTCGCCGTCGCCGAAGTTCTCCAGCCTGCCCTCGGTGCCGATCACCGTGTAGTTGCGCCAGTAGTCAGGCGTGTAATGGCACTGCTGGTAGGAGACGTAGGCACCAGAGGCCATCTCGGCGTTGAACATGGAAAGGTCTTCCACATCGACGACGGGGTTGAGGCCCTTGTGAGACAACGGCGGCCAGTTGTCCATGCTGAACCAGGTCTGCATGATCTGGCCGCTTCGGTCCTGCCTGTCCTCCACATCTCCGTACAGAGTGAGCCCACCCATGCCCGCCACGCGGGTGGCGTGGGAATCCGTGAGCCAGTTCATCACGTCGATGTCATGAGCAGCCTTTTGCAGCAGCAGCCCATTGCTGTGGCGGCGGTCAGCGTGCCAATCCTTGAAGTAGAAATCACCGCCGTGACCCACGAAGTGGCGGCACCAGACGGCCTTCACTTCGCCGATGGTGCCCTTGCGGATCAGATCTCGCATGGAGCGCACCACGCCCATGTGGCGCATGTTGTGCCCCACGTACAGCCGGGTGCCAGTGCGATAGGCCGTCTCCAGGATGCGCGTGGCGCCTTCCATCTCGATGGCGATGGGCTTCTCCAGGTACACGGCCACGCCCGCTTCGAGCAGCCGGCAGGCGATCTCCGCGTGCGTGTCGTCCGGAGACGTGATCACTGCCGCGTCGAGATCGTTGTTCAGGAAGTCATCCAGGTTGTCGCTGATGGCCACCCGCGCTGGGTCAATGCCCGTGCGCTCCTCCAACCGCTCCGGCGTATCGGGAAGCGGGTCACACGCGGCCACCACCTCAGCGTTGTTATGCGGCAGTTCGGTGTGCGCCAGAATCGTGGAACGGGCACCCACCCCCACCACACCGACGCGGAGCTTGCGCGCTGCGCTCGCCTCTCCGGGTTCTGCGGAGGTATGGGAACCGTCAGCGATCAACGCCGTCAGCCTTTCAAGTCCAGAGGGGTGATGCGGCCGCGCAGTGCGGTAGCCGACAACGTCGGCCTGGGCGTCTGCCAAGGCCAGCGACAGCGCGCCGACGGTGGCCGACGCCTGCCCGAGCAGGGCGGGCTCGTAGTGGTGCGTGGGGGCAGAGGCTTCCAGGTGCTCCGCCAGGTACCTGCGCAGGCGCGGAACCGCGTGGCCGGGGGCCGTCGTCGAGATGACGATGGCCGACGGGTCCAGCACCGCCGCGATCGCGCCCAGGCTCTGCCACACCTGCTGGACGGTGGATTCCTCGCCCTCGGAGTAGTCGCTGCCCAGCCGAAGGCCGAACTCGCCGGCGTTGAACGCGGTGCCGCGGTGGATGGCGCCGCCCAGCACCACGCCGGTCACGATGCCGGCCGCCACGTGCACGTAGACGAGGTCATCATCTGGCCGCATGGCGCCAGACGCCCAGCGGGCGGTGAACTCGCCGTAGGCCGCGGCGTTGATGTCGTTCTCCACCCGCACGGGCAGCCCCAACACCTGCGAGAGCCGCTCCCCCAGCGGGAAGCCCTCCCAATCAGGCACGCTCGTGGAGCGCAGGATGACGCCCTCGCCGTCGACGGTGCCGGTGGTGGACACGGTCACGGCGCGCAGCGGGCCCAGGTCTGTGTGGCGATCCGCCACGGCGCGCAGCACCTTTTCCAGGGTGACGAAGCGCTCCGCACCCAACTGCGACGGAAGATGGTGGAACTCGGCGTGGACGACGGCGCCGTCGAGGCGCGCCACCGAGAGCAACACCGTCGAACGCAGGACGTCAACACCCAGCACGTAGCCTGCACGGGGCGCAAGGCTCCATGATGCTGCCGGCCGACCGGCTCCGACAGTTTCCGGTTCCCCGGAGACCGCAAGCCCTCGCTCTTCAAGACTGCCCAGCAGAGCACTCACCGTGGGGCGCGACAGCCCTGAGAGAGACGCCAATTCACTCACCGTGATGGACTCCACTGCGCGCAGCAACTCGAAGATGGCCGCCAACCGGCCCACCTTGGTATCCGCGTCGATGGGCATACCTCTCACCCCTTACGAAAAGACATTTCGTAAAGGCCACACTAATGGGTGCCGAACAGGCGGTCAAGGGCCACGCGACAAGCGACAAGGACGCATTGCCCACTCCCCCCGTAGACTCGAATCCATGATCCCCACACCGGCGCCCCTCATCCTCCGCGGCCACCGGTTCGACGCCGCCCACCCGGCCGTCATGGGCATCATCAACCGCAACACAGATTCCTTCTACGGCCCCGCCCGTTTCGGCGACACCCACTCCGCCGTCGAACGCGCCAAGCAGATGATCGACGAGGGCGTGAGCATCATCGACATCGGCGGCGTCCGCGCCGGCCAGGAAGGCGACTGGGTGACGGCCGCCGAAGAGATCGAGCGCGTCAAACCCGCACTCGAGGCCCTTCGCAACCTTCCTGTGCTCACCTCCCTCGACACCTGGCGCTCCGAAGTTGCGACGGCGTGCTCAGGCCTGGTGGATCTGGTCAACGACACCTGGGCCGGGGCAGATCCCGAGCTCGTGCACGTGGCCGCCGCGGAGGGCGCCGGCTACGTCGTCTCCCACACCGGGGGCCTGCCGCCGCGCACAGATCCCAGCAACATCGACTACGGGCCGGGCGACGCCGTCGTGTTGAACGTCCTCCAAGGCCTCCGGAAGGGAGCCGAACGAGCAGAAAGGGCCGGCCTCCCCCACGAGCGCATCCTGGTGGACCCCACCCTGGATTTCGGCAAGACCACCCTCAATTCGCTGGCCCTCGTGGCAGCCACAGACCGGATAGCCGCCCTGGGCTACCCCGTCCTGCAGGCCATCAGCCGCAAGGATTTCGTGGGCGAAACCCTCGATCTGCCCTCCGATGAGCGCCTCGAGGGCAGCCTCGCGGCCACCGCCATCTCGGCTTGGCTAGGGGCAACGGTATTCCGCGCCCACGACGTACGCGCCACGCGCCGCGTCCTCGACATGGTGGCCAGCATCCGCGGTGACAGGCCGCCGGCCCGCACGGATCGCGGCCGCTGAGCCCCTCGTCAGGCAGAATCAGCCCGTGTTGAGTTTGTGGCGCAAGTGGATCGCCTACCCACTCGGTTGGCTGGCCATCACGTTGCTCGGAATGCTCACCATCCTCCTGCTCTCCACCCCCAACAGCGCAGATCCGCCCATGAAGCACTTCAAGGCCGTCTACACCGCCACGAAGGTGGGGAGCCAAGTGCACGTCAACGTCGAGGAATCCATCCGAGACACCCTGGATCCCTCCCGGCTGGGCATCACCCGGGTGCTCGTGCCCCACTTCGACGGGCAGGATCTGGGCCTCGGCCCCATCACCGTGAAGGATCCCGACGGCGAACCCTACGAGTTCACGCAGCGCACCCTCCCCAACGGCGATGTGGAACTGCTCATCGACCGCAATGACCCCCGCCCCCGCTACTCAACCACCACCTTCGACTTCCTGATCTCCTACTCGCTGGCTCGCACAGTCGCGACGGAGGGCCAGGCCCAGGAACTGGCGCTCAACGTCAACGGCACGGAGTGGACCAACGGCTTCGACACCGTCAGCGCCCAACTCGTCATCGACCCCAGCCTCGCCGGCCACCTCACAGGCGACGCCTTCTGCACCCAGGGGCGGGCCGGCTCCAACGAGACCTGCACCATCACACGCGACGGCGACACCTTCAGCGCCAGCGCCAACCACCTGGGCGCTTACGAGAACATGACCCTCTCGGTGGGCCTCAAGCCGGGCACCGTCGCAGACCCCCTCAACCCCATGAAGGCCCGCTCGCACGGCTGGTGGGGCATCGCCGGGCTGGTGGGCATCGGGCTCGCTGCGCTCGCCGTCGCCCTCATCACCCGGAGGATCGTTCGAGTGCCGTCGAAGGATGAGCTGGGGATCGTCACGCAGTTCACTCCCCCGAAGGATCTCGAGCCCGTCTTGGCCGCAGATTTCCTGGGGGTCCCCGAACGGGGTGCGGCCGCGCACCTGGCGTGGATCGTGGCCGAAGGCATGGGCGAGCTGACCAGTTCGTGGGACGCCACGGCACCCGCCCCCGCCGCGAACCTCTCTCCGGGAGAACGCGCCGCCCACCGCTCCGGGCTGCGGCTCACGTGGTTTGACCCATCCGCCCGCCCCCAATCGAAGCTCAACGGCTACATGCGCTCCATCACGGAGGCCCTCTTCGGCGGGGCCGGCAAGCAGCGTTCGCTGGATCACGTGCGCGGCTTCTCCTCCTTGAGCCACGCGCAGCAACTGCGCGACGCGGCGCTTGCCAACAAGATGCTGCGCTCGGAGATTCTGTTCGGGCCCCTGATGCTCTGGGCGGGGTATCTGGCCATCATGGGCTACGGGCTCTACCAGGTGTGGATCGGGCTGGCCGGGCTCGGCTGGCCGTTCCTCTTCGCCGGTTTCATTGCCGTGATGCTGGTGCTGTGGGCGTTCCACCTGCTCCCCGTGCACGGCCGCCTCAGCAGCAGTGGCCGCGAGATGCAGCGCTACCTGGCTGGCCTCGAACGTTTCATCACCACGTCAGAGGGCGAGCGGATCCAGTGGATGAACAGCGTGGAGACGGCTCCGCGCGACGAGGAATCCCGGGTGGCGCTCTACGAAAAGCTCCTCCCCTGGGCCATCGTGTTCGGCGTGGAGAATTCGTGGCAACAGGTGCTGGGCAGCATGTACTCGCGCTTCCCAGAGCGCGAGCGACGCGCGCTTGCATTGCCGGGGGCGACCACGCCGTCGACCTGGGCGGACAGGTCACACACTCGACGGGAAACCCCTAGCCGGTGGGACAGCCGACCCAACTGGGGTCAGGGCGCCATCACGCGCGGGTTCGCGTCGTTTGCCCATACCGTGGGAGACGTGTCGCGCGGCACGGGCAGCAGCAGCTCGTCGACGCGAAGCAGCGGCCGCGGATGGAGCGGCGGCTCCTCTGGGCGCAGCTCGTCTGGCGGGCGCAGCAGCGGTGGAGGCCGCGGCGGCGGTGGAGGCGGGCGTCGCTAGGGCGCCCCGCCTTGCATCAGTGCAACAAGCAGCGGCATGGACGATGAGGGGTTTGGCCCCTGACGCGCATCCGCCATGCCCTGATCCGCTTGACGTGCTCTCACCACCGCATCCTCATACCCGTGGATGGGGAACTTCGCGTCCAGATGCTTGCCCTCCACAAGTTTCAGCCCGCTAGCCCGTCTGCTGATTTTCTTACCCTCGACCCACGCTGTGTGATCCGCGATATGCCACACCAACCACAGTTCAAACTGGGGGTTCGACACCACCACATGCACGCCGGACCGCTTGGCCTCAATCAGACACCGTGGAAGGGTCGCATGGTCGTCCACGTCCAGCAGGAGGCACACCCAGTCGTAAGGCTCCCCCTGCCTGGCAGCCTCCTCCCGAAGGCGTTTCGCCAGAGACAGCGCCCGCAAAGGGTCCTCCCCAGACCCCACCACTTTCACTGTCACGGAGCTGCTGTCTCGTGGCAGATGTTGCTTGAGCCGCTCAACGTAGTCGCGTTCGGTGACTGGACCCTCGCCGACGGCGAGCCCCCTGCCGCGCTCCCGCCGCCGTGGCCGCTGCGCTCTCTTCCTAGCCAACTACCTCAACCCTGTCGGTCTCTAACAGCCGGAGGATGGAGTGGGGTGTGGGCGAAGGCACTGCTCCGTAGCGCCCAGCCAGGTAGCGCCGTGCAATATTGGCATCAGCATGCCTCGGGAAGTCACTCAAGGAGTACAGCGTGCTGACGCCCTCATGATCCTTCTCGGTGAACCACACCTGTTCAGGGGCAAGCGTCTCCTGGTTCAAGGGAGAGAGCACAAACGCATCATGACTCGTGAAGATGAGTTGAGCGCCGTTGGCATTGAACTCTGGATCATTGAAGAACCCGATGAGCAGTTGCACAAGGTGCGGATGGAGGCTTGCGTCGAGCTCATCCGCCACCAGCACGGTTCCTTCCCGAAGGGCCGAGAGGGCTGGAACCGCTAGCGCCAGCCACGCCTTGGTTCCTTCACTTTCCTGGTCTACCGCCAACTTGCCCGTCTGATCACGAGGCCCCCTATGTGTGAATTCGAGGCCATGAATCACTTCATCCACAGCTTCCTGCGGCAGTTCTCCCGGCGCCGACGCCTCCCCACCGGACTCCTCCGGATAAAGCAGTTTGCGCAATTGGGCAAGAAACTCCAAGGTCTCGGGTGGAACCGCATCTTCCCGCAGGTCCACAGAGAGAATGCCGACGTCGGCCATCTGAAGCAGCGTCTCGATATCCCCAAAATCAAATGACGCCGGTTCACCTGCACGTTGCTGTTGCTGCACCAGCGACGTGGTGATGACATTGAGCCGATGATCCCGGTACTTCTCACCGAAGGGGATGATGCCGATGTCCTGTGTCAAGGAACGCGCGATAGGCGCCAACACCGAATTGCCCAGCCGAAGGGCGCGGCTCAGCGCCAACTCACGAGCAGCGACTGGCCCAATCTCACCCACCGAAGAATGCGTCTTGGGAACGGTCTGCCCGGCGGTTCTCTCCATGAGGGTGCGCCAGCGCGATGTCGGGACGTCCCTCAACCACTCCCGCACAATCCCTTGCGCACCCAACTCGAAGCCGTACAGGTGCCGCACGCCCCGCCGCACGAAGTCGAACTCGTATTCGCTGGTCCCGGAGCGAGAATCCTCATCCAAAGCAAACGGGACACGGCGCATAGCTGAGGAATCCAGCCAGCTGGATGCGGAGTACCCAATGGCGCTGATGGCGTAGTGGATCGCGTCAATCACCGTGGACTTTCCCGAAGCGTTTGCGCCGAAGACGCCAACGACAGGTAGCACGTGATCCCGCCACGACGAATCCCTGGACGGCTTCAACGTCTTGAGAGTGCGCTTCACCAACTCAAGAGTGGTCTCGTCCTTGAGGCTCTTGTGATTCCGGACCGTGAAGTTCAGCAGCAACACGCTCCCAGCTTACTGGAAGTAAGCCAATTCGACGGAAAACGTTCAGATTGGGCCACTTAGATTCCAAACTGCGCTGAGACTGGGCCCCCTGTTCCTAC
>JAUNUF010000007.1 GCA_030538315.1 Propionibacteriaceae bacterium
CCGCGGACTCGCCGATCAAGGCCTCAGGAATGCCACCACGCTACGGGACTCACCCCGACTATCAGGCCACTCATCGGGCCAAGTTTGGCGCACTGTCTCCACCACCAGCGTTCCGCTTGGGCACGATGCTTCTCATGTTGAACCAATTTCTGATCGCGCTACTTCTCCCTGTCAGCTTCGTCTCCGCCCCGTCAGTATCTGGTGGCTTCGAGGCTCAAACCCTGTCGGACCCAACACTTGCCCCAGCGTTCGACATGTGCGACTATTTCCCCTTCCCCTGGTGCCCGAAGTAGCGATGGCTGCCCGCGCTCGAACGCGTCTCCTAAAGCCTCTCTGTATAGCGTCCTGAGGAATGACTGCGCCTGAAGCGACGACGCTGAACACGTGCCCAGCCAGCCTCGCATAGACTTCAACTCCCAACCAGAACAGTCCCACGTTGTTGCACCGGCTCAGCCAGAAGGGGTCCACCAAGATGAAAATGGTCCGAGGGCTGCACCGTGACGGTACTGGTCTAGAGACCGTCGTGGCTTTGATTCTCGCTATGATGACCTTGGTTTTTCATGGCACCACGGGTTCGCTTGGCTGGGCCTTGGTGCTGGATCTGGCGATCTACTCTTGCGCTGCGCTCTACTACCGGTTCCCGCGGCTCTCAGCCGTAACTGTCTTCTGCCTGCTGGTGGTGCTGGCAGGCGCACTCGACGCTCCCTCTATGGGTGAACTGGCAGCGCTCATTCCGATCCTTGGTTTCGGGCTGCGTGGCTTGTGGCGGCCTCAGCTCGCTTGCTCGGTCGCCTACTATGTGGCTCTGATGTGCGGTGCGGCTCTCGTGTCCTTCGGGCCGGAGCTCGTCGTGCCGGGCGCCTTCTGGTTCGCCGGCATCGCCATTGTGTGGGTCATCGGGGGCATCTTCCACCGATCCCGCCGGCATCATGAGGATAAGCTCAGCCAATCCCTCAGCAGGCAACGTATCCTCCTCGCCCGTGAACTCCACGACACCATCGCTCACGACCTGACATCGATCGCCCTTCAGGCCGAAGTGGCCCGAAACAGCAGCGACAACGACAACGAGGCCTGGACCAACGTTGCCAACATGAGCCGTAGCGCGTTAGCCGACCTGCGCAGCGTCATCACGCTGCTGAGGACAGACCCAACGGATCAACTGGATGCGGGATCATTCACCCACGCTTCCGTGCTCGACACCCTGGAAGAGGCCAGCGGCCGCCTGAGCTCGGCGGGCTTCACGGTAGATTACAACACATCCCCTGAGGATGCCGTCGCACTGCGCCTGGCACCCGCCGGGGCCATCTACCCGATCTCCCGAGAGGCGATCAACAACATCATTCAACATGGTGACCCTGACGAGTCGGTTCACGTGAACGCCGCCATCGAAGACGGTTTCGCGGAAGTTTCCTTCAAGAACAAGCGCTCTTCGCGGGCGAAGCCACCAGCGGGGCTCGGCATCACGGGCATGGCGGAACGGGCAGCGCTGGTAGGCGGTCACGTGGTTTCCTGTCCCAGTAATGACCACTGGCTCACCCAGGTCTCATGTCCAGTTCGAAGCGCCCACGATGTCTAGGATCCGCCTCCTCATCGCCGACGACGACGCGTTCGTGACTCAGATGCTGCAACAGTTGCTCCACGACGTGCCAGAGGTCGAGTTGGTCGGCGTATGCCGCAACGGCCAAGAGGCCATCGAACGCGTCAAGGAGCTCAAGCCGCACGTGGTGCTGATGGATGTGGTGATGCCCATCCTCGACGGTGTCGAGGCCGCCCGCCATCTGCTCACAGCACCCAACCCGCCCCGAATCCTGATGTGGACGACCTTCGAGTTCGAAGGGCCACTCAGGGATGCGCTAGAAACCGGGGCCAGCGGCTTCCTCCTCAAATCTGTCCCGCTCTCGGGGCTTGTCGCATCGATCCGCGCCGCCGCCAACGGGCTCGTGGTCCTCGGCGCTGAGGTCGCGCCGAAATTGCGCATCACTGATACTCCGCAGCGGCTCGACCTCTCAGAACGCGAACGCAAGACCCTGCGCCTGCTCTGCCGTGGTGCGAGCAATGCGAGCATTTCTAAGGAGACCTTCGTGTCAGAGTCCACTGTTAAGAAGACGGTCAGCGGCCTGAAGAGTAAACTGCGGGCTCCATCGCGGGCCCTTTTGATCGCGAAAGCTACTAAGGCGTTCCCGGAACTCCAGGACGGCGAAACATGGGCCTAGCCCGTTGGTTACCCCCGGACCGGCCGGGAGAGCGTGGCAAAGCAGCATGCCCCAGCACCCGTGGGGATAACGCGGCATCGGCCTCCTCGGAATGCGGTCTAGGTCTAGGGGGTCCGGAGGACGGCGACGGGGTCTCTCGTGGCGGCGAACAGGGCTGGGGAGATGGCGGAGGCGGCCGCAGCGAGGAGCGCAAGAATGGCAACGCCTGTGACGAAAGTGGTCGGTGGTGTTGCCCCGAGCCTGCTGGTGAGCCACAGACCGATGCCGACACCGATGGCCGCGCCGATGAGGGCCGGAATGACGGTTCGCAGGGTTACGATGCTGACGATGGCTCGCCGAGATGCGCCGAGAGCACGTCGACGTCCAAGATCCGCGCGGCGCACCAGCACGTCGGCCAACACAACGATGGCGATCAGCACCGAGCCAGCCCCAAGCACCCCGAGAAGCAGGGTGCGTCCGAAGTTTCCGAAGTCTCCCAGCACTTGGCTACGCAGCGCTGAGAGCGCGACCGGCGAGGTGACGGTGATCTCGCTGGGGTCGGGGGGCGCGATAATGCCGAGCACTGCACTTTGGGCCGCGGCGGCGTGGCGGGAATCGGTCAGGATCACCGCGAGGGTGCCCGCTGGGGCATCACCAGCGTTGTAGATGACCCCAGTGGCATAGTCGGTGAACGGGTCACGGGGGCGATACGACCCAACCACGGCGAACTGGCTGGCAGCACCGGAGGTCGCTTCCTCAACCCAACCGAAAGCAGTGGTGAACCCCAGGGTCCGCATGGCCTGTTCGGTGACCAGCGCTTCGCCCGGTTGCGGCCAGCGTCCGCTGAGCAACTCGGCAGCAGCAGTGAGGTCACCGTTGATGCCCCAGGCCGGCACCCGGTGTCCGCCCTGCCCCACAGCGCCAGCCACCACATCGATCGCGTTGAGCGACCCGACGGCGCGCTCAACCACACCAAGGGCGGCGCTCTGGTCGATGATCAAAGAGGTCAGGAGACCGTTGTTGCGCAGATCGCCCACTGTGAGGAGCCGGCTGCCGGCCGCGTCCATACGCTCTTCCAACTGGGCCTCTGCCGCGGCAGTACGACCAACGGTCCCCAAGGTGGCGGCCACCATGACCGCCACCAGGAACGACACTAGCGCGCTAGGGACCTTGTTGGCCCACGCCGTAGCCAGCGCCTCCCGAACCAGCACGCCGAGCCTCACAGTGCCAGCACCTCATCTGCATGTTCCAGGACGAACGGATCGTGGGTGGCGATTACCACCGTGCGGGAACCGCTCGTGGCCGCAGACAGTGCGTTGAGGACCTCCGCCGCGTTGGCCCTGTCCAGGTTGCCGGTGGGCTCGTCAGCCAGCACCACTGCAGGATCAGTCACCAGCGCCCGACACACCGCTAACCGTTGGGCTTGTCCACCAGAAACCTCTCCCGGGCGGTGATCGGCACGAGTCCCCACTCCCATCCGCTCCATCAACACTCGCGCGCGCCGCTTGGCCTGGGCCACCCCGGAACCACCGTAGAGGGCGGGCTCGATCACGGAATCCAGCACCTTGCGTGACGCGTCCAACGCCGCGTCTTGAAAGACAAACCCAATCTGTTCGGCCCGTACCCGGGAACGCCGCCGGTCACTTCGCTGCGAGACCGGCTCCCCATCCAGCAGCACACGGCCCCTGGTGGGGGTCAGCATCAACCCGAGCACATACAGCAGCGTCGATTTGCCGCGCCCTGACGGGCCCGTCACCGCCGTCATCGCCCCCGTGCGGAACTCGTAACTCAGGCCGTCGAAAAGCTCCTCCGCCCCGCGTCGATACTCGAACGACAGCCCATCGACCGCCAACACCCGTCACTCCCCCTCATTCGGAGCCGTCGACGGCGCTTCCAACGGGCCCGCGTCGTCAGCCGCCGCGGCGGTGGTGGTGGCGGGCGAGATCTGCACCCGAGTGCCGGCCTCAAGGCCCTCGACGATGACCAGCCCTTGGCCGGAACCAAGCACCGTCACCGGTAGCGGTCCGGCCTCAGTGACAACTTCGGTTGCGCCTGCCGAATCAGTCAGGATCGCCGCTGCGGGCACCGCAACCCCCATTATCCGCGGAACCACCACCACCTGCGAACGCAGCGTCACCTGAGGATCTACCGGCAGCTTGTCGCACTCACTGCCACACACCTCACCGCCATCAGCGCCCACAAGGTCAAACTCCATCGAGCCATGCATGACCCGAGAACCGGCAATCACCGCAACCCACCTCGAATCCTCATAGCTGATCTCAACGGTTGCCTCAGTCGGCACCAACCTGCCCTGGTCTTCGCTCAACACCAACACGAACTCACGCTCACCTGTGGGCGCCAACACCGCCGTCTCGCCGCCAGCCAAGCGAGCGCCAACGACGATGTCCTCACCTAGGGCGATCGTCACCGGCAGCCGCGGCAATCCGACCAGCTCACCCAACTGCACCACACCGCTCTGGACTCGCCCTTCAGCCTTCTGCCACGCCTTCACAGCGCGCTCGGTCTCCGGACCAAAGGGGCTACCGACCTCGCCCTCGAAATATCCCAGCCCCGTCAAAAGCCCCTGCAGGGCAGCCACATCATCGCCCCGAGCTCCCCGGCCCAGCTCACGCCAGAAAGGCTCCTGCGCCTCAACAACCCGCACCGGCGTATCACCGACCACATAGACCGCATCACCAGAGGCCACCTCACCAACATGAACCGAAGTGACCACACCTGACAAACCGTTGGCCGCAACCGGATTCGACGGCTGACGCAACGTCGTCGCAAACGCCAAACTTCGCCCCACCGAACCCTCCACAGCCTCAGCCCACACCGCCTGCGCCAGCGGCGACTCAGCCCCTGGATCAGACGACGTTAACGTGGCCGAAGCCGCCCACCAACCCGCAAACACAGCCACCGCCAACGCCACCAGCGCCAACACCGCGGAACCAACACGCCTCACTACCACGCCCTTCGCCGCACCGGCACCCGACCGGACTTGTCACTCACCGGGAACCGTCGCCAGATTGTAGAACTCGTCGACAAAGGGCGGACAGATCTCGATCACTCGTTGGTAGTCGTGGTCGGCAATCCAATTCAACGGGCTCCACGTCGGAGAGTTGGCCCGATAATCAGCAATGTACTTCTCCAGCGACGGGGGCTCGCCCTCCGGCGGATAACCCTCAGCGGTCAGACACCGCGTCTGCTCGCCCGTGGCATAGGCATACTGGAACTTCAACTGCTCATCGTTGTATGGCTGATAGAATCTCGGCTCCAAAGGGAACTGCGCCAAACACTGAAAATTGGCCTCCTCATAAGCCTGAGACTGCTCCCGCGGCACTTCAAACTCACCCTCATCAGGTAGGCCCGACGTGTTTACCCATCCAGATTCCTCCATACAACCCAGCCACGTCGGCATGAACTCCTGCTGATCGACCACACGAACCACCGGCAACGGCGACGGTGGGTTCCCCTTACCCCGCCAATGCCCCGTAAGCCATGCTTCCCGAGACATCGTCCCGCCCGCCTCGACAGGCGACAACGACACATCACCGTCAACAACAGGCGGTTCCAACGTCGTCTCATCCGCCGACGGCGGCAGCTCGCTCTCGGCAACAGATGGCTCCAGCACTGTCTCGGTCGCCTGCGGCGATACCTGGGACTCCTGTCCGCCAGGGTCGCTGACCCCAGATACACACCCCGACGCCCCCACCGCGACAACAATGGCCACAGCGGGGGGCAAGAACCATGCCCTTACCCCCCTCCGCCAACAGATGGCTGAACTCACTGCGGAGCCTGCAAACACACCGCACGCGGGCTCAGCCGCCAGCTCTCCGGGGATGCGTTTGTCGCAGACCACCGCGTCTTCTGGAACGGGGACATCGTCGCGAACTGTGTCGTGTAGCGGACCCGGTTCACCGGAGCCCCAGCGTCCGGAGTGTACGTGTGAGTGTGCTGCAGATTACTGGAGGTGTAGGTCGTCAAGTACGGCATGTTCAGACCGACACAGTCGAGCCGGCCCGACGAGCTCGCTGCCTCAGCTGGAATCGCCATTGCTGCCGCGACGAGGCAACCCGCCGCGATAACACCCCCGATCTTCTTGAGAATGCTCATGCTTCGCCTTTCTGTTGAGCCGCCACCTTGCGGCTGCGAACCGGACGTTAGCAAAGACAGCGCTCCTCGGCGGCCAATAGTACGCCGCCATAGAAAGATGACCCTGTTGGGTGCTGGTCTCCGCCCCGAAGGTCAGAGTTTGGGCCAACCCGGGGCATCGTGGTTCCCCTCTGAGCGATTGTCTGCTTCGCTGGCCGTGTCCAGCAACGGAGCTGGACTCACAACGGAAGGATCTCAAGATGGTTCAAAGACGTACTCTCTTGACCGCCATCATGGCTGGTGCGGCGGCCTCCGCCGTTCCCCGGACCTCGCGCGCCGACAGCAGGACCCCCACCAATCTACGCACGACTTGGCGGGCTGACATCGTAGAAGCTGCCGGCGGCGACCCCAGGAACATGCTCATCACGCCATTGAACACCGCAACCGGTACCCAGCTGGAGATGCTTGAGACCGGGCCAAACAACTACTTTGTTGTCGACCCTGCGTCCCATAGCGTCCTCGAGTATTCACTTGAGAGCCCTCTGCCGTACGCGAGCCGCAATGCCGCGCTCTACTATTTTGGTCCCGGGCAAGTGTTCATTCGAGACGGCCTCAAGTTCGTGCACGGTCTCTCAGGCAAGGTAGCATCTGCCGAAGTCATCGCAGCTGGCAACCAAAGCGTACGGGCCACGGTAGAGGAGCTGAACTCACCTACCGCCCGAATGTCGCTCGTGCAGCCAATGTCGACAACTCCGCATACAGTCACAAGCTCCAGTTTCATCACCGGGTCCCACGTCTACCCGAACACAGAGAATACCTGCGGGTATATCGCTGGCAGCATTCTGATGCGCTACTGGCACGCTCGATATTCCACCCGCAACCTGATCCCGTCGTCCTACCGGAGTGGGACGAATCTGTCTCCGACGAACAATTACTCAACGTATTTGCGCTTTGGGCAAGGAACGGGGACTTGGGCAGCGAATCTGTACTACTCACTGACGGAGAATGCTCGACGTCAAAACGTGGCAGTCGACTGCTCGACAGGCCTACTCAGCCTCGGTGTCTGGCCCAGCATCCGTGCCAACCGTCCAGTGATTCTGTTCGGGAACATGCCTAACCTCTCCGGAGGGTCGATCAACCACGCCGTGGTTTCTTACGGGATCACTTCCGATGGGCACAACCGTGTCCACTATGGCTGGGCGGGTCGCAGCAACATCGTCCTCAATAGCGCGTTCATCGGATCGCACACGAAGTTCCACCTAGCATGAGGCAGAGGGCATCTCGTCGTCGGCGCTTCACGGTTGTCACGCTTGGAGTGCTGATCGCGGGCGTCGGCATCGGGTGCACCCAGCCCGTTGAACAGCCGATCGGGTTCGGTCCGAGCGACGTGGTGAAGATGGAGGTCTACCTCTACCCGTACGGCGCATCAGGGGATGCGGCTGCCCAGTATCTTGAAGTCGAGGACAAGCGCGATATAGCTCAATGGGTGAGGTTCTTCGACTACCTCCCGATAGTGGCCGCCGAATTTGCTGAGAACACTCTCGTGGGGCAGGAAGTTGTAGGGCTCCGATTCCATCTCCACGAGGGGGACAGCTTCGAAATCAGTCAGGTGTTCATCGGAGGTGAGAGTGTCCTTATCGTCCAAGCCGACGAGAGCCGCTGGGTCTCCAGGTACGGCTCCCCATTGGCTTCGCTGCCAGACGCTTTGAGCGTGGACGTCTCGGAGGCTCCGAGGATTGGAACACCATGACCAGACGAACCGCGTTAGCAGTCACTGTCTTCACCGCTATTGCGATCCTGGCCGCTGCATGGGGACCGGCGCGCCAGTACATTGCGCCGCTGTTGGGGATCGGCCCTGCGGGGGACCGGGTTGACATGTGCGGGATGGAACACCCCACCAACGTCTCGGTGTCACACATCGACGTCTACAACTTCTACGGCTCATCGGACCACGCCGATCACCATCAGGTTGCCGCTGCTGATATTGAATGGGTCTGCACTGATCACCTGACGTTCCTCGCAACAGGCGACACGGTCCCGCTCGCGGACCTGGAGGACGTGCCCGTTACAGTGTTCGTCCTGACGTGGAGCGACAGCCACGCACCCCGCAACCCGTTCTATGTTTACTGGCTGAAGAACAAGCGCGGTGTCGCAGTCAAGGACCTGAGCAGGACCTACTTCGTTCCCACTAGCGGCTTGGTGCAGTACTACAGCCCAACCGCAGAGAGCATTCCGCGATACAGCGTCCCCCCGCCGTAGGCTTTGTCATAGCGACCCGTTGATGACGCACACTATTGGGTCAGCGAGCACTCAGCAGACACCGAGCCAAACCATTTCCGACTGTGGTCTTGTAGGGAGCATTTGCGAATGCACTGCAACCTGCAGGGTTCGCCGTGGTCGAGGCAAGAAGGACGGATCCCCCTGCCAGTAATCCAGCCGGCAGTGCTGAGCCTGCAAACTTCTTAAGACTTTTGGTCTCGGTCTTTTCAGTTGAGGTGTAGATATCTCGATTTCGTTTCTCAGGGCTGCGTCATTCTCACCGCGCCAAGTGATTATCTCCTGCGAGAAGCACGGGACCTCGGGCTCCGGCGTCTAGAAGGGTTGGCGTGAGAAACCGTCGCATGGTCATCTAGACGGGCCTTCAATCCGGCATGGAGGCTCCGACCGCTGCGGAGGCATCCCCGAGACTCTTGCTCTGATCGCTTCGATTAGTGGCAAATCAGGCCGATGTTGAGGTGGAGCTAGGCGGATGTGAGCTGCTGGGCTCAGCTCTGGCGCCGTGGGGCCTCCTGTGATTAGCCGGGCCAGCTGGTCTCGGCCGTCCTTGATCTGGCGCATCAAGCTCCGAGGGTTCACACCGAGTTCCATGGCCAGTTGGACTTGGGTGATCGGGGCCCTCCCATCCAGACCGTAGTAGGCCACTAACGCGGCACTGACCTGTGGTGGCAGGAGGCCTAGGGCTTCCTGAACGCTTCTGTGGTTTTCGGCCGCTTGGAGTCGCGCCAGCGCCACGTCCTCAGGCCGAGGGCTAACCGTGTCGGCGATGTCGTAGGTGGCCTCGCTGCCGTCGGCCCCTGCCTGCAATGACGTTGTCAGCGGTCGGTAGCGGGATCGGTCGCGACTGGCCGCACGCGCGAAACCGATCGCGGCGTGGCGTGCTACGTGCGTAGCGTATGTGTTCCACTGGGCACCGCTGACGTGACTCTGATCCCACACGTATGCCGCCTTAGATACCTCAAGTGCCGCAGCCTGAGCGATCTCGGTGAAATCACCCAATCCGCGTCGCCGGGCCTCAGCAAAGATGGTTCCCCGCACCGATGCGATCATTTGTGACACGGCCTCTCTGCCCCGGTCGGCCAACGCCCTAAGAGTAGGACGGCTCTCGTGGCGAAGCATCTCGAAGGCTATCGGGTCTCCGTTGAGCGCCGCTTGAGCCGCAACGCCCGCGTCTCTGGCACGCGCCCACTGCGTGACAACCGATCGGTCGGGGAATCCCTCTGCCTGCGGTATGGAGATGGCTTCTTGCCGCGTCGTGGCGGGTTCACCGACCTTCGGCGGCAGTGAAATGTGGCTGGTCTTACGTGAGATCGCTACCGGTTCAGAGACGGGGCGGGTCACGGGTGGCGGCGCACCAACAGTGACGGAGGAGGCGTCGATAGCCATGGACACGCTCTGCATCGTGGCTGCCGCTCTGATCAGGCGGTCGTGCTGAGGCGTTGGGGAGCACAGAGCCATCACGACGTTCCCAGGACAGCCCAAGGTCAAGACTGACCGGAGCGCGAGTTCCGGCTCGCTGGTGTCCAGCGCACGTCGGAGACCATCGATGGCCAAGCCTGGCCTAGGGTCATGCTCGACCTGTTCGGCTGGATGTCGACGCAGTTCATTGGCCACCTGTCTCCAAGCCTGAGCCGACTCGGTTGTTGCGGCGATGAGCCGTGCTCGCTGGACGACATCCATGTCTGAGCGCTGGACCAAGTCGGTTGCGCAGCGTAGGAACCAGTCCTGAAAGGCAGCTACGCCGCGGGAAGCGGCTCCCCCCCGAAGGAGTTCACGAGCCCCGGAGACTTCCCACCTTGTCACCGCTTCGTCCAGACTTCGCAGCTCGGTCACCGGCGACGCGAGTACCGCGGCTTGTACCCCGGAGAGAAGCGCGGCCTCCAGATCGCTGAGCTGGTTCCGCTGTGTTACGTGCGTCACCAACCCGAGCACCCGGTGTAGTTCAGGACCAGAAAGCCTGGTGTGCTTGGCCTCCTTCACCAGCGAGTCAATCTGTGCGTCGACGATACGAGGTTGAGCTAGCAAGCGAGCCGTTGCGCCGGCTCGCGTCACCACAGGATCGTAGTCGCCCATGGCGTCCTGCAAGCGGGCCATTTCCGTGGCGAAGAACACCCAGTCAGAGACGGCTAAGCCCCCCGGACGTTGAGCCAGCGCCAAGGCCAAACGCAGCACTCGCGACCCGGTCATGAAACGCGCAACTCATCAGCGAGATCGGTGAGTTCCAGGAAGAACTGAAACGCTCCTGCGGGAAGCGCATCGAAATCCCACCCAACGCACCTATCAACTGCTGCCGTCACCAGCTCGAGGGGGGACCCAGACCGGTCTTCGTGGACCGCAGGCTCATCAAACTCCAAACAGCGAACCAACAGCCCGGCCGCCTTCAGGCCAAGACGTGCGTCTGGCACCGCCGCGTCCGCGAGCCGAGCTTCAGCAGCCTCCAACAACGCGTAGACCATCCCATCGGCCCGCCGATCGCCAACCGACACCTCCGTAGCATCCATGTCATCCACTATGGCGGTCCACGCCCACGGGAAGACAAGTGACACTCGGCCTGTGGATATCCAGATATCCGCGTCGACAGGGCCAAGCGCGAGTCTTGGAGAAGTTCGAGGAATAGTCATCTAGAATCGGCTGCTGCCCGTCCTGCCAGAGAGGCCAACACCTCAGATGCCAATACCGAGCGACCCGGCTCGTCGACTCCTGAAGTCGAAGTACGAAGCAGCCAAGCACCAGCCTGTGGCTTACGTAGACGAAACCTACAGAGACGGCCAGTTCGGTGAGACGCCTTTCTACGTCCTCACCGCCGTCGTCCTCGCCCCAGAGGTCCGTTACGCAACGCGCGCCGCGCTGATGAGCATCGTTCCAGACGGCTACTGGCACACCACCGATGCTTTGATGACAGAGTCCGGCCGCAAGACCACCCGCGAACTAGTGGGCTTCATGGCTGAGTACAAGGATCCCTGCATCCTCTCGGTGCGACATGAGCTCCAAGACTTCACGTCACTGGAGAGCATGCGCGCCAGTTGTTTGCGCACGCTCATGTCAGCCCTGAGCCAGGGTAGAAGCACTGACCCAGGCTGGGACCCTGTACGGCTGGTGATCATGGAAGCGAGGCGGCACCAAAAGGACCAAGCGCGTGACCAGCACACCGCTAGACAAGCGCGAAGCGAAGGGATCCTGCCACGCACATTCGAACTGTTCCATACGTCTCCAACACTGGAACAATTGTTGTGGCTCCCGGACCTAGTCTGCGCTGCCTACCGGCGTCGGCTCACCCACGGTGAGGACTACCTCGATCCTCTGGAGAGCCAGATGGTAATCCTTGAAAGCCCCTAGAAAAGGAGCGACCCCGTGGATGCCGCAGCATCTGTCCACGGGGTAAGCCTGCTGTTCCCGAAGGAAGGGCAAGGTCTCTGCTCGCCACCTACTATAGCATCCCCACCCTTAGGGCACCAGACTGATGGAGCTGTTGCGTGGTCGCCAACTGATTGATCTCAGACACCGCCGTACCGTTCGGCCACGGATCCACGAACAGAACCTAATGGCTGAGCCCTTTCCGCCACGACACCGTTCAACGTGCGGCCCACACTCGAAGCGCTCACTCCGACCTGCTTAGCAATGCGTGCATGGGACCAGCCCGCCGCCCGCAACGTCATGATCAGCTCGCGCTTGTCCTCGTCGACGACCGGGGGTCGACCACCGACCCTTCCTTGGGTGCGGGCGTGGGCCAAACCCCGCCGCGTGGCATCACGAATCATGTCGACACGCAACTGCTCGAACACCGCCACGATCCCAAACAACGCCCGGCCCATCGGTGTTGTCGTATCAATCGCCGGCTCGCTCAGCGACTTCAGCTCCACCCCGTCATCACCCAACCGCGAGATGATCTCCAGCGCCATAGTCGTTGTCCCAGCGAGCCGATCCAGCGACGTCACCATCAGCACGTCACCGCTCCGCAGATACCGACGGCACTCATCCCAGCCTGGCCGAGACGCCCGCCTACTCGACTCGCCATGGTCGACGAACAGCCGCTCCACTCCCGCTTCACGCAGCTTCGCCTCCTGCGACCCGAGCGTCTGCTCCCGCGTGGAGACCCTCGCATAACCGATGATGCTCATCGCTCGTGACCATACGCCTGGTGCTCACGAACCGGCTCCCGCGAAGCCTTTGATTCACGCTGCTTGAGCACATCCGCCGCACGACGTCGAATCTCATCGATCGGCGCGGCTTCCTTATGCTGCATCCGGATCGGCTCGATCGCCTGCCCAAGAGCCCTCACCAGCCGGTCAACCTGGCCTGTCTTCTGTGCGTAGTAGCGCGCGTTGACGAACTCTTCACGCAACGGGGCCCCGTAGCCGAACCGTGCAACGTCTAGCCGGTAGCCGGCCTGCTCCGATAGCTGCGAGAAGAACACGAACTGGCTGCGGGTGTTTCCCTCCCGGAAACTATGGATCACGTTGATCAACGCCCACGACGTCGCCAGCCTTGTAGTGAACTCTGCCCGTGGCAACCCCTTCAAGTAGTTCTGCTCCCTGATCGCGGAATACTCCGCTTCTGCCGCGCGCGTCAACCGCTCACCTGCTGGGAAGTAGGAGTACTCCACCCACGGCGTGTCCCACTGGGGCACCGGATGAGCTACCACATCCGGGCCCCACTTGGACATGGGCGTCGTCGGTGCCGTCCGCTCCTGCCCAGCCCACTCATAAACGTCTTGAAAGATGTAGCGGTGGATCGCCTTCATGTGTGCATAGTCGAACTGCCCCTGAATCGGGTCCCGCTTGAGCTCTAGAAGCCGCGCGCGAGTGGCGGCTTCCTCGAATGCCGTCAGGTCAGCGTGCGTGGTCAAACCGACCTTGTTCCTGAGCACGTCCGTGCCCGGGATCAAGTAGTCCTTCCACGCCCGCTGCGCGTTCATGATGGATCGGCACTCATCGCCTGAACGCGAGCAAGCATCAGTGCCACCGCCTCCTCCGACGAGATCTCTCCCTCAAACGAACGCCGGGAGATCTCGCGCAACTCTGGGTCGCTCACCTGGTGGCCAGCCGCCCCCAACACCCCGTCAGCAAACGCACTCGCCTCCTCGTAGGACACCTCCGAACCCATAGCTACGGCTCCTCATCGTAGAATCAGCACTTGGCCCATTCTACGATTCGACACTGACAAACACGCTTCCCCGCCTCAGATCGGGGCCCCCGAGATATCGGTTGGGTGGATGAGCCAAACAGCGACGTCAGGGCCCCATCCGGTGATCGAGGTGATGCCATCGATGCACTCAAGAGGGGCATAAGCGCACTCGAGGTAAGCAAGCTGCGTGAGATGAATGACGTCGTAGTGCTCGGCTACTGCCGGCCAATACGGCTCGTAGAACTTGAAACCCCCGAACCACCCGGCCAGATCGTCCGACCCCCCGCCAGCCGCGCCATCAGCGACGAGGTAGGGATGCTCGGCAGTCAGGCGGCACCAGGCGCGCGCTCCATCGATCTCCAAGACTCGCGGCTGGAACGATGGTTGAACGGCACGCCACTGCATCTCGTCAAGCCCGTCCGGCCAAGCTTGGACATAGCTGTCCTCTGCACCAAATGCCTCGACGCATGGCGCTCCAAGCCAAGGCCCAGGAGTCGTAGACAGACATGGCTCCAACCCGCCGATGTCCCCGGGCGTAGTACCGCGTGGCCGCAACTCGGGTCGCGTCCACCAGCGCCCACTCGTCGGCGGCTGCACCACCGACGCAGCCCCAACCGACCAGAACCTGCTACGCCGCGAAGCAAGCTCAATCTGAGAGTCGAGCAAGAACGGTCGTGACCACGCCTCCGTCACAGAACTAGGGAGAGCATGTGCCGCGTCGTTGACGTAGCTCCACGGGTCAAATGGCCCGGGCCCCATCGGCGGCATCGTCTCGACCGCTGTTCCAAGAGCACGCTGCCAATCAGCAAGGTCGGCCGATGCGTCGAGGCGCTCAGCCAGAAGGTGAGAGAGTATGGGCTTGCTGTTAAGTGCCACAATCAGCCCGCCACTCACTCGAATGCTGTCGGGCGTAGTACGTGTAGCCGTTCGTCGCCTTGATCGTTGAAGAAGTCCTACCGCGCCATTTGGTCGAGCGCTGGTTGCCACACTTCTTGTCAACGTTCTTGTAGGTGAAACCATCACGGTAGGTCGTGATCGTCAGCTCCTTTGACGTGAGGCTGTGGTTGTCCGTGTGCTCAGTCTTCCACCACCCCGCGAACATGTACTTCTGAACCTCATTCTTGAGTGAAACGCCAATCGGTTTCCTCGTGCACTTCACTGTGGGTTTGTAGCCGATGTTGCTGGTGGATTTGCGCCAGTGCATGTTGGCGACGGTCAACTTGCAACCGTCAGGGTTCTTCTCGATCCCTCCGCCGGCCCTGCTCGCGAGCGGCACCATGCTCTCATCCGAGGCGTAGTACTTGTCCATGACAGAGTCATCCCCCTCAAGCAGAGCGCGAGCCTCAGCAGGAGTCACTTGCACCCACACTGCGTCACCCCCAGAGTCTGCCGATGCTGACATGACGGGCGCGGAGAGGCTCATCAGAACAGCAAGAATCGTGCTCACAGACAACAACGTCAATCTCTTCATAATCCGGAACATAACGCGCGTGCCCGCCCCAAACAGCGAATTCCGGCGCCACACAGCCTTTAGTCGCATGACACGGCGACCATAGGGCTATCAATGCCCACCCGCCATAGGCCTCTGGTTGCACGGACCCAGGCGTGGCCACCACTACGGACTCAGGTTGTTCCCCAGCGATCAGCGGTCGCCCCTCCGCCGCGAGGAATCTTGACTCATGGCGGCGCCAAGCCAGAGTCGAACTGCCCCAGAAACGACCGTTTCTGGTCGCCCCGCGAGCATTGGGCCAGCGGGCTCATTAGCGACGGCCGAACTGCCCCAAAACCTGCGTCAGAACCTCTGCCGCCCCAAGCCGCCCGGACGAACGTTTCTTACGCGTTCCCAGTCTCACCCGGTATTCAGGCTGCAGGCATTGTCACGAGCCCACGCCGACCCCTTCACGACCTTACAGGCCCCAGGCCCACCCATCATGGGCAAGGCCACCGCAGCCTGGAGTATCTAGGTCTATCGGGTCTTGAAGTACCGGTTGAGGTGACTTTCACGGGTGAGGGTGAGAGCAACAAGGCCTCCGAGGAAGGTGGAGGTGAGTCCTGTAGCGAGATGTGTGATGGCCAAGGCGAGCAGGCTGGTGGTATCGGTCGGGTGGTTGGCGGTGATGAGCAAAGCTGCGGCTGGGGTGGTTGCGATCAGGGCGACGCTGGCCCAACTGGCAGTCTCCAGAAGATGTTTCAGGGTGAGGTCGGCACGGGGCACGCCGGCGTGGAGGTCCGATGCGATCTCAAGTTTGCGGCGCCTGACTGCGAGGAAACCGAGCGCGAATGACAGTATCGCGATGGGTACTGGGACGTAGCGAGTCGGCCGCTGGTCAAACAGCTTTGGGCCGTCGAACGTGGCACCATGTGTCGTGTTGAGTTGAAAGCTCTTGGTGGCTGGCTGATCTTCGTCGGCGGCAGGTAAGAGTGCGTAGTTGAGATCCGCTTGGGCCCGTGGGTTGATGGGCCAGGTGTCGAGCCAGCATTCGTCGAACGGGCGCTGGGTGGCGGTGGGGACGAAGCTGGAGTATCCGTAGCCGGGTGGGCGGCCGTCGGTCTCGTCCCATTCGAAGATGCCGGTGACCGGAACAGCCGCGGTGGTGAGATTGATCGTGCTGGTTTCATCGAGGGCGAGTTGGTCGGCCACTGTCCGCGACAGGTATATGCCGCCGGGGGACCCGGGGGTGGCGCGTAGGACGTGCCCGATGCTGGGGGTGGCTTCGTAGGTTTGCATTGTGGTGCCGGGCAGGTGCGCGGCGACCAAGGGCTCGAGGGCTGGGCGAACTGCGGCGGCCTGGGCCCCGGGCAGTTGGTTGAGTGCTTCGCAGGCAGCGCCGTCGATGCGGCCAGGGGCTTGGAGGACGGTGACCGACGCCATTGAGCTGCGGTACTGCTGGGCTTGGTGGTTGAGGCCGGTGATCGTGGTCAGGTCCAGGAACGTGAGGCCGGCGATAATGATGCTGAGCAGGGTGCCAAAAACCACGGTTCCGGTGGTTCCGGTGATGATGTCGCGCCACGCTTCGCGGCAGATCGCAGTGATTCTCATGGGGTGTCAGCGTGGTCGCTGAGGTCGATGATGCGGGAGCAGGCGTCACGGATGTGGTGATCGTGGGTGGCGATGGCAACGATGACGTCTTGGCGGGCCAACGCAGATAGCGTCTCTGACACCTCACGGGCAGTGGTGAGATCGAGTTGGGCGGTGGGCTCATCGACCAGCAGGAGGTCGGGTGCGCTCGCCAACGCGCGGGCCAGCATGAGGCGCTGGGCCTCTCCGCCGCTGAGCGCAGCGAACGGGCGATCGGCAACGTGATTGATCCGAAAGTCAGTGAGCAGGGCGCGGGCCTGCTCGTCGGCTTGAATCGGGCGATAGCCGCGGGCCAGAAACGGCAACGCAACATGGTCGGCCGCAGATCTACGCGCCACCCCGTGAGGGTTCTGGAACACCCAGTTGGTCTTGGTCACACCAGGACGTTCAACCCGCCCTTCGGCCGGTGTGGTCCAGCCTGCGATGATGCCGAGCAGGGTGGATTTCCCGGATCCGGATGGGCCGGTCAACGCGACCATCTCCCCAGGCGTCAACTGCGTGCTCAAATGCCGAAAGAGCCACGGCTGGGTGCCGAAGCGGTGGCCGACATCGGCTAGCTCGACGGGCACGAGACGCTCGGCTTGGCCGACACAGCAGACAGTGAGGTTTGGCTGGTCACCAGCGCGCGACCCAACTCAGAAGTCACGATCTGCACAGGCACCGCAGCCCCATCAACCTCGACGCAGGCGTCACTGCCAACCGCGCCGAAGAGTGCCTGCGGCGGCACTGCATACACATCGACCGGCGTGCCCAACGTCCACGGCACCCGCAACGTGACCGGCTGGCCAGCCTCGACCTGCTGCTTGGCAACCTCAAACTGTGGCGATTCAATCAACTGCTGGATCAGGGCACGATCGACAATCTGCCCCGACTCATCGACGGGATAGCTGGTTCCCGCGATAGTGATGATCCTTGGGCCGGGCAACCCGTCGGCGGGGACAGAGGCGAGCTTTGCCATCGGATCCTCCCCCGGCACACTCACCACAGCAGTGTCCGTGCCGATGCTCTGCCCCACCTCCACTTCTACCTCTTCGATAGCGATCTGCGGTGCAGGAATCCACAACCAGTTCGCCACCGGGATCGTGGCCCACAGCTTCGCGTCCGGGTCATGAACCCCCAGTAATTCTGCCGCCGCACGCCGCGTGGCGCGGTCCATCATTCCGGTGACTTCCAACTCCTTGCCCAGACGCTGCAGCTCAGTCTGCAAGGCAGCCACGTCAGCTCCCTTGGCGTCGCTGGGTAGATCCCGCCACAGTGGGACTGACGTCGCCAACGCCACAATGGGCTGCCCGCTGACTTCAGCCACACGCTGGCCCGACGCCAGGGATCCATGAAGATCGGCCACTGAAGTAATACGGCCTGCCAACGGCGAGGAAAGCATGGACGGCTTCCCCAGCGTCACTTCCAGCGTCAGGTTGCGGACATCATCGAATTGCCGCAGCGTCGCCGGCACTGAGGAGGGCCCCTCACTACCCGACAACGACTCAGGCGGGGGCACCTTGAACAGGGCGAAACCGGCACCAAGACCAGCCGCGAACGTCAACACGCATGCGAACAACACCAACCCGACAACGCGTAACCGCCCAATCACCGGCTACCTCACTCAGTCGACGGATCAGACTGGCACCGGAAAAACTCCTCCACGCCCTTCTCCGCATCAACGAATGGGAACACCGTGGCAGGATCCCCATCGGGATCAGCCACGAACTTCTCCATGTCGCGCTCAAAGTCGCTACCCGAGTACCCCTGATCCACCACACCGCGACGAACTAGACAATCAGCGATCAACACACTCGGATTCACGTTCGACGGATTCATCCGAACGCCCAAATACAGCGATTGGAGCAAAGCGAAATCCGTTGATGCGTCGCACTCCTGACGAGCAGTGTTGATTTGGTCGGCGGTGTAGCCCTCATCTGGAATCGAGCTGCCCCCGTTCGCATCAAACGTCGCGCCAGGGAAGCCCGCATCCGCCAAACACTGAACGAACCGGCCCTGAGCCTCCTGATACTCCGACTCTGAAATCTCGTCGTCAGCCAAGGCCGCCCTTGCGAAATCCGATGTGGCATCCGCGCGGGCCTGCTCAAACTCAGCACTCCAGCCAGAACCAGTCGGCTGCGGCTCACCAGAGGAACCGCAGCCAACCAGCGCTAGCAGTAAGACGGCGAAGGCCACCTTCCCAACACGAGTCATAACTCAGCTGATAGTGATTACGAAAGGCCCCGCCATGACGTAGGCGTTGTTGTAGACGCCCGAGTAGCTCGTGAAACCAGCTGGCGTGGAGGGGCTGTTCTTCCACTGGGAATAGCCGGAGTTGAAGTAGATCTGCGCGTTGGCATAGTGAGCCTTGACGCCGGAACTCGTAGAGCAATAGGAGTAGAACCCCCTGTTGCTCGAGTACTTACCAGCACTGCACCCCGTCTGGGCATGGGCTACAGGAGCAGCGACGGTAGGTAAGGCCAGCGCCAGTGCTGTGCCGATAACAACGGCGAGTTTCTTCATGAATAGACCTCCTTGTCTACGCGCGACAGATCATCTTCCGCGCATCATTGACCCTAGCAGCGTTCCGCCAGAGGCGGGGGGGTTGCGGCTGTCGAAGCAACCAAACCGAACGCATGGGCACCAAGCCTCACTCTTAGACGCTGGGACTCTGCGCGCGTCTAGGCATGGCCTGTCCACACCGACCCACACCGCCGGCTACACCGACCCCACACATGGCCCTAGAGGACCCGCCCCCGCCCAGCGGGGACAACGCCACGCCTCACGGCGTGACCCCAGACACTTACGCGTCAACCCATTTCTTCCCTCCTGGCGACTCCCATCATGTTCGTCCGCGAGAACGCCGCCACCCCCGCCCGCTACGCGGCCCCTACCGGTCCTCACGAATCCGACGACGCGCTCGCAAGCTCGCTGACCTCGCCGCCGGATTCCCTCCGGTCCCCGGGCTACGGGGGCCGGACACCAACCCCGCTCCCGAACCAGATTCCCGATCGCCCAGAAGGGCAAAAACAAAGGCGGGCACCCGACCAGCCACCACTACCACCACTAGGAGCACTCACCATGACGAAGCGAATCAAGTCGAAGAAGACCACTGAGCAGCACCGTGCCGAGGCGCAAGCGCTCCAGGAGTCGATCGCGAGCCAGGTGGAGAACCTCCGCAACTCGGAGCAGTGGCAGCGCTACCTAGATTTTGCCCGCAGTTTCCACGCCTACAGCGTCAACAACGTCCTCCTCATTCTGAGCCAGTGCCCCCACGCCACGATGGTCGCCGGGTTCCGTCAATGGCAAGCCAAGAACCGCCAAGTCCGTAAGGGAGAGAAGGCGTTGAAGATCTTCGGGTTTGCTCAACGCAAGGTCGACGCTGACGAGCAGACCCAAGATGCCGAGGAGCCACAGAAGGTCACCTACTTTCCCAAGCTCAGCGTCTTCGACATCTCCCAGACCGACATTATCGACCCCACCATCGAAGATGCATCCAGCCCCGCGCAGCGACTGACTGGAGACGACGAGTTGGGCATCTGCGAAGCCGTCGCACAGTGGCTCAGGGCCCAAGGGTGGGCCTTCAGCCGCCAGTCCATTCCGGGCGAGACCAACGGCTACACGACCATGGACGGCAGCAGGCGCGTTGTAGTCGAGGAACGGCTGTCCGAGGCGCAGACCGCCAAGACTGCCTTGCACGAGGCGGCACACGTCATCCTGCACAGCGATGATGCCCCGGGCGAATATGTGGAGCATCGCGGACTGAAGGAAACCGAGGCGGAATCGGTGGCCTACGTCGTCGCCGGGCTTCTCGGACTCGATACCACCGGCTACAGCATCGGCTACGTCGCTGGGTGGTCGGCCGGTGACGCCGAGCTGATTAAGTCCACCGCGGGCCGCGTGCTACGTGCCAGCCACATTCTGATCGAGGCCCTCACCGAATCTGGGCCGCAAGAGTAATCCCCACTTCTTGGTGGATCCCCATGCGGGATCCACCAGCGAGGGGAACCATCCCCTCGCGCACCCCAACCAAACCGACGGCTACGCCGACCCACCACCTGGCCCCAGAGGCCGGCCCCCGCACACGGAGGCAACGACACGCCCAAAGGGCGTGACCCAAACACTTCATGTTGTTGCTCCTTCTGGCGATCCCATCATGACCGGCCGTGCAGAACCCGCAACCCCCGCCGCTACACGGCCCCTACCGGTCCTCACGAATCCACCGACGCGCTCGCAAGCTCGCTCAAATCGCCGCAGATTCCCTCCGGTCCCCGGGCTACGGAGGGTTGCCGAACCTGCACTCAAACCGGTCCAAATTCCCATCGCCCAAAAGGGCAAAAACAAAGGCGGGCACCCGACCAGCCACCACCACCACGACTAGGAGCCCTCACCGTGTTGGATCAAGATTGCCTCTTCGACATTGATCAACTCCAGCGCGACGAGGTCGCCGCCACACCGTGGCACGGAGCGCCCCTGACCTACACGACCGACTACTACAGCGTCGCGGAACTGGAGGCAGCGTGGGACCGATACATCGCCCAGCATGGCCGCTTCGGCTGCTCACCCCGCAGCCACATGTGGCACTCGTGGCCCTTCGAAGGCAAGAACCTCACCCTGCCCAACGGCCACGCCCTGGTCTGTCTGTCAGCTGACACCCGATGCACCGAGGACGATCACGACCACAGCCGAAACCCGCTACCCGGCAAGCTGATGTACCAAGCTATCTGCGAGCCCTGCCGCTGGCACTACATCGGCAGCGAATCCGAGGTTGTACTCGCTTGGCACGACCACGCTATGCCCGGCTGGCGAGATCTGCCCGTCGTGCCCGTCGAGACCAAGAACATCCGCGCGTGGGCTGAAGCCAACTATCCCAGCCAGTGGCAGATGCACGGCGCACCCATCATCACCACCCGCGGCGAGCACGCTAACCGAGCCGTGCCCGGTGGTAGCCCCTTCGGCGGATACGACATCGCCGAACCCCGGTAACCCACCAAGAAGGGAACAGCACCATGAGCGATTCCAGCAAGAGCAGCACGAAGGTCTACTGGGCCATCGGACACCGACGGCCCGGCAGCCAATGGGTCACCGTCTTTGGTGCCGCGCTCAATCACGCCACCCCCGCCGTTGACCCACCGGCCCCGACCAGCGGCGCCAATCTCTACAGCTCGCAGGGCAAGGCCCAAGCGGCCCATGACGCACTAACACACCCTGCCCGCCGAACACGACTACCTCGAAGCCATCCACACCGCCACACAAATGTCAGCGGCCGATGTGACACTGGCACCGGCCAACACCGACTAGAAGATGACGATGGAACCCATTGCCCCAGCGCCGAACACCTAAGCATTCGCAACACACCCACCACTAACCCCACTATCCCCGCTTTGTCCACTAGCTTCACTAGCACCGCTACAAGGAGTGCCACATGACGATCTACACCGTCGCCCTGTCCAAGGGCGGCAGCACGAAGACCACCACAGCCGCAGACCTGGTCAGCGCCCTAGCCGACCGCGGCCGCAAGGTGCTGGCCATCGACCTCGACCAGCAAGGCAACCTCTCCACCCGCTTGGGCCTAACAGACCAATCACCAGTCGACTCGGTCGCCTCAGACGTCCTCCTCGGCACCGCAACCGCCGAACAAGCAGCAGTCCCAGCACCCAGCGTCGAGGGCGCCTGGGTCCTGGCAGGCACACACGACCTCGCAGAACTCGACCAGCGCCCCGAAGTGATCACCGCGCTACGCGACTACCTGCCAGAACTCATGGACTGGGATGACGTGGTCATCGACACCCCTCCTGCGCTCGGGCTGGTCACGCTGGCTGCGCTCGCCGCCGCTGACCAGATCATCGCAGCCGTTGCCTGCGAAACCGAGGCCTACGACCAGCTCACCCGCCTGCAAGACGTCATCAGCGTGCGAGTCGCGCCGCGCCTGCGCAGGGGACAGGCGATCCACTGGATCGTCCCGACCCGCCACGACCCCCGCAGACTCCTGGACCGAGACGTCGTCGAGCAGCTCCTCGAACAATGGCCCGGGCGAGTAACCTCCCCAATCCGCGAGGCCGTCGCAGCACGCGACGCCTACACCGCTGGCCTGCCCGTCAGCCGCTACGCGCCCACCTCCGGCATCGCGGCCGACTACCGCGCCGCGCTGGCCACCATCATCGACGCCCAGGAGGCCTAAGGCATGACCAGCCAGCCACGCCGCAAATCACTTGCAGACCGCAACCGGGAAGCGATCCAGCGTGACCCCATCGAGCACACCCCTCCTATTAGGCCCGAACGCCGCGCCCGGACCACCACGACCGACACCACCAGAGTCAGCGTGTCCATGAGCCCCGACGAGTTCACCGGCGTCAAGGCCGCGTTCATCGCTGACTGGCAGCACGCGCGACAGCACGACACGTTCCCCGCCTGGATCTCGGCCGCGCTCGAACACCACGCGATCCTCAGCCCCACACAGCGTTCCGCCCTCGCCGGCGATGGACCCAAGGGCAAGAGCCCCCGGTCCTTCGTCATCCCCAACATCGTGGGAGACCAGATCAGAGACGCTCTCGCCGCAGACGCACGCCACGGCGCCTTCCTCACCATGAGCGCTTGGTGTCACAACGCGCTCATGGCAGGCGTGGCGACCGCCCGCGGCAAGAACGACGGCGTGCTCCCCACGCCACCATCACGGCTGCCGATTCGACTAGCCTGACGAGCCGACTGCGGTGAGGTCGAGGCTTCGACGATGCTGCACCCGGTGCACGACCAGGGGGAAAGCACTCGCCCACAGTCGGACAGGCAGCGGCGAGAGCTACAGTTTCCATCGACATGACTTGATCCCCGCGCCCATGGGGCACGGGGATCAAGTCATTCGCCTTTCGCAGTACCGCTTATGAGAACAAAGGGGTTGGGCGGAGCGTGCTGGTCAGGATGTCGTAGCTTCTTGATGCTTCCAGTGGGACTGCAACAGAGGATCCTTTGACGAGCAAGGACATGGTGCCCTTCACGATGATCTTGGCAGTCCTCTTTGACTGGTTGACGGTATAGCGGGAGTGAACATGATTCCACTGCCCGACGGAGATCCCCGTGCCGTAGGAGTTTCCATTGAACCTCAAGCTAACAAGACGTGAATTCCGCACATCTGATGTGAAGTCCTGATTGATCCACAGGAACCCGAAAGCGAACGGCATATACATGCTCAGAGTTTGCCTCTGCACGGCATTTGGCGTCGAAACGCTCCTCACCTGAAGATCCTCGTCACGCTGCTGGCTAGCCATCTTGCCAGTCGCAACAGGCTCAACTCCCTCAAGAAGGTGTGCCGCAATGTCCTCAGCACTCATTCCGCTGTTGAGTAGAGAGTCTGACAACTCAACCTGAGGTAACCCGACCCGGACACTCTCTCCAGCGGCTTGTCCCAACTGCTGTTGGAGAGACACTGCGACCTGAGACTCCATAGGCTCATTCGCACTTGCGGTCGTCGGCAGTACCGCTACCAACAGCGTCAGGAGCACGCTGAGGCTAAAGACCTTCCTTAGAATCGACATGCTGTTGTTCTTCCTTCCTAGATGAGTTTGAGGAGCGCTGTAGCCACGACGTAGCCCAACAAGACGCTTATGACGACCGCGGTGTTATACCCCGCTGCGCTGGCCTGTCGAAGGGTCTTCCCGATCTGCACGAGTGCCAGCGATGCGAGGAGCAAGCTTGCATGGAGGAGCAGTTCCGGTATGCCCCACGCTTGGGACGCGATCTCCGTCAAGGAGCCTGCGCGCGTCCTCGTAATCACCGGCATCAGCAACAGGAGCGCGGCGACAGCAACGAGGCGCTGCTTCCACTCGGCCTGTTGCCGATTCTCGGCTTTCTTCGTAGTGCTCGTCATTGTCTTAACCTCTCGAATAGGTCGCCTCTTGGGTCCCATGCAGCCAAGTGGGGGATGTCTTGTCGTCACGCGACCCCCGCTGTGCACGGGTGGCAGAGTGGCCCTATTTGATAACGCCATGTTTGCGCCATTTGGTTTGCATATAGCGGTTGAACCAGAGCAGGAGTGCGGCACCGAGGTAGGTGCCTGCGGCGATCACGACAGCCACGAGGACCTTGAGCAATGTGGTGGGTGCGGACTGGATTGTGTTCCATCCGCCCCATAGCGCCAAGGGAATGCCCAGGGGCATGAGGATCAGGGCCATGAGCCAGGGGTTGGGTGTGATGGGGCGAGTCTGCCTCGCGTGGGGTTCTGCACTGGTCATGGGTTGTCTCCGATGGTCGGGGCTTGGGCGGGACGGTGGATCCACTTGCGTGCGACCGTGCCTGCCAGCGTCGACACCAGTGCCATCCCCAGCAAATGCGGAAGGTGCGGATGGCCGATCATGGGCAGTACGACAGCGGCAGCCACAGCGCTTGAAGTGATCAGGTGATAAGTCAGGGTTTGTTCAGCCTTCGGACGATGTTGGTAGAGGGTTACTGCCACCGCTATCAATAGGAGGAGGACTCCTATTCCGGCTACCCGCCACGCGGGTAGCCACCCCAGCACTGCTACCAAGACTCCAACGAGGATGGGGATCACCATCCTGGCGGCCACTATTGCGATGATCTGTTTCATCGGCGGCTAGTGGGAGATCGAGCAGGCCGCGACGCCGGCAGCCAGTCCCGCGACGATACCGACAACGCCACCCCTCAACGCGAGCCGAGGGGCCACTCGCACGAGCCAAGATGCGACTTGGGCATACTTGCCTCGTTTGAGCCATCCTGCGACGGTGCCGTCGACGAGCCCGATGACGCCGGTGCCCACGGACCAACCGATGACACACTTTGCCCACTTGGTATCACCGATCTTCCTAAACGCCGGCGCCTCGCCAGCACTGTTGAAGTCGGCCACGATCTGCGACAGGACGGCCACATCTACTCCCGCGGCCACTGCGGCCTCGACATCGCCCAAGGACCACACGCCGGTGACCGGATCCGCGTGGAGAAACACCTCGAAAACCTGACTGAGTTCTTCCTCAACCTGGGTCAGGTCTGCACTAGCCACGGTGCCAGCACCGATCTGATGGCTGCTCACGGATGAGGCAGGGGATCCGGGATCTGCCGCCGCAGGATTGATGCTGCCCACGCACAGAGCCAGCGCCATCACACTCCCAGCGAGCGACCTCGACATCAATTTGACTGACACAATTCTCCTCCAACAGGTTGATGAAATGACACCCCCATTGGAGCAAGACACCGCTTGTGGCCAACACTGACGTTCGTCAACAATTGGCCAGGCCCTTCCTCACCTCCGCGGCGACGAAGTGGGCAGGGTGGGTCCAGCCGACCTTGATGGTTGTCAGTGTCTCTGGAGGAGGCCTGTGTTCTAGCCTCTCGTCGTTCAGAACGAGGAGAGGGCTCATGAGAGACTTGAAGATGGTGGCTGCCGGGCTGCTCGCAGCTCTACTGGCGGTGGCACCTGGTCCGGCCGCGGCTACAGGACCCCAAACCGATGCGGCGGAGGTGGTTGTTGCCATCGAGGAAGAGGACACGCAGTGGAGGATGAGGCCATGGATCTGCGGGATCTTTCCGTCGTTTCCGGGGTGCGCCACGCCGCGAGGCTAAGGCCCAGCTGCGTGGCATGGTGGGATTTCTTCTTTCCGGGTCCGGTCACCAATCGTCGCGGCCACCGGTACCTCTACATAGCGAGCGCCACCGCGATGGTGGTATCCGAGTTGATCGGGCCTGCGGTGCAGGCGAATCTCAGGGTCGTGGATGCCAGCAGCCTTCTCGTGTTGCTGGCCTTCTGGGCGGCATTATGCTCTGCGGGCTGGCATTCACTGGCAGGTGGCGCCATGTACGCGGCCCTGTTCCTGACGGCAACACTGACAGGTCTTAGCGAGGGATTGCATCTGCCTGTCTTCGGGATCTACGTGATAGCAGCCGAGTGGATCTCGCGCTCATGGTTCGTACCGGCCGGTGCCCTGCTGTTCGTCGTCGAGGCCACCTTGCTGGGACAAACCGAGTACCCGGCCGCGCAAGTATCGTCGATGCTGGTAGGCGTCATGTTGGCTGTCGGGCTGGGAATGATCTCTCGCTGGCACGTTCTGCGCCACGATCGTCTGCATGCCCGTGCGGAGGCCAGTCAGCAGGAAGCGCTTCACGCGGAAGCTCGGGTCCGGCGGGAACTGGCCACGCAGCTGCATGACACGCTCGCCAAGGACTTGGCGAGGGTCAACATCACCGCCCAGCGGCTGGCCACTCACAGCGCGGACCCAGCCAGCCGAGCGGAACTGGCCCACTTGGCTGAACTGGCCAGCACCGCAGCCCGCCGACTGCGGCCAGTGATCACCGGGCTGGCCACCAACGGCATCGACGCGCACCTCGACGAGATCTTGACCACCTGCACCATCATGCTGCGCAGCCGCAGCATCACCCTCGACAGCGACCTGCCTGCAGACCTCAACGACCAGCTCACGCAACGGCAACGCATCCTGGCCGGCCTCATGATCCGCGAGTCGACAACCAACGTGTTGAAGTACGCCCCTCACGGCGCCACCGCCAACCTCCTGATCGATCTCACTGGCCAGAGCCTCACCATCACCGTGAGCAACCCGATCAGCCAGGAAACACCCCCACTCGGCGTTACTGGCGGTTACGGGTTGGCCAACCTCCACCAACACATCGCCACAGAAGGCGGCACCCTCGACTACGCCGCCACAAGCCACGGCTGGATCATCACCGCGACCATCCCCGCACACGCAGCAGGCACCCCATGAACCGGCCCCTCAAAGTGCTCCTGGCCGACGACGATCCCCTCCTCCTGCACGGCCTGGCCACCATCCTCAACACCCAGCCCGGCATCGAAGTTGTCGCCGCCGTCAGCGACGGCGCAGCAGCCATGACCGCTATGACCAGCCACAGCATCGACGTGGCCCTCCTCGACGTGGACATGCCCGTCATCGACGGCATCCACGCAGCCGCCCACATCACCCAGCGGTACCCCAACACCACCGTCGTCATGCTCACCGCCTTCGAACACGACAACTTCCTCGACCGAGCACTGGCCGCAGGAGCACACGGCTTCCTCACCAAAGACATCCCCGCCGACCAACTGGCAAATTTCATCCACCAAGCCCGCTCCGGAACCACAGTGATGGGCCCCAAACCCACCCGGATCCTCGCCAACTCCTACCGCGACCAGCTCCACCGCCGCGACGAACACCGAGAGTTCATCGACGCCGTCGAAAACCTGCCCCCACACCTCCGTGCTGTCTTCGACCTCATGGCCCACGCCATGCCCAACAAGACCATCGCCGCACGCCTCCACCTCGCAGAGAACACCGTACGGATCTACGTCTCACAAATCCTGGCAGCCACCAACAGCCCCTCACGAGCCCACCTAGCGCTGACCGCCACGAAATCGGGCCTCGCCAGCTAACACCTTTGAAGATCGACCAGAACAGAAGCCCCACCCGCCAATGAGGACGCCGTGACTCAACCGCGACACATCCGGCTCACCACATGGGGGACGCGCAGTGGAACCATCGCCACCACCTGGACCGTTACCTTCCTCATCTGATGGCAGACCCCAAACCGAGCCACGGCGCCGCGAGTGTTTCCGTGCCATCGAGTGCGGTCACGAGACCGTTGATCACCCTCGCCGCCATGCCCTGGCGAGCGTCACGTCACCACAGCGTGGTCTGAAACCGATCAAGCTCGGTCAAACCGGCGTCCTCCACAGCGCCGACGTCGCCCTTGGCTTTGGCGGCGTCACGCAGTTCACGAGCACGTCCACGCGATCCGCGTTTGTCACGCAACGGCGATCCGGGTGTGCCGCGTCGTGCGAGGTACTCGAGCCGGTTGGACGACCAGGTGGCCGCGCGAAGATGGGCGGGGTTCTGGCACAGCGGATTGTCACACGAGTGGCTGACAACCTCCGGCAGCTCGTCGACGTCGTCGCCGGCGTTGACCAGCCAACCGAATCGATGGGCGACGACGACGAGCCCGGCACCTATCCAGAACCGGCCGTGACCCTTCCCAGAGATAGCTCCGGTCCACAGCCAACAGGTGGTCGAGTCGGGCCGGTGAATCTTCGCGAAGTAGCGCTCGACGATCTCAGGGTCAGTGGCCGATGTCAGCAGTGTCTGAAGTCGCGTCGGCGTCGTCGCCATCGCTGCTCACATCCGTCGCTTCAACCGGCCCCTCCTGGGCGTTGACACCCTGGTTGTTGAGGAGTTCATCATGGCGGGGCACTCGACCGGTCGAAAGGCCCGTGCGTTCCGCAATTTGCCCGCGCGTCAGTCCCGCGTCGTAGAGCGCACGGAAACACCGGTTGAGCGCGTCGTGGGCAAGCTCCCAGTCGGCTACCAGACCCACCAGTTGGGTCTCACGAGCCAGAATGGCCGCTGAGCGTTCCCGGGCTCGTCGGCGTGCTTCTGTTCTAGTCAATGCGATCCTCGCCATGCACCTCTCCTTAGCGTCAGCGTCGGCTCGCTGAGAGTTTAGCGAGCCGCGGCGAAAACGCCGCGTCGGGTTGCCCACATGGGTGCACAGCTCCGCCAGCCCGAAAGCGCGCGACCTGCACACATGATGGACAACCCTCCTGCCGGCCCACCGCCTGCCCACAGCGTGCACGGCCACAAGTGCCCGCACACACCGCTGGACAGCCGGTGAACCGGCGAAAGGACACGTCTACGACGTGACTCAAATGGTTGGACTTCGTCCACCCTGCCCTTCGGAGCATGGACGAAACGTTGATCGGCCAAAGGCCGAGCCGCTCATGGGCCACAAGGGAGGCCTCCGAATCGGAGGCCCATTAGCGTCACACTACTTGCATTTCTAACCACTCGGTGAAATGTGCCCTCCAGTTCGGCCTATACTCAGCCCCGTGATGACGATCTCCAAGCTCAGCGCTGGAGACGGCTACGCCTACTACACCTCCGTCACAGTCAGCGCCGATCACCACATCGGCAAGAACCAGGAACTAGGCGACTACTACCTCGAAACGGGAACACCTGAAGGCCAGTGGTTGGGCGGCGGAGCAGCCAGCCTCGGGATCGATGGATCCGTCAGCGAAGCACAGATGAAGGCCCTCTTTGGCGAAGGCCTCCACCCCAACGCCGACGTCCTGGTCGCACACCACATGAGCACCGGAATGAGCGCCACACAGGCACTCAAAGCCGTGCTACTGGGCCGCAAGTTCTACGGCTACCAGACCCCCGATAATGAACTCGCAACCGCCATCAAGAACGCCACCGTTGCGCGCGAAACCGAACTGGGTCGAGACCTCACCCCAGACGAACGGATCGCCGTCAGGATGCGCCAAGCAGGCATCATGTTCCGCGACCGAAATGGCCGCGCCGGCGCACCGCACGAGGTCGCAAGGTTCCTCGCAACCGAGCTGACCAAGGGACAAAACGCGGTCTCCGGATTCGACCTCACCTTCTCTGCTCCCAAGTCCGTGTCCGTCGCCTGGGCCATCGCACACGAGCCCCAAGCAACGGCGCTTGAGGCTGCCCACCAGCGCGCCATCGAGCGCACCGTCGAGTTCCTTGAGACCGAAGTCGTCCGGGCTAGAACCGGCACCAACGGCATGGCTTACCGCACCACCAGCGGTCTCCTGGCCACACGATTCAGGCACTGGGAATCCCGCGAAGGTGACCCCCAGCTCCACGACCACGTCGTCATCGCAAACCGCGTCCAGATCACTGAAGCCGACGGCTCCACCCGCTGGCTCACCATCGACGGGCAGAGCCTCTACCGGGCCACCATGAACGCCTCATCTGTGTACAACAAGCACCTCGCAGATGAACTGAAATCGCTCGGCTTCGATCTTCGCCAGCGCGTCTCGCCCTCGGGTTCCCATCGCGGAATGGAACTGCGGATGGTGACCGACAAGCACCTGGACATGTTCTCCTCGCGCAGCATCGCCATCGCCCAACGCACCGCAGAACTCGTCGCAGACTACGTCAACCAGCATGGCCGTCAACCCGGAACCAAGGAACTCCTGGCCCTCAAGCAACAGGCCACTTTGGACACCAGAACACCGAAGTCCCAGGCAGTCACCCGCGACGATCTTCGCCAGCGGTGGAACCAGATCATGGGCCGATCTGCCGACAGTTTGCGCACCCAGATCGAGTGGGCAATGAAGCACCCGGACGCCTATCAGCTGGTGACTCCACCGCCGATCAACATCACCGAGATCGCCGGACAACTGGTCGACGAAGTCTCCGCGAAACAGTCGACCTGGACCCGCAATCACATCGAAACCCGGCTCAACATCTGGGCCGCTGCACAGCCCGGGATCGTGGATGATCTGACCCTCCAGGCGATCACTCACGAGGCATTGACCCACGCCAGCTTCTCCATCACACCACGGCTGAATCTGCCCCACCATGATGACCTGATCAACGACGACGGCAGCTCGATCTACCAGCCTCCAGCCGCCGAGCTATACACCTCGACCGCAGTGCTGGAAGCCGAAGACCTGCTCCTCAACGCCGCTCAGGACGTGGCCCTTCCCGCCGTCTCCCAGGCGCATTTCGAGGCCGCGCTGGCCTATCACGATGGGCCGCTGAATCAGGGACAGATCGACTTGGCACACCAGGTCGCGTGCTCCGAGAGCATCGTGACCGTGGGCATTGGTCCGGCCGGCACCGGCAAGACCACCGCGATGAAGCTGGCGATCGCTGCCACCAGTAACGCGGGCGTTTCGGTCCACGGAATCACCGTGTCTGCCGCTGCCGCCGAGCAGCTCCAGCAGGCCACGTCGATGACGTCAACCACCATCGCCAAGTGGCTCCTCGATACCGGCAACGGCACCCGCGCCATCAACGCTGGCGACGTGATCCTCGTCGATGAAGCTGGCATGGCGTCGGCCCGAGATCTCGCCGCGATCACCGAACGAGCCACCCGCGCCGGCGCGTTCGTCCGCCTCATTGGAGACGACCGCCAGCTCCAAGCGATCGGCGCCGGCGGATCACTCAGGATGCTCGCCGCCGAGGTCGGCGCCGTTCGCCTGGACCAGGTCCACCGATTCGTCGACGAGAACGAAGCCGCCGCGTCGCTCCGGCTCCGAGAAGAGGGCGACGTCGACTGGCACCTGGCCAACAACCGTGTCCACGGCGGCACCAACGCCCACGTCTTGACTCGCGTCGTTGAAGCATGGGAAGCAGACCAAAACCACGGCCAAACGTCGCTGATGATGGCCGGCACGAACAACACCGTGGCCACGCTCAATCAGATGGCCCACGACCAGCGCGCGGTAGACGGAAGCGTCACCATGGACCGCAGCATCGAGCTGGCTGACGGCAGCCTCGCTGGCATCGGAGACCGCATCATCACCCGCCGAAACGACCGCCGTCTCACCACCGGAACAGGCCACAACTTCGTGAAGAACGGCGACGTGTGGACCATCACCGACATCGGTGACGACGGCCACATCGACGCCGTCGACGACCTCGGCCGCAGCATCGAGCTACCCGCCGACTACGTCGCCGGCTCCACCGGGCTCGGCTACGCCACCACCGTGCACCGAGCCCAAGGCCAAACCGTCGACCACGCTCACCTCATCATCGACGACACCACCAGCCGCGAAGCCCTCTACGTCGGCCTCACTCGAGGTCGACACTCCAACCACGTCTACGCGATCACCGACGGCACCTCGGCCGCAGACATGCTCCGCAACGCCGCAGCCACCAGCAAGCAAGCCATCTCGGCCCGTGAACTCATCAACCAAGCGCACGCCGAAGCCCACCACCCCGCACGGATGGTGCGGATCCTGGGCGACATGCAGCAGCGCGCCGACCAACAGCGCTACACCAGCCTGCTGCGCGCCTGGGACCCGCAGCTCGCCGCGGCGATCACCACCAGCGACAAACGCCACCGGCTTTACACCGCGCTCGCTGCCGCAGAAGACGCCGGATTCACCGCCGAACGGATGCTCACCCTCGTCGCCGGCGTCGACTCCCTGTCCGCCGGCGACGACCCCACCGGGCTGATCGCATGGCGCATCAACAAGCATCTGGCCACCGCCACCACGGTCCGCTACTCCACCCAGCTCCGCCCTGCCCGCGCCATGGGCCACGGCCAGCTCGCCACCGCCCTGGACACCGCCACAGCGGCCCGTGAAGGGGCCTTGCAGGACCTCCGGGCAGCACGGCAAGCCGTCGGCCCCGAACTGCGCCCCGCAGCCCTGAAGGACGGGCGAGACGTTCCATCCTGGGTTGACCGCCGCCACGGGCAACTCACCGACGACGAGCTGCGCGAGCAACTCCACACCCACCGCACCATCGCGACGACCATCGGCGGCGCGATCCGAGAGACCATGACCGCCCGGCGTGAGCTCACACGAGAACTCCTCACCCACGACCCGGACAGCCCCTCCCGCCACGCACTCGGCCAGCGCATCGAACGGCTCACCGGCCGTATCGACCAGCTCCGCGACGACCGACGCGGCCGCACCCGCACCGAAGCTGAACTCCGCGAGGAAACCATCATCCGCGCCCGCATGGACGGACGCTCCTGGTTCGTGGAGAACGTCCAACGAGACGCCGCCCGCGACCTCACCCCCGCCGACGTCAAGACCAACGCCGCGATCGCCGGCGCCACCCTCGACGAAGCACAGACCCGCTGGCGCAACGCCAGCGACCTGCAACGAGGGCTGTGGGTCGAGCAGAAGCTGCGCACCTACGAACCAGACACCGGCATCAACCAGCGGCCCGCCGGCACTCCCGGCTGGAGCATCCCCGGCCGTGGCCTCAACGATCCGCACCTGCCCCCCACCTGGCGCGAACCACTCACCGACATGGCCGACACCGTCGCGGCCGCGATCCGTGACCGGGGCGCAGCTATCGCCCTCAACCCAGCCCCCTGGGCCACCAACTACCTCGGAGCGGTCCCCGCACCCGACACCCCGCTACGTGCCCGGTGGGAAGCCCTCGCAGGGCAGATCGACACATGGCGTGGCCTCACCGGCCACGACGACCCCAGCAAGGCCCTGCCCCCGCCGTCGCGGAGCCACGACGCCAGCCGCATCCCACAACGCGACCTCCACGTCCTCCACACCGCAGCCGCCGACCTCCGCCGCGACATCGTCGCCGCCAACAGCATCGACGACACCCGCCCACCCATGCGGATCCCTCTGCCCGTCCGTACACCGGCACCGACCACACCAGCGCCCGACGACCTCGCCACCCGAGCCCGCCGGACACCCGTCACCATCCAGACTCCAGCGGTTTCACCTGCTCCCGCGCGGCGCCCCACACAGACCCGGCCGAAGAAGCCGAACCTGCTGCACCTCCAGACAGCGAAACTCAAGCCCGTGCAGGTCTCCCCCATCAGCGCCTGGGTCACCGCACGCAACCAGCAGGCCGACGTGCTCCGCGCTGCCCAGAGCCAGCTCCACCACCTCCGCAACGCCCCGCTTGCCCCCGGAGAATCCGGCCTCGCCCGCCTCGCGGCCGCAGACAAAGCCAAGGCCGACGTCGCCACAGCAACCGCCACCCTCAGAAGCATCGAACGCCAAGCCCCACGCAGCCCCCTGGCCGTCGTCGAGAACGTCTTGTCCCGAAGCCGCGAGGCGATCATCCAAGCGCTCACCCGGCCACCAGCTACACCAGACCGGGCGCCCATCGACACGATCCGCCGCCGCGTCAAGCAACAACAGCTCATCGACACCCTCCGACGCCCCATGCACAAAGCACCCGATCAGGAACGAACACGAGAGCCCAGCCAACACCATGGCCACGAACGCTAGTTGCGCTGCTTCTCAACCAGCCGCGATCGGCCTGCTACTAGGGTGGCAGCCGCAGTGGAGACACACACGACCACCGACACACGGGTGTTCCTGCGAAACAACAGGCCATGCTTCACCCACCATCTGGACTCCCTCAACGGGCCAGCCACCGGAGCCATCACCCCGCCCCACCACGTCTGGTGGGCCCCAGGAGCCAGTTCCTTTACTCTCGAAGCAGCGCGACTAGGTCGAGATGGCCTGTCCGTAGGGTTGAGCGAAGCTCCTGATTGGTCCGATGCTGGCTGCCCGGTGAGCGGCAATCCGCGATGAACGATCGCACCTCGAACGAACGGCGCTGGGCACGCTTCTCCTGGCACTTCCCAGCACGCGCTACTAACGCTGTAGGGCGCTGACGGGCTCGCTTACCAACGGGCTCGCTGATGCCCTGTACGCCCTTCACCCTCAACAGGTCTGGGCCCCGGAGCCAGAGCGGTAACAAACGATGAGTCTCGTCCAATACCCTACGTGAACCCCTACGCGGCTATTCGGAGCGGATCATGACAGACCCATCAGGCAGCCATCCTGGCGTCGGACAAGACCGGGATGTCTCGCGTCAAGCCGATCTGCCCAAGGGCGCGAAGCGCCCCTCTGACGAGGTATTCGCCGTCTTCTATCGCGACACCTACGCTGCGGCTGTCAAGTTCGTACTTGGCCGCACTACGGGTTGCGACGCTGAGGCGCTGGCCGCGGAGGCCTACATCCTCACGTGGCATCGCTTCCTGGAGAAGGGCGAACTGGACAAGGGATGGCTCTACGGCGTTCTCCGCAACAAGATCGGAGACCACTACCGCAGCCAGAGGGTTCGCGACACAGTGCACAAGGAACTCGCCTACCGAGCTTCACCCTCCACACTTGACCACGCTCTGGCGACAGAGCAACAGCTCGATATCGAACGCGCCCTTCAGCTACTCAAGCCCGAGCAGGCAGAGGTCCTCCTCCTTGCCTACTGGAGTGATCTCACCACTGCTGAAGGAGCCCGGGCGCTCAACCTCAACCCCGTCACCTACCGGGTGAGACTCACCAGGGCGAAGGCGGAATTCCGCCGAGCTCTCCAACTCTCCAGCCGCTACGGCCCTGAAAGGGGGCTACAACCGTGAAGAACACCGAACTCCTGATCAAGCTCGCTGCCCCCAACGTCGAGTATGGCCCGCGTGCCGAGGCAGACCTCGCCCGCATCCTGTCCACCCCCGCCCCCACGCCGCCGAAGATGTTGAAGACGCATCGGAATCACGCTCCACTTACGCTCGCGGCATGTGCAGTTCTCGTAGCGCTCATCGGCATGATCGTCTTTCGCCCTGTAGCCGCCAGCGCAACTCCACCCCTAATGGAAGCCACGCCAATCGCCGGGTCAGCCCAAAATCACCTCATGAAGCTCGCCGAACTACGCCGCAAAGGCGCGTGGCCACGCACCGCGATCGAACTGCACGCGTGGAGCCTCGTCAGCGAAATCGACGCGGCCGGGAAGGTAGTTGCTTCCAACACAAGCCCCACCGTCTCCTCGACCACCTTCTCACCAGACGGTAGCGTCACCATCGAAACCGTCGTGGGACGACCCTTCCCAGGCCAAGAGGTCAAGGATCTGCCAATTCCTGGGACGCCGCTGTCTTCTGAGCATTTGAGCGCCGAGAAATCCGTTGCGGCCTCCGCGAGCGGTGTCCTGCCTGAGGACGCCGATCAACTGGCCCAGTGGCTTGAGACCGCTTTCTCGGTCGATCCCGCCAACACCGAGGAATCGACACTCAGCCTGCTGAGCGTCCTCGTCAACACCACCGTGACACCAGCTCAAGAAGCCACAGTGCTCGAGTACCTCGCATCCCGGCCTGACGTCACCCTCATCGGTCAAGTGACCGATCGCCTGGGCCGATCAGCCCTCTCCTTCAGGATCGGCTCTGACGTCGACAACTACCAACAGAACCTCATCATCGCGACCGATACCGGTCAGATCATTGCAACCGAGACCATCTACACCGGCAATGACCGACACGCCATCACCGCGCCAGCAGTCACTTCCTACGAAGCATGGGAAAGAAAGTAGAAACAATGATCAAGAAACTCCGAGCAGCCATCCTCACCGTCCTACTCCTGACGTTCTCCACAGCCCTACCGTCGGCAGCCGATGCCGGAGGCCCACAAGCAGAGATCGACGCCCTGATTGCCCAGTACGGCGGCATCCAAACGTCAGCCGACACCATCAGCTGGGATGAAGGCGCCGTCACACTCGTCATCCGGGACAACGCGCAGCCCTACGCCATCGACTCCTGCCCGACCGGACGCTTCTGCGCCTTCCAACGCGCCTACTTTCAAGGCAGCATCATGAGCTTCAGCGCCTGCCCGGGAACCTACACGGACTTCAGCCCCTTGGGTGGGAAGCCCGGATCCATCGCACACAAGCGATCCACCGGCACCGTTCGCGCCTACGCAAACACCACCCTCAAAGCCACCCTGCTGCCTGGCCAGTCATCGGCCTCCCTCACCGGCATCACAAAGATCACGTGCGCATGAGGCGCACGCAGGGGCCCTGCTGACCACCGCCTCCGGGGCAACTGCGTCCACCCGATCTGAGTGGCCTGCTGAGTCGCTCGCGGACAAACGCGCCCCTTCCCACTGGAGGGGTTTGACGCCAGGTGGCAATGGCGTTGAAGCGTCATGCGGGTTGGTGTCAGCGGCTGAGGTTAGCAGCTGTGAGTTGAGCCACTCTGGGATAGCCCGCTCCTCAAGCTCGAAGCCCCCATGGGTAACAAATCGCGCAACTCAGACAACTCCAGAAGTACAAGTGCATCAACGCAGATGCAGATGGGGCTTAACCGCTCAGAGAGGAAGACGAGAGTGTCCCAAGACAAGAAGGCCCAAACCAACAGAAGAGGCTCATTCCTCACCCGCAGGTTGAGCCATGACAACAACTCAGCTGGATCAAGAGCCGACGACAAGCCGAAAGCTGTGGGCTCGCTCCTCGCAGCTGCACTCTTGGTCGGTTCCTTGTCCACCTTCCCCGTTACAGCCGCCCAGGCCGACAATAGCGAGCGCATTGACCGTCAAGTGCAAGCTCTGGCCGCCAGCGTGGAAGCTGTTTCCGATGCGCTGTTCGTCGAAGGTTCAAACCCCATCGTGACTTCTCGCGAGCTCGCCTCCACCTCCTCGCCGATGGCTGAGTACATCTCAGTGCTGGCGGCGGAAGCGGCATCCATCCAAGCAGTCGGTGGAGTGACTGTTCTCGACACAACAGCCCAGATCATCATTGACGACACCACCGCGGACCAAGATGTGAGCACTGGATTCCTCCACGTCACCCGAACCGTTGCGGAGCTTCCTGAGGGCGAACTCTGGGAGGAAATGATCCCCATCACGCTCACTTCCAGCGGTGGCGCACTGGCCTTGACGAGTGTTGAGCTCTTGCCGGTCGAGCGTCTGGATCCCACGGAGGTCGCAGCACGTGCTGCCACGATGCCAACTGAGGAAGGAGCCGCATCCATCGATCTTTCCGGGCCGACAACCCACGCGGTTCAGCGCATCAACGCCACCGCAGCTGTGAACTACGCCAAGAAATGGTGGAACGGAAGGAACCCGGCCTATCCAACGAAGTACTCAAACGACTGCACCAACTTCGCCTCACAGGCGATGCACCAGGGCGGTTGGCAACCTGTGAGCGGCTTCTATCAGTCGGACAAGGCTTGGTGGTACACCGGGCTCACGACCTCATACTCTTGGGGTGGGGCTGAGAACTTCTATCGGTTCGCAGTCAACGAGTCCAAAAGGGCGACAACCATGCGCTATGTGAAGGACCTGTGGCTGGGGGACATTCTGCAATACAAGGCCCGGGGAGCTACCAACATGAGCCACACCATGATCGTCACAAACTGGATCAACAATGTTCCATACCTGACATATCACACCTCAGACACTCTCAATAAGCCATTCACGGCAATCTCACACCTAGATGTAACGTGGTTCGCACTCAACGTCTTGTAGTCGCTTTGGCCACCATCCTCATCATTGCGCTCATCACGGTGATCGGCTGGTGGCTCTGGGTCTCTCCCAAAGGCGAGTTCTCGTGTGACAGTCGCAACGGCGGAGCTCCGACACCCGAATCAGCCGCTACCAGCTTCATAAAGAGCCTAGCGGCCAGGGATGCTGAAGCGGCGTGTCGGACAATTACGAACAAGATCGGGGTGGACGAGCTGCAAATGCAGTTGGATTGGATATGGCAGAGGCTGGGTCAACCAACAGACCCCTCAGAAATCGATGTCACAATTGGCCTCCAATCAGGAAACACATTTCCATTGACGCTGGAAGGTCCAAGTGGCACCGTCGACTTGAACATCATGTCCTTTCTTGATTGGTACCGCGTCACCCTGCAGTAATGACCTGACAGACTTCGAACAGAGCAACCGAATGGGGGTGAGGCCGAGGACTACTCGTCTCACCCCCAAAGCTGTGGAGCCACTCCAAGGAGAAGCCGGAGATCTAGGTTGTGCTGGACACCAGGGCATCCGCGATTGGCGGGAGGAACTCCATCCCCGTCAGTGCTCCCACAGGATCCGCGATGTGGCCGTTGCGGCAGCGGTCCCAGGCGGCGAGCCGTGCTCGTAGTGGGGTCCAGACGTAGCTGTACCAGCTCCACATCGCATCCGAAACCGTTTTCTGGTGTCGCGCGACTGCCACGTTCCACGCCGCTCGCGCTGCGTCGAGCTCCAACACCAGTTGCTCGTGCGCTGGCCAGCACACCGGCATCTCCGCGAGGCTGTGGGCGGCGCTCATCTCGTCGACCCATGCCACTAGGTCGAGCCAATCCTGGCGGGTGCGCGGCATCCTCGTCCACGGGCGAAGGGCCACCTCGACAGCGGCTGACTCTTCCTCATCGATGTCCTCAACCAGATGCTCGATGATCAAGCTCATTGCTGTCTGGTTACTGGCCAGGGCGTCGACGTCGCCAGCGATTTCCTCTACCCGCCGCCAGACTTCGGTGATCATGGTGTCTCGTTCGACCAGGCTCTCGCGGACTTCTTCAAGCCGGTCCTCATCGGTGGCCGGCGCATCGTGGGTGCTCATGGCTTCATATCCTCGCATTCTGCGTCTGGTGGCGGTACGGGGTGGTCTCAGGAAGTGGGGCCAGCTTCTTCGACTTGAACGGCGGGAGACCTCGGATCAGGACGATCGCCTCGTCGCCGGGGAGCCGGCCGACCTCGTCGGGGGTGAGGAGCTCACGGCCTTGCGACTTGCGGGATCGGGAGTCCGACCCGTGCCGGCCCTTGGTGCGAGACGAGTCCGTGACCATGATGGTCTGCTTGCCCAACGCTTTGGAGATGTACTCCTTGGTGTCAGCATCCGCTGAGCCGAGGAACAGCACCGTGTCGCAGTTACCGAGGATCGCTTTCCAGCCGTCACGGTAGAGCGCCTGGCCCTGACCGAGCGCCTGGATCACGGCTTGGAACGAGATCCCACGTGAGCGCAGCGTGGCGGCGAGGATGTCGAAATCGGGAATCTTGCCGATGTTGGCGAACTCGTCGAGGAAGCACATCACCGGCACGGGCAGCCGGCGGCTGTACTGCCGGTCGGCCAGCCACACCCCGCGTTGGAAGAACGTGGTCAGCATCAACGCCGACAGCCACGCGAACTGCTTGTTCGTGTCTGGCAGCACCATGAACAACGCGGTCGGTTCGAACCCGACCAGGTCCAGCTGCATCGTGTCAGCGGTGACCAGACGCCTCACCGACGGGATATGGAGGGGTGCCAGCCGCATACCCATGGTCACGATGATCGACGCGGCGGTTTTCTGCGCGGCCCGCTGATAAACCTTGTAGTTGGCGATCGCGAACGCCAGCAGCTCGTGGTGCAGCATCGACGGGTTATCGGCCAGCATCCGTGCGGCGCCCTCGAAGATCGCATCCACCTCACTGGTGTAGGCGACGTCATCACTGGCGCGCATCTGGAGCAGCAGATCCATCACCGACCCGAGGTGCTGATCCCCTGCCGGGTAGGTCGCGGCCACGAAGCCGATCAGGGCGTTGAGCAGCCCGGCTTCGGCCCTCTCCCAGAACGGGTCTCCCCCGCCGGCCATCTGTTGGCGGGGCACGTCGGTGTTGGCGATGATGTTGATCGCCATCAGGTTGACGTCTTCTGGTTCGTGCCCGGGCCTCAAATACGCAAGAGGGTTGAACCGGTCGGACTCTGCGAAGTTGACCAGATTCAGCACCCGAATCTGATAGCCGGCCTCCTTCAGGGCGGTGCCGGAGGCTGCGAGCAGTTCGCCCTTGGGGTCGGTGGCCAGATACGACGAGTGGGGGCGCGCCATGTTCGGCAGGATGAAGTTGCGCGACTTGCCGGTGCCGGCGGCGCCGATCACCATGACGTTGAGGTTGCGCTGATGCTGGATCTTGGCTGGCCGGTCGATGGTCAACCGTTCGGTGCGGGTCAGCAGCAGGTTCCGGCCGGCGTCGGGGTTGATGAACGGCCCAATATCGCGTGGTCTGCCCCAGCGGGCAGAGCCGTGTTCCTCGCCGCGGCGTTCCCTACCCCGCTCAGCGACGTAGTACAGCCACCCCAGCCCGGCGCACCCGACCAGGGCAAGACCTGCGAGGAGGTCATGGACGTGGGTGGAGATGGCCAGCCGAACGGTACGGAGGCCGTCGTCGGCGTGGTCGAACGCGCCTGCCCAGCCGCCGGTCTCGTAGCCGAGGCGGGCATCGTGCCAGACGGTGTTGCCGATCCAGAACAGGATCACGGCGATGATGAGCCCGAAGAACACTGCGGCGCGGCGCTTCACGACGTCCTCCGGTTCACCAGGTGAACGAGATACCGCCCGTGACCACTCCCCGCACTAGCGCCACTACCAACGCTAGGACGATGGTGCCCAGCGCGAGGGCAACGAACAGCCCCAGGGCGCGGAACACCCAGCGGATCAGGATGAGCCCCACCGGCCCGACGACACACATCGCGGACACGACGGCGACAATCTTCAGGTTGATCTCCATGCCGGCTCCTTTCGTCACCAGGTGACGCTACCGGGCAGGTGTGACACTTTCTCATCCCAAACCTCTGGCTTGCAGGAACGCGACGGGATCGACGAACCCGCCGCCCACTTTCACTTCGAAGTGGAGGTGGCAGGCGGTGGAGTAGCCGGAGCTGCCCATGGCGGCGATGCGCTGCCCGGCCACGACGGTATCGCCGGCACGGACATAGATCTCGCTCTTGTAGGAGTGGGCGTAGCGGGTGACGATACCGGCGCCATGGTCGATGGTGATGAGGTTGCCGTAGGCGCGGTTGGGGGACACCGAGGAGACCGTCCCGGACGCGGCCGCGTTGATGGGCACCCCACAGCCGCCGCCGTAGTCGGCGCCGGTGTGGAGCTTGTACACCCTGGTGATCGGATGGGTCCGCATCCCGTACGGGGATGTGACCCTCGTCGACGGGGTCGGGTTGGCCCAGCCCCCGATCGATTCTGCTGCCGCCTTGTTGACCGCTGGCGCGCCGTCGGCGCCGGTGCCACACGCCTCCGCCATGAGGGTCTCCAAGCCGCCGGTGCCGGGGTCGGGGTTGAAGGAGATGTGAACGTGATCGAGGTGGTTGGCCGAATCGGAGCGACGGTCCTCCATCTGCCGCCACCCTTCACCGGCGCGTTCGACCGACCAGATCTTCTGCCACCAGATGATGTACTTGATTCCCAGCTCGGCCGCGTGCTCTTGAGCGTAGGCGGCCACCGCATCGCCCTTCGCGCGGTCGGTCATCAGGTCAACAGCCAACCCGGCCGGATGGCCTTCAACGTCGTAGGTGTTGCCTGGACGCCAGCCGCCGATCACCTCAACCCCGTGGAGGGTGCCCAACAGCACCGTAGCCTGCTCGACGTGCGGCTGGACCGGGCCCAGCTCGTAGGGAGACGAGATGCACACCGCCGAGAGGGTTTCTGAACGGTGCTGCTCATGGCCGGCGCCGGTGATGAACCCCGGCAGGATCGCCACCAGCAGAGCGACCACGGCGATGATGCCAACCACGACGGGCAGCACTGTGGAGCCGGAGACGGCGGCGACGATCGCGCTCGCGGCAGCCTTGACCATTACCGCAGCTGCGCGGGCTCCACTGACAGCCGCAGCTTTCGCCCGCTGGGCTGCGGCCGTGCCGCGCTTCCAGCCTGCCGCTCCCGCTTTGCGGAGAGTGTTGGTGCCCCGTGTGGCGGCGCGGCCAGTGAGGCGTGCTCCTCGAGTGGCGACCTGCCCGGTCAGCCGGCCAGCCGCTGCGGCGCCGGTGGCGCCGAGCCGTGCGGCGTGGATGGTGCCGATCGCGGAGTAGCGGACGGCGCCGACCGTGGCGTGCCCGACAAGCGAGGAGGTCTTGATCCCGGCTTTGCCGCCGAACACAAGCGTCTTGGCTCCGACCTTGACGGTCAGGGCGGTGCCGTGGCGGTTGGCCCACCTCGCCGCGGACACGGCGGCGTCGTCGATGTCGAGCCGCCCACCGTCACGAAGTGCGTTCTTCAGCTCCGAGCCGGTGGCTTGGACTGCGCCGACCCCTGCCCGGTTCGCGGTCCGGCCGATCGACGTCTTGGGCGGGTTCCCGGCCAGCTTGTAGCTGACCTTCTGCAACGCGATCTCTTTGCTGCGAGACACCACAGCCGAGTTGGTTTGCTGGTCAGGGTCCAGATCACCAGCGGCAGCAACCTTGCGTTCAGTGGCGCGGGCGGTCGCGGCCAGGGAGTGGACCTCGCCTCGGGTACGGCTGATCACCCGCGCCGAGCGGGTCAGCGCGGTCCCCCGCTGATGGCCGGTGAGCCGGCCCGCACCCCTGGTCCTGTACATCCCAACCCTTTGGAGTGCGTCTAGCTGCGGTCGTCGAACGTCGTGTCGAGCAGGGTGAGCAGCGGCCCGCGCGGGGACTGTTCCTTACGCGCGTTGAACGGCAGCGTGGTCGCCCCGAAGCTGAGCAGGCCGTAGCCGGCTTCGACGGAGGTGAACGCCCTGATCTGGTCATCCGACAGCCCGAGCAGGACCGCCAGCTCGTCGGCGTCAGTCTTCTTCTGTCCAAGCAGGAACAGGCAATCACAGTTCGACAGCATCAACCGGGCCTCAGGCACCGCCAGGAGTTCCTCCACGTTCTGCGTGATGCCGGTGGGCAGCAGACCGTACTTGCGGGCCCGCTTGTAGATCGACAAGAACGTGGCCAGTGCGTGCGGGTTGGTGAACATCAGGTGGAACTCGTCGACGTAGAGCCAGGTGCGGATCCCTCGGCCGAAGTTGGACATGACCCGGTTCCACACCTGGTCGAGGACCACCATCATCCCGAAGGTCTTCATGTGGTCGCCCAGCTTGGCGATGTCGTAGTAGATGAACCGGTTGGACACATCCACGTTGGTCTGCTGCGCGAACCCGGAGAACGTGCCGGTGGCATACATCTCCAGCGCCGTGGCGATCGCCGCAGCTTCCGGTTCGGCCTGGAGCAGCAGCTCCCCATGCAGCGACCGCAGGGTGGGCACGGGCTGGTTCTGGTCGTCGAGGTAACGGTGATACAAAGTGGTGATCGACCGGTCGAGGATCGACTCCTGCGCGGCCGACAAACCCCTGCCGCCACCCAGCAGGACACGCAGCATCGACAGCAGCGATTCTGCCTTCAACCTGACGGGGTCACCCTCACGGGTGTTGAGCACGATGTCGAACGGGTTGATCACCTGCGACGAGCCGGCATGGACGTCGACGACGGTCGCATCGAACGCATCCGCCAGCGGACGGTACTCGTGTTCGGGGTCGATGATGATGACCTCATCGTTGGGGCGACCGATGAGCACTTCTGCGATCTCCCACTTCGAGAAGTGGGACTTGCCCGACCCGGAGGTTCCCAGCACGAACGCGTTGCCGTTACGTGTCCGTCGACGGTCAGCAATGATCGGGTTCCCCGTGGCCGCGTTGGTGCCATAGAACAGGCCCTGATCGTCGAGGATCTCCTGCGACGTGAACGGCACCATCACCGCCACCGCCGCCGACGTGAGCGTGCGATGCACCGGCAGGAACGACTCCCCCAGCGGCAGCGCGGTGTTGAATCCCTGCTCCTGGAAGAACTTCATCACCGCCAGATCACACGACTCGGTCTTCGCCGCTTGGCGCACCTTCGTCACCCGATCCTTCAGCTCCTCAGCCGACGACGCCTGGACCATCACCACCAACGTGGTGGTGTAGAGACGCTGATCGTTGTCGTCGAGGTCGTGCATGAGGTCCTTGACCTCAGCCAACGACCGCTTCAACGACTCCGGCAGATCCTCCTCCGGGTCCATGTTCGCCTTGACCAGCTTGCGGCGCCGGTCCGTGCGTTCCATGTCGAGCTCCGCCTTGCGGCGCATCACCAGATCACGCGACTCTGACCGATCGATCGGGGAAATGTGGAAGGAGATGACCAGATCGGTCTGCACCTCCGACAACCGCCGAAACAGCTGGTCGCTCATCCACGACGGGTAGTCGCGCAGCACCAACGTCTGGCACCAGATGTCTCCCTCGTCGCCGGCCAGAACCAGCTCGCTGCGGGTGGGGAACTCCACCGCCTGCGGGGCCAGCTCGTCGCGGGTGGTTGCTCCCGAGCGGGCCATGCCGGCGTAGTCGAACCCGGCCGCGTAGCAGCCACGGGTCAGCTCGCGCAGCAACTCGATCCGGCCCGGTCCATCGACGCGGTGGGCGCGGCACTCCAGCAGCGTCCACATCTGGTTGGTGACCTGCTCCACCAGAGGGTTGAGCACGGCCAGGGCCTCGTCGAGCGACTCGCCAGACACCGTCAACGTCAGGTACTTCTCTGCCACGATCGAGTAGCGCGACTCACCGATCATGGACCGCACTAGCTTGTTGTGGTCCGAGCGGTACACGCTGACCGCGTCACCGTGCAGCGGTTCGGGGAACAGCACCTTGCCCAACAGGGTGTCGCGCTCCAGCCGGCGGTTGACGATGGTGACCTGCAACTGCTGGCCCATCGAGAACAGGTTGAAGAACCTCGCGTAGCGCTCCAGCAGCTCGCGCTGCCGATCGTCAGTGGCCAACTGGTAGTTGATGTCAGACAGGCGCAGCATCACCGAGTATTTCCCACCGCCGAGCACGCACACACCTGATTCGGTGATCGCGTCGTACCACAGCACGCTCTGGGCCTTCTTCGCCTCCGCAGCCCGTGCCTTGGCCTTCTTCTTCGCCGCAGCCTTGGACGACTTCGGCGTCGCGGCAGGCGTGCCTGCCGGGTTAGTGGCCGGCTTCTTCGACTTGCTCTTGTTTCCGAGGAACACGAGGCCTCTTCCCTTCACACGACTCTCTTTGGTGCGCCTGCCACAGCGCGTCATTGGCATACAGGCGCTTGGTGGGGCGGGCCAGGAACCGCCAAACATGCCCGGCGTACTTCTCGAACCGCATCCCGAACGGTTTGACCCAGCCCCACGCGGCGAACGGCACCGCGATCGGGATCACGATCCACGACACGATGCTGAAGTCCGTGGTCCCAGCCAGGAACAGAGCCACCACCAACCCGATCGTGACGGCACCGACGACCACGACCGCCAACAACTGGCGCCACGTGAACCCGGCCATCACCTTCGGCTCGATCGAGGTCAGCTCCTCGTAGACCCTCATCTCCAACGCCACAGCAATCCACCCGGCTCACTTGATGTCGAACGAGGAACCGAACACGTCGATCAGCAGTGCGCCGGACTCCTGGACCAGCAAGGTGGCCTCATGGTCTGTGGGGCCCTCCCCCGTGGTGGTGAGCGTCAACGTGAACGGCACGTGGCACCGATCGGGGCCATACACATAGACCATCTGACGTCCCTCGTGCAGTTCGATTCGCCGGTTGGCGATCGACTCATCCAACGTCGCTTCCCACCCGGTCACGGTGCCGGCGTGGTCGATCAGCCACTGATCGCCCTGCGAGATCTCCATCTGCCCGATCATTTCAGCGGTGCCGACCAAGTCCAGCGACGCTGACTGGTTACGCCCCAGCGTCAGCTCGAACTCGTTGAACTCCTTGACCCCGTCGGTCATCGCGCTCAGGGTGGCTCCGTCGAGCAGCCCGGTTCCGCGTTGCGCGCAGCCCCAGAACACGTCCTGGTTCTCGGCGTCGGTGTCGCGGGCGATCCGCAGCACGTTGTCGATCTCGTCGATGTTGACCGAGCGTTCGATCGTCTTCAGAGAGTCGTGGTAGTCCTCCGCGAACCGCAACTGCTCCATCTCAACGAGCGCGTCTTGGCGGACCTCGTTGAGGTCCCGTGCCGGAGCACCACACCCCGACACTAACCCCACTATGACCACTGCCCCCGCTAGCGTCGCTAGGGTGGTGTGGCGGGTTCTAGTTGCCCAGTAGCTCACTGGCGATCCTTCCTGATCCGAGGACGACCATGCCCAGCACGACGCCCATCATGATGAAGCTGCCGCTGATCGACAGTGCAGCGGTGACGGCGTTGCCGTCGAGGTTGGCAAACGCGCTACCGGCCCAGGTGCTGGTCACGGTTTGATAGATCGCGAACGCCAACACCAGCACCAGGGCTTGGAGGACGATCGCGGCATAGTTACGCAGGAACCCCACGCCGAAGGTGCGGGTCTCCTGGGTGGCGAACATCGCGATCGGTGCCGGTGCGAACGCGGCGAAGATGTACAGCTTGACGAACCGGACCACCACCAGCGCCAGGGCTGCGATCATCGCGCCCTTGTTCACCAGCCACGCCAGCAGCATGAAGATGATCAACACCGTCTGCCCGAGCCAGTCCATGTCGTCCACCGACGTGAGGAACCCGTTGAGCTGGTCGCTGCCCACACCGGTGGTCACCGCAGTGATCGTGTTGGCTTGGCTGGCCATCTCGGCAAACAGGGCGTAGATGCCCTGCATCACCACATGGGTGGACTCGAAGATCAGTTTGAGCATGACGAACTTCACCAGGGTGAAGAACGCCGTCTTGGCGAACGTTTCCCCGTCGCCGTCGGTGCGCATCCCGATCCGCACGAGCTCCAGCATGAACAGCACCACCAGGATCAGCGTCGCGGCCGGCATCACGATCGTGTCGGAGATCGTCACCATCAGCGCCGCCGTCGACGCGGAGTACTCCTCCGGTGACTGGAGCACGTCAGTCAGGTTGAGGCCGAACATCGACCCCAACCCTCCCGACATATCGCGCAGGATCGGCTCCAGCACGTCACGCGCGAACGACACCTCAGCCCCTCAGCTCAGCCGCCGAGCGTGCCCAGGTACACGCCGCCGGCCAGGACAAGCCCGCCGCCGACGATCTGGAGGATGCCGCCACGCATACCGGAGCCTTCCTGCTCCTTGATCGCGAAGCCGAGGCTGATCACACCCCACGCCAGCCACAAGCCGCCGGCCACCGACACGAAGGTCGACAGCAGCGTGATGATGCTCTTGAGTTGGTCCATTTCGGGTTCTCCTTTAGGTGAGAGGTTTCGTGTAGAGAGAAGCTTCAACAATGAGGTTGCGCGACCACACGCGCCGCCCGTCGCGGGTGATCCCTTCACCGGCGCAGGTCACCAGCACCAGACCCCGATCGCCGGTGGACGATCCCCACACCGACTCCGGCAGCGCATCGGAGGCCACCTCGTAACGGTCGGTGACCAGGAAGTGCTGGACGGTGTCGCCGTCGACGACCGTGATCAGGTTGCCGGGGGTGATGTGGCGAAGATCGATCAGCACACCAGGGCGCTGGCCGACCCACACATGCCCAGCCAGCATCGTCACCCCGACGGTGGCGGACAGGTCAGCCGACTCGCGCCATGCGCCGATCGCATGGTCCGGGGGAATCCAATCTCCACTGCTCCCGCGACGCAGATCAGCTCCGATCGGGGCATCCACCCCGAGAGCAGGGATCTGCACCCTACGAGACCCGCGTGCAGCCGCCGGCCCGCCGCTGGGTGAGGATGCTGTGGGGACGGCGGTGGGGCCGGTCAGGGCCGGTGTGGGGTTGTGGAGGGGTTCAGCGGCGGGGGCTTGCACCGTGCCGTCGACGACGGCTAGGCCCTCGGGTGCCACAGGTTCAGGGGTGGGGGCGGTGGTGAACGCCGCGACCGTGGCCGTGACGCTCACCACCAGCAGCAACCCGACCAGCCACCAGGCCAGCCGAGTCGCCCAGGGACGCCGGGCAGCACCGGCCTGGCTCGAGTCCAGGCTGGTGTTGGGGGGCACACGGTGCTGCCCGACGTGCTTCATTGGTTACGCACCCGTCTTTCGGGTGCGCAGGGTGCGGGCACCCACGCCCGCGGCGCCGAGCAGAGCCACCGCGCCGACCGCGATCAGCGGCCACGCGGGGCCACCGCCAGCAGTACCCAGCTCGGGCACGTCACCGGTGCTGATCCCACCGCCCGACGTGCGGGCGATGGTCACCGTCTGCTCGACGTCGTTGAGGTCCGCGTGCGCGGTGATCTCAACATCGCCGTGGAACAGGGTCTCGAACACGACCAGGGTCTTGTTCGCGTAGCCGCCCGGGACGGTGAACAGCACGTCGACCACGCCGTCGGCGGTCTCAGCGGTGAAGCTGGCCTCACCGAGGATGCCGGTGCCTTCGCCGGTGGCCTTGTCCATCAGCTCACCGCGCACCGTGTAGGTCTCCCCCGGCTGGAGACCGGTGTAGGTGACCTTGTCGACGATGGTGCCGCCAGCAGCCAGGAGCTGCTTGTCGCCGTCGGCCTGATCGGTCGCAGACGTGCGCAGATCGGGCCAGTACACAGTCTGGGCCACGTCGTTGATGTCGGCATGGACCGCCACCGTGTTACCCTCCAAGCTGACGGTTTCGAACGCCACCAGGACCTTGCCCTGATGATCGGCCACGACGGTGAACTCCAGCTCGACCTCCCCATCGGGGGTGGTCGGGGTGAACGTCGTCGACGCCTTCGACGCCAGCAGCAATGGCTCACCGCTGGCCTTGTCCATCAACTCACCCTCGATCAGATAGGTCTTGCCGGGGATGAGGCCCTGATAGGCCACCACGTCAACGACCTGCTTGTCGCCGGCATTGTTCAGGAACGAATCGCCGTCAGCCTTGTCGGTGGCGGTGGTGCCGATCTTCGTCCACCAGATCGTCTGCTGCTCATCGTCGATGTCGGCGTGGATCGCGATCTCACGACCCTCATGGAACAAGGTTTCGAACACCACGATCGTCTTGTACATGTGCGCCACGCTCACGACGAATTCCAGCTCGACCTGGCCCGACGGTTCGGTCGGCGTGAAGGTGGTCGTCGCCGTGATCTCCGGCGACAGGGGCTCACCGGTGGCCTTGTCCATGAGGATGCCCTCAACGGTGTATTCCTTGCCGGGGACGAGACCGACGTAGGGCACCACGTCGACGATGACCTGCTCGGTCGCGCCGTGGAGGTGCTGATCGCCGTCCGCCTTGTCGTGGGCCTTGGTCTCGATCTCCGGCTGCGTGACCAACGTGGTCTGGGTCACATGCCCAGGGGCATGGATGGCGGTGATGGCATCCTCACCGGCCTGAGCGGTCAGCTCGTAGCCGTAGGTGAGGCATCCCAGTTCCTTGACGGTGTGCTCGCCGAGCCCGGTCAGGGACCAGGTCCCGTCGGCCGGCACATCACCAGCAGCAAGCTGCTCAGTGAATGAATCAGCCACAGCAGCATCGGCCCAGTCGACAGCCTCACACGAGCCCTCGACCGCAGGGGCGGCGTAGAGGGTGCCGGTCAGGGTGTAGTCGATCGGGGTGTCACCGATCGAGGACTTCACACCAGTGACGGTGACGTCATCGGTGATGGTGTGACCCACCAGCGCCAGCTGCGCCGACACCTGCGAGGCCACCTCCATATCGAGCCACAGGCTGGTTTCCGAGGTGACGGCATCGGGCCACTGCGACTCCTCATTATTCACATCAGCAGCAATCTGCTCAGCCCACACGTAGTAGCCGGCCTCGGAGACCGTCTGCGCAGTGGAGACGACAGTGGCGTTGCCCTCATCGTCGAACGAGCCTTCGAAGGTCGAGATCCCGACGACGGGGTCGGTGTCCGGGTTCAGCGGCTGGCCCACCGGATCGACCTCGAACGGGCCGAACAGCGTCGAGGTGCCGCTGAATGCGGCGCCGGGCTTGCCGTTGGTGGCGTCGATCGTGTCGGTCAGCTCCCCGGGCCCGTCGATGAGGGTGTCGGAGGTTTGCGTGGTCGCCTCCGGCTGATAGCGCAGCACCTGGCCGGTTTCGGAGGTCACGCCGTAGTTGTGGACGAACGTCTCGTGTGAGGTGTCGCCGCGGAGCGTGCCGGTGTAGGAGTACCAGCCGGCAGCTGCCGGGATGTAGTCGGCGGTGGTGCCGGTGCCGTTGCCCTGCGCGTCGAGGGTGATCGAGATCTCACCCGACCATGCCACCGCAGCACCCTCAGGTGCGGTCGCGGCCTCGACGGGCTGCTCGGCCACTGGCCCGTACAAGGTGGCGTCGACGATCACGGTCGAGCCGGGACGGCCACCGGTAACGGTGATCTCGTCACGGATCGGGTCCCCGACCCGGATCCCTGCCACGGCCGAGGTGACCGTGGAGATCTCCGGGGTGCGCTTGCGCAGGTGCCCCGTCTCCGACGCGACGCCGTAATTGTGGCTGAACGCCTCATGCGACTCGTCGGCGCGCACCGTGCCGGTGTAGGAGTACCAGCCGGTCTCCTCGACCGTGTACGGCGTGGACGTGACGGTGGCATTGCCTTGGGCGTCCAGCTTCACCGACAGCGTCTCTCGGGTCGCTTCTGGGGTGCCGGCCGGTGCGGTCGCGGCCTCGACCGGCTCATCCGCGACCGGGCCGTAGAGCACCACATCGACCTGCACCGTCGCACCGGGACGTCCCCCAGTGATCTTCAGCTCATCGGTAACCTGGTCTCCGACCTTCAGCTCACCGTTGGCGGCCGATGACACGGTGGTCATGGTCGGCGTGAACACCGACATGAAGCCGGTCTCCGCCGGGACACCGAACTCGTGGTTGAACGCCGCATTGTTCGCGTCGCCAGCCCAGTTGACATCCCACGTGTACCAACCCGGCTTCGTCGGCGTGAACCCTGCCGACGTCGCCTGACCGTCGCCGCGCGCGTCGAGGCGGATCGTCACATCGGTGCGGAACGCGACCGGCGCGCCGGACGGGGCATCTTGCCGCTGTGTCGGCTTGGAGTCGAACGGGCCATACAGCACCGCCGGGACGACCATCGACGTGTTCGGCTTGCCCCGTGTGACGCGGATCAAGTCAGTAATCGGCTCGCCGATCTTGATGCCCGCTACAGCCGAGGACACCGTCTCGATCACCGGCGTCTCTTGGAAGGCTTCGATGGTTGCGGTGGCGCTCAGCGGGTCGTTGGTGGGGATGCCGCGTCCGATCATCCGCTGGAAGCCGGCCTCTGCGTAGAGCGTCATGGTGGTGCCGGGGAGTCCGGCGACCGAGGCGGTCGCGGTGACCGGCTTGGTCCGGTCTGTAGTGCGGTATGTGAAGGCGGTGTTAGCGTCGACGATCTTCGAGGTCTGCCCGTCGGTGAACGTTGCGTTGCCGAAGGTGAGGCGGACCTGCGGGTTGGTCTCGAACCGGGGCCCGTCGGCCGGGGTGAGGAACTTCAGCGGCTGCTTGCTGAGCGTTGAGCGGACCACTGGGGTGGCGCCGGTCTCGGTGAGGTTCATCACCAGCTCGTAGGGGCCGGCGTACTTGTTGGCCTGGGCATCCATCGCGGTGATGTAGTTCTGCATGGCAGCCCAGTCGGTCGGCTCGTTCGCGGCGACCTGGCGGGCGGCTTCTTCCCCGCCGCTGGAGGGGTACTGGCGCTTGACCCAGTAGGCCAGCGCTGCGGCCTGGTAGGGGTCCTTGGTGAGGCTGTAGGTGTGCATCATCCAGGCGACCTTGGGGTTGGAGACCTGGGTGGTGTTGGTGGAGATCACCGACGGCACGCGTTCCAGTGGGTCGATGCAGATCCAGCGGCCAGCGCCGCCGGGCATCAGGTAGGTGGAGAAGGTGGTCAGGCTCCTGGTGGACCAGGCGCCTTCCCCGACACCGGTCATCGACTGGTAGCCGCCGGCAGGGCCGGAGCCCTCCACCGCCGTCCAGGCGTTGGCTCGGGTCGCGGTCAGCGACACGAGCAGCACGAGCGCAGCAACCAGTGTTGCTACGACTTTACGAAGTCTCATTGTTCTCGACTTCCCCTTTCCATGGGTTTGGGTTGAGGTCGGCCCCCGAGACTTCGGAGACCGCGAACTAGTTGCCCGGATACAACGACCAGTCGTGCTCCGCCTTGATCACCGCGACACACCACTCGGCGTCACACGCGTACGCCCCGCCGAATCCGACGTTGAGAGCGCTTGTCATCAAGCTGTAGTGGCCCGGGGACTTCATCCAGCCGTCGACAAGCACACTGACCGGGCGACCGATGGTCGTGCCAGCGAGGTTCTCGCCGTACACTCCGTCGCCTGCCACGCAGCCCGGCAGGGAGTGGTCGAGCGAGCCGTGGGCGAGGTTCGACTGGGCGCACTTGAGGGCTTCGGCGTTGAGCGTGGGGTCGTAGGCGACTGCCTTACCGTCGTTGCCGTAGCCGACCTTCACTCCGTCCTCGATGCGGGCCTTGTTGGTCCACTCGACCAGTGACTTCGCGAAGGTGTCCTGGTCGTCGATGCCGACGCGGGCGTCGTACGGGCCGACCGGCGTCGGGGTAGGCGTCGGGGTGGGGGTGGGCTTCGGCGTCGGGGTGACTGCCGAGGTGGGGGTGGTGAACTGGACGATGTTGTTGAGGACCCACTGGCGCTGCTTGACGAAGCTGGTGCCACGCGTGCTGCGCACCGCTGCGACGACGTCGACCATGCTGTAGGAGCGGCAGCCGTTACGGCCGGTGGCGGGGGTGTTGCATTCGGTGCGCCACAGCCGACCATCGGAGGCGGTCCACTGCCCCGTCCGGGCGAGCGGGTTGCCTGCCCAGAGGCGGGCATCCGAGGGGAGGTAGGTGAGGTTGTTGAACACCCATCCGGTGGTCTGCACGTAGCGGGCACCGGTACGGATCACGGTCGAGGCCTTGATCTCGGTACGGCACCGCTTGGTCTGGGAGTAGGGCTCGCAGGTGGTGCGCCATTCGCGCCCGTTGACGACGTGATAGCCGGGCTCGGTGTACACATCGGCGGCAGCCGACGGTGCCGTGGCGACCAGCGCGCCGGCGGCGAGGGTGAGGGCCGCAGTGAACGCGGCGAGGATACGACGAGACATCTCAGGAACCTTTCGCTAGAGGAGAGTCCTGGTCATCGTCTCGCGCAGCACTGACACCGCTCCGGCCGGGTGCAGCAGGGTTGCGCAGTTCAGCGCGGAGGTACTCCCCCAACGCGACATCAGCCGGCACCGTCGAGGGGCCCGGGTAGGTGGCCATGAACCACTCACGGGGACGGCCAGCATCCTCCGAGCCGGTCAGCTCGGCGCGCTTCTTCTCGACCATCCACAACGGCCGGAACTGGGGCGGCTGCGGAGCGGCAGGGCGGGGCACAGCCGTCAGGCGGCGCGGAGCGCCGTCGACCGGGATCGCCCCGACCCGGTGCAGCACCAGACCGCCCAGCGACCGCACGTTCGGTGGCAGCGCGTTCCCGGCCAGCGTGTCGTGGATCCGGTCCGGGCTCCAGCCAGCCTCCAGCCGCTCGACCAGGAGCCCGACGACTCGCAGCGCGGTCGGCCCGTCGAGGGCCTGCATCGGCCTGGGGAGGCAGTCACGCAGCACGAGCCACTGCTCGGCCGTCGGCCCAGGCGGCAACGTCTCGTTCTCGTCGTTCGACACCCGACCCGACCCGACCGGCCCGTCGCCCAGCTCGTCGACCTCGGAGTCGTCGCTGGGGGGCAGGGGGGTTGGGTTGGTGGTTCTAAATGGTGGTTCTTCCTTATATGTGAGTCCCACTGGTGGGACACCCTCAGTCCCACTGGTGGGACTCACGGACTCGAACTCCCCGTGAGTCCCAAAAATGGGATTCACGGCCTCACTAGGCACTTCATCGAAGTCGGGTTCAGAGTCGATGGGCCCGTTCCCGTGAGTCTCATTTTCGGGACTCACCATCTGACTAGGCATGTTGGGCTGAGTGACCTCAGGGCGCGGACCCATCTTCCGGCGGGAACGATGCACCGAATCGGGCACGTTCAACCGGACCACGGACACGCTCATCACCGAGCCAGTACGCGAGTTCTCGCGGTACTCACGGGTGCCCATCCGGGTGATATAGCCCTGCGCTTCCAGGGATTGCAGAAGTCGGTGGACCGTGGACTTCGACTTGCACGTCATGTCCATCAACGTGTCGATCCGAGGCCAGGCCTCGTCATCATCGTTGGCGAAGTTCGCCAGCAGGAGAAGGACCAGCTTCTCCGACAACACCGGCAGCTTCACCTCCGCTGCCCAGTTCACGGCCCAGAAACTCACCCGGGTGTCCCTTCCCAGTCGAGGTTCAGCCGGACCAGCTGCCCGCGAGGATGCTCACCCAGGCGCTCCAGCGCGCCGGCGCTGGCAAGCACCGCCACCGTCGCCTGAACCTGCTCCGGGGACACGCAAGCGAACCCTGGGATCCAGCCGCTCACGTAGCCGGCCCCGTCCTCCCCCACGCATTCAGCAATCCCGAGCAGCACGAGGCGCTCAACAGGATCATCAACCTTCACCGACATCGCCCACGCAGTCGCATGCACAGCCATCAGTTGCCACCTTCCAAGAGTTGGAATCCAGGGAGCCCATCAACGAGCTCGAACCGAACCATCCCCGCGGTCTCCAGCCAGGCCAACGCCTCAGCCACCAGAACCACCGACAACCCGACGTGCGGGGCCACCTCGACCGCAGTCCCCTGCACCCAGCCATCCACGGCCAGCCCATACAGAACCGCCTGCACGCGCCTCGTGACGGCGGTAGGCACCCGATCGGTAGTCACATCGATACTCACAGCGCCACCTTCGGAACCTCGACAGGCAGCGCGTCCGCGATCCCCGTGAACATGTCCGGGATCAGCAGACGAAGCGCGAACCACTGAGACGATGCCGCCAGGAGCTGGACCAGACCGCAGTCCTCCAACTCACGCAACGCCTGCCCCACCCGGGCCGTGGAGCAGACAGCCACATCGCGCAGCACCTGAGCCGGGACGCGAACCTCATCACGATCAGAAGCGAGATGGCCAAGGGCCACCAACACCGAACGCGACACCGCATCAGGAACCTTCGCCCCCAACGCCCACGACACAGCCCACACCGACATTCCGACTACTCCCCCGGCGTCGTGGGAGAAGCTGGCTCCTGGACACCCGCGGAGCTGAGGAGATCTCCAACCCAGCCAGAGGGGACAGCCCAACGACCACTCGGGAGCTTCTTCGCTCCGGGAATCTTGCCGGTCTTGCACCAACGCGACACCGCGCGTGCGTTGCCGTCGGGCAGCAACTCCGCCACCTCGTCGGGCGACCAGAACGGCTTGGCATTTAATGCCGCTGGTGTCATCTCGTGATACTCCACGGATGCAGTATCACCTAATGCCAGTTCTGGTGTCAAAGCAACACACGTTGCACGTCTTGCACTTACAGGTACTGTTTGCCTATTCTGGCCCCATGGCACAGCATCACGAGATCGCACGCTCGAACGGCTTGACCGACGGCTACTCGATCTATGAGTCGATCGGCATCACGATTCAGAGCGCTCTGTTTCGCCGCAGACTCAGGAACAAGGATCTGGCCGAGGCGCTCGGGGTGACCCCGTCCGTAGCTGGAAAGAAGCTGCGGGGCGACGTTGCTTGGTCGCTTCAGGACGTCTTCGCGGCGGCACAATTGCTCGACGTCGACGTCGCCACCATCCTGCCTCGCAAGAAAGCAGAGAATCCCGACCAACTTCCGTTGGCCGGGATTCCCGATGTGGTAGCGGGGACAGGATTTGAACCTGTGACCTCTGGGTTATGAGCCCAGCGAGCTACCGAGCTGCTCCACCCCGCGTCGCTCGTCTAACTATACGGAGGTCATCCAGAGAACTCAAATCGGGTTGAATGGGGGCATGACGTGGTGGATGCGGGCGCTCGGGTGGACGGCGGCGGGCTTCGGGTTGGCGGGCATGGCCGTTGGCGCGTTCGGGGCGCGGGCCCTGAACGGCCCACGAAGGGTGTGGCCGCCCTATGGCTTCACGCCCTTCGAGATCGGACTCCCTGCAGACGACGTCTCCTTCACTGCTGACGACGGCGTGCGCCTGGCTGGATGGTGGTTCGACCAGCCAGGCTCCGACACCGTGGTCGTGATCGCCCACGGCCACAGGGGCAACAAGTCCGATCTGCTGGGCATCGGCCCCGGCCTCCACCGCGCCGGCCACACCGTGCTCGTCTTCGACTTCCGCGGCTCCAGCGATTCTGGCGACGGCGCCCTCTCCCTGGGTTTCCACGAGCAACGCGACCTTGCTGCGGCCGTCGACTACGCCGCCCAGCGCAGACCAGATGCCCGAATCGCCGTCGTCGGTTTCTCCGGCGGCGCCGCCACCGCGATCCTCACCGCCGCGAAGGAGCCCCGCATCGAGGCGCTGGTTCTGGACTCACCCTTCGCCACCCTCACCGACGTGGTGGCTCAGGCTTTCCGCGGGCACCGAGTGCCGGCGGCTCCGTTCGTCCCATTCGTGGCGGCGGCCAACAGACTCCTCAACGGTTACCGACTACGCGACGTGCGGCCCATCGACGCCATCGCCGAACTGCCGCCTCGCCCCATCCTCCTCCTGCACGGGACGCAGGACGAGATCATCCCCTACCAGCACGCCCTCGACCTGCAGGCGGCGGCAGGCGAAGGCGCCGTCGAACTGGTGACATTCGACGGCGCCTATCACTGCGGTGGGTACTTCGCCGACCGGCCCGGCTACATCAAGCTGGTCGACGCATTCCTCACGGACGCGTTGCGAGCTGCTGGGTCTTCGCCGGATCCCGCTCGATGAAGCCCTGCAGGGCCTGATCGATTCGCTCCATCACGTCGGCGTCGAGCTCAACGCCGCTGGCCTTGACGTTTTCCTCCACCTGCTCCGGGCGCGAAGCACCGATGATGGCGGCGGCGATGTTGTCGTTCTGCAGCACCCATGCGAGGGCGAGCTGGGCCATCGTGAGATCCAGCTCAGCGGCGATGGGCTTCAGATTCTGGACGGCGGCGAGCAGACCGTCGTCCATGAACCGGCTGATCATCTGCTGACCACCCTTGGTGTCGGTGGCACGCGACCCTTCAGGAACGGCCTGCCCCGGCACGTACTTGCCGGTGAGCACGCCCTGCGCCACCGGAGAGAAGACGATCTGGGACACTCCCACCTCCCGGGAGGCCGGGATGACCTCATCCTCGATCACGCGCCACAGCATGCTGTACTGCGGCTGGTTCGACACCAGCGGGATGCGCAGCTCCTTGGCGTAGCGGGCGGCCTCGCGGATCTGCTCCGCGCGCCACTCGGACACACCGATGTAGAGAGCCTTGCCGGAGCGCACCACGTCGGCGAACGCCACCATCGTCTCCTCCAGCGGCGTCTCCACGTCGTAGCGGTGCGCCTGGAAGACGTCCACGTAATCCGTCTTGAGCCGCCTCAGGGAGCCGTTGATGCCCTCCATGATGTGCTTGCGCGAGAGGCCCACGTCGTTGGCGCCCTTCGGGCCGACGGGCCAGTAGACCTTCGTGAGGATCTCGAGCGATTCCCGGCGCTCGCCCTTCAGCGCCTCGCCCAGCACCTCTTCGGCGACCGTGTTGGCGTAGACATCCGCCGTGTCGAACGTGGTGATGCCGGCATCGAGTGCGGCGCGCACGCAGGCGAGCGCCGCGTCGTTTTCCACCTGCGAACCATGCGTCAGCCAGTTGCCGTAGATGAGCTCAGTGACCTTGAGGCCAGAATTGCCGAGGTAGCGGTACTTCACCGTCGAGTCCTTTCTCTGCAGACGCCCAGCGTCCACCTCAATCTACTCCTTCGCCTCACGCTAGGCTCGCACCCATGACCAAGGCCGATCTGCACTACGAGCTGAGCCAGCACCGCCTCGACAACGGCTTGCAGGTGGTGGTGGCTCCAGACGACGCAGCACCCGGCGTAGCGGTCAACATCTGGGTCGAGGTCGGCTCCGCGGACGAGGTGCCCGGCCGCACCGGGTTCGCCCACCTGTTCGAGCACCTGATGTTCCAAGGCTCCGGCAACGTCGCCAGCGGCGAGCACATGGCGACGGTGGAGGCTCTCGGCGGCACCGTCAATGCCACCACGTCCTCAGACCGCACCAACTACTTCGAGACGGTTCCCCCCGGTGCCCTCGATCTGGCGCTCTGGATGGAAGCAGACCGGTTCGCGTCCCTTGCCATCACCCCGGAGAACTTCGAGGCGCAGCGTCAGGTGGTCAAGGAGGAGAAGCGCCAGCGCTACGACAACCAGCCCTACGGCGACCTCCTCGAACTCCTCGTCGCGCAGCACTTCGACCCCTCGCATCCCTACGGTCACCTCACCATCGGTTCCATGGAGGATCTCGACGCCTCGTCGCTGGATGACGTCGCCAGCTTCTTCGCCGCCTGGTACCCGGCCAGCAACCTGCGCCTCGTGCTGTGCGGCCCCGTCTCCGCCGACGAGGGGCTCACCCTCGCCGAGAAGCACTTCGGCGACCTTCCCACGCTCGCCAAGCCCCACCGTCGGGAGATGCCCGCGCACGGCCACCGCTCGCCTGAATCGCTCACGGTCAGCCGGCAGGTGCCCCACTCGCTCAGCTACCTCTCCTGGGCCACTCCCCCAGCCGCCCACCCCGACATCCCCGCGCTGGACATGGCGCTGGCCGTACTCTCCGACGGACATGCCAGCCGCCTGCACCGGTCACTCGTCAAGCAATCCGATGTCGCCTACGAGGTCCACAGCGGCATGCTGACCAACCGCTCCGCGGATTCCATCACCACGGTCATCTCACGTCCGGCGGACGGCGTCTCTCTCGAACAGGTCTCAGACGCAGTCCTCGAGGGCATCAACCAACTGATCGAGGACGGCCCCGGGGAAGCAGAGCTCGACCGGGCCGTCGCACAGTTCGAGCGAGACTGGCTCTGGGAGTTGGCCACCACCAGCGGCCGGGCAGACGCCATCAACGAAGCCTGGTTGGTGCACGGAGACCCGCAGCGAGTCAACACGTCCCTGGCGGAAGTGCTGGCCCTCACCCCAGAAGACCTGCGGCTCGCCGCCAAACGTTGGCTGCAACCAGACGCCGCCCATCGCCTCCTCTACCGCGCGGAGAACGCCTCATGAACCGCCCCGACGTCCTGCTGGCCACGCCCTGGCACTTCCCCACCCCCACCGTCGTGACGCTCGACAGCGGGCTCACCGTGTGGCACTTCCACCTCCCCGGCCAGCATGTGGCCACCTACGAGGTGGTGCTGCCCACCGAGCTCACGCACGAGAGCCGAGAGAAGGAGGGCATCGCCAACGTCACGCTCCACTCCATCGACGAAGGCACCCACACCCACCCCGATGGTGGCATCGGCGAACTGCTCGAAACCCAAGGCACCACGCTGCACGGCGCCACCCGCTACCGCTACACCACCTTCGGCGGGCAATCCCCATCGCGCAGGCTACGAGACGTGCTGCCCCTCTTCGCGGAAGTCCTGATGGAGCCGGCCTATGCCGATCGCGACGTGGCCCACCACATCGAGGCCCAGATCGCCGGCTACGAATCCCGGCTCGCCTCCCCTGGCGCCGCCAATCGCATCGCGCTCAGGGCCGCGCTCTACGATCCGGAGCACCGGGATTCGCGGCCCACCGGTGGCACACCCGAGACGCTTCAGAACCTCACGGCCGCAGACGCGGTGGCATGGCATCGTGCGCACTTCTCCCCCGTCGGGGCCACGCTGGTGATCGCCGGGGCCGTGGAACTCGACGAGGTGATCGCCGGTGTCGCCGGGTGGCAGGCAGTTGGCGATCGTCCCACCGAGCCGCGCCCACCGTCGCCGGGTCAGGAGCGGAAGGTGGTGGTGGTCGACCACCCAGACGCGGTGCAGGCCACATTGGCGCTCGCCATGCGCACCGTCACGCGAGACGACCCGCGCTGGCCCGCTCTGCGCGTGGCCGGCCATGCGGTGGCCGGAGCGTTCGCCAGCCGTCTGAACCTTGAGCTGCGTGAACGCCTCGGCTACACGTACGGCATCCGAGGCGGCTTCGCGCCCGGGGTCGACGAGGGCCAGTTCTCCGTCGGTGCGAGCGTTCGCACCGAGGTCGCTGGCGATTCCATCGCCCGCACCATCGAAGCCCTCTCGCTGAAGGATGCCCTCACCGAGCAGGAGGTGGATGACGCCAAGCAGTTCCTGATCGGGATCGCCCCGCTGGCCAACGAAACCTCGGCAGACATCGTCAACCAGGGCGCCACTCTGGCAGGCTCCGGGCTCAGCCCCGAGTACATCAACGCCCACTTTGCGGATCTGGCTCAGGTCACGGCGGAGGAGGCGACGGCGGCGTTCCGGGAGGTCGTCAATCCGGAGCAGCTCACCATCGCCGTCACCGGCGCCGCCGCTGAGCTGGTCCCAGCCCTTGAGGGGCTGGGGCTCAGCGTCAGCTGATCAGCCCTCGTCGAGGGCCTTGATGGCCTCTGCCACCTTCTCCTCCGCGGCCTTGGTGCGGGCCTGGAACTCGCCCAGGTTGCCTTCCTTCATGGCGGCATCCGCGCTCTCGTAGAGCGCCTGCGCCTCGGTCAGCAACTGCCGTGCGCGCTCTTGGCCAACGACGGTGGGCTGGCTGCCCGGATCCGTCGGTTCGCCGCCGGGATCCACGACGGCCGGCACACCGTCGGCGCCGCCCTCACCAGTGTCTGCACCGGCGTCGCCTTGGAACACCTGATCCAGCGCAGCCTGCAGGGTGTCGCCGATGCCGATCTGCTCACCGAAACGCACCACGATGAAGCGCAGCGCCGGGTAGGAGCCGGAAGTGTTGGCCTGCGTGTAGATGGGGTGCACGTACAGCAGGCCGCCACCCAGCGGCAGGGTCAGCAGGTTGCCGTGGATGGCCGTGGCGTTGGCGCCTTGCCTGTTGAACGGAAGCAACCGCTCGGCGACCACCGGATTGGTGGTGATGAAGTTGAATGTCTGGCCAGGGCCGGCGATCTGTTCCTCATCGGAGAGTTTCAGCACGCGCATCTCGCCGTACTTGTCCGTGGTGGCATCCGCGTTGACCGCCAGATACACCGACAGGTTCTCTCGGTCCTTCGGCACGAAAACCGTCGTGTTGGAGTAGACGGGGGTGTCGTCCCCCGGCCAGCGGATGGTCAGGAAGTACGGCGGCTGCTTCTGCCTGGATTCGGTGCCGCGGATGGGATCATTGGGCACCTGCCACACGTCGGACTGCTGGTACCAGGTACCCGGGTTGACGGTGTGGTAGCGGCCAAGGATCTCGCGCTGGGCCTTGAACAGATCCTGCGGGTAGCGCAGGTGCGCCAGCAGATCCGCAGAGATCTCTTCCTTCGGCGTGATGGATCCGGGGAAGGCCTTGGCCCACGTGTTGACGATGGGGTCTTCCTCATCCCACTGGTACAGCTTCACGCTGCCGTCGTAGGCATCGACGGTGGCCTTGACGGAGTTGCGCACGTAGTTGACCTGCTGGCCCAGCAGCAGCCGGTCTGCGGCCGTGCGGGAATCAGAGATCGCCTGCGTCCAGTCGAGGCTCATCGAGTTGGGATAGGTGTTGGAGGTGGTGTAGCCGTCGATGATCCACACGATGCGGCCATCCACCATGCTGGGGAACGGATCCGAATCGATGGTCAACCAAGGCGCGGCCTCCTGCACGCGCTGCACCGGAATGCGGTCGTGCAGCACACGGGATTCCTCGTTGACCCGGTCTGAGAGCATCAGGTTGATGTCGCCGAAGCGGATGGCGAAGGCGGCCTTGGTGAACCAGTTGCCGATGCTGACTCCGCCGTTGCCGGAGTAGGTGTACAACGACTCCGTGCGGCCCTCGCCACCCGAGGGGGTGTCGAGCTCGACGGGCTCGGTGCCATCCGGTGCGCCCACCACAACGTAGTAGTCGGTGCGCTCACCGAAGTAGATGCGCGGCTCGTGCGTCTCCAGCTTGCCCATGGTGGGGATGCCGCCGGAGAAGAACACCGGCTCGCCATTGGCCTCGCGCTGGTTGCCGTATGCCGCCACCATGCCGTAGCCGTGGGTGTAGACGGTGCGGCGGTTGTTCCAGGTGTCGCCACCCTCGATCGACGCGAGGTTGAGCTCCCGGACAGCCACCACGGAATCCGTGGGCTTGCCGTCGATGACGTAGCGGTCCACGTCCAGCGTGCGCGGGAAGGCGTAGTAGCCGCGCACCTGCTGCAGCTGCTCGAACGTGGGCGGAACCACCGTCGGGTCGATGAGGCGAATGGCGGGCAGCGCCTCCGCATCTGAGCGGAGTTGGCCGGCGCTGGCCGTGGTGGTCGCCTCGTAGTCCTGGATGTCCACATCCTCGATGCCAAACGCATGCCGGGTGGCCGCGATGTTGTTGGCGATGTAGGGCGATTCCTTCTCCTGCGGGCTGGGGTCAACCTCGAAGGTCTGAATGGCCCACGGGTACGCCATGGAGAGCAGGATGCCGGAGACGATCAGCAGCGCGATCGAGGCCCCAGGGACGCTCCAGCGCACCTTCCAGGCGTTGAAGAAGGCAGCCAGCGCCGTGATCACCGCGATCGCGGCGATGATGACGGCCACCGGCATGCGGGTGGTTGCGTCCGTGTAGCCGATACCGGTGAACAGGGTCGACGGCGTGACGCTCAGCGCGTAGCGGTCCAGCAGGGTGTTGGCAGCGATCGTCAGGAGCACCAGCCCCAACATGATCGACACGTGGCGCTGCGCCCCGAGCGATGCGGGCGCGTTGCCGCGATTGCGCACCGCGGTGGCGTTCAGAGCTCCGGTCATGAAGTGCACGGCACCGGCTGCGATGCCACCGGCCACGAGCGTGAACAGGAGGAAGCCGACGACGAACTGCAGCCAGGGCAGGGTGAACACGAAGAAGCTGGCGTCCAGGCCGAAGTACGGATCCGTGGTGCCGAACGGGGTGCGATGCCACCAGGCAAGGAAGGTGGGCGTCATGCCTGAGGCAGTCAGGCCACCCAGCACACCCAACACGAGCGCGGGCACCATCATCAGGGCCTTCGACCGGCGGTCGAGGGCGTCACGGAGTTGCACCAGCAGCTCAGAATCGAGGTTGGCGCGGCGTACCTTGGGCCGCAGCCGGTATGCGATCAGCTGGCTGAAGAACACCACTGCAGCGAGCACCACGCCGAACACGAGCATGAGCCCGATGCGGGCCGCCAGTTGCGTGGTGAACACCGTCTGGAAGTCAATGCTGGCGAACCACAGGTAATCCGTGGCAACCCGGGAGGCGATCACCGCCAGGAAGATGAGCGCACCGACGATGATGATCGTCCAGAGCAGCGGGCCTCGACGGGGCTCCACCGGCGCATCGGCCAGGGTCTCTTGGCTCACGTGTCTTCACTCCTGAAGGTATCGAGCAGGGCATCTGCAAGGCCGGGCACCAGATCTTCGGCGCCCAACAGGTCATCTGGGTTGCTTTGGAGGCGGGCCAAGCCATGCTTGGTGCCCTCGCGGAGGACGCCCACCACCACGCGCACGTCCGTCTTCGACGGATGCCGCATGACGAACTCTGCGGCCTGGTCTGGGTCCTCGGGGATGTCGGCCTCAAACTCCGGCGGCAGGAACGCCCGCTCCAACGCGATGGCGCAGCCCTCAACAGTGTCTGGCCAGTAGATCGCGGCCAGCCGGGCGAACAGGTCATCGGTGGCGTGAAACTCGTCCTGCTCGATGGCGGTGAGCGCATCAGGCATGGTCTCCGGTACCCGCCCCTTGAGTTGGGGCTCCACCTCGAGGAGGGTGCCGGTGGTGACCAGCGCGAACAGGCGCGCTGGCTGGTCCCAGCCGGAGCTTGAGACGTGACGCTCCACGTCCATCAGGCAGGCGATGAGTCGATCAGCCACAGGTGGGTACCTCCGCGGTGTTTCCTTCATTGATGAGTTGCAGTGCCGCCACGGCGTCCTTGAGCGTGGCCACCTTGACCAACGTCATATCCGTGGTGAGGTCACCGATGTCAAGGCAGTTGCGTTCAGGCACGAGGAAGATCGTTGCACCGTCGCGCTCCGCGCCAGTGATCTTCTCGCGGATGCCGCCGATGGAGCCCACGCGCCCGATGGCATCGATCGTGCCCGTGCCGGCTACGGTGCGCCCGCCCAGCAGATCACCCTCGGTGATGCGGTCATAGATGCCCAACGCAAAGACCAGCCCCGCGCTCGGTCCGGTGACGCTTTGATCAATACCGAACGTGATCTTGGGGGCGAAGCGATAGCCCACCGCCCAGGTGGCCCCGAGAACCGCACGCCGGGCATCCGAGTTGCTTGCCGTGGTGGTGACGGCGACGCTGCGCTGCCGGCCATCCCGCGTCAGCGTGAAGGTCAACGTGTCACCCACGCTGGCGCGCGCGATCACCGCCTCGAGCGCCTCGATGGTGGCCACGTCCTGCCCGTCGACGCTGTGGATCAAGTCCCCGGGCAGCAATCGGTCAGCGGCCGGGCCGGTGAGGGAGACGGTGCCCACGCTGGGCAGCTTCTCCACGGGGATGCTGCCCTCGGCTTCCAACGCGGCAACCGTGGCGAACGTGCGGGAATGGTCCATCTGCAGGGTGGCTTCCGTGCGCACCTGTTCGATGGTCTTGCCCGGCGGATAGATGACCTCGCGCGGGATGGCATCCGAACCGTTCGCGAGGTAGACGAAGACGGCCTCGGGCAGGCTCACCGTCGCGTCCACCCTGGTGGCGGAGACGGTGGTCATCAGGAGCTTGCCCGCCGAATTGTAGGTGTGGAGCCCGCCGCCAACCTCGATGATGGGCCCAGTATCTGTGTTGCCCAGCACGTCGATCGTCTGCCCGGGGCGCCACGTGACATACGGCACAGGAGTGATCACCAGGAGCGCCGCGAGGATCGCGAACAGGAGCGAGCTCACGATGGCCACTGCGTTGCGTGACATGGCCCTCCTCCCAAGCCTCCAATGACTCTGGTCACACTACCAACCAGCGGCAAGCCGTCGCGCGCTGCTTGCCCCATGCGGAAGAATGGGCCATACCGGTGCACAGGAGGAACTGATGTCCAACCCGTCGTTTGGCCCCTTTGACTTTGAACAGCTTCGCAAGATGCTGGAGCAGCTCGGCCTGGGTGATGTCGAGAACCTCAACCTGGAGGATCTGATGGCCAAGGTCCAGCAGATGCAGGCCTCAGGTGGTGGCCACCTGTTCGGCATGACCCCAGCAGATCGTGATCCTGACGCGGCGTGGCGCACCACGTTGACGGCCGCCAAGCACTTGGCCGCCGAATCTGGGGGCGATCCCACGCTGCGCCCCGAAGAGTTGAGCGCCATCGTCGATGCGGAGCGGCTCGCCCAGAGCTGGCTCTCCCCTGTCACGAACTTCGCGGAAACCGGGCGCCCTGCGCGCGCCGTCACGAAGGGGGCATGGCTGGACCACACCGGCGACGGCTGGCGGGCGGTCATCGAGCCCATCATCAACGGCCTGGCGGATGCGCTTCAGCGGGGCAGCGTCGCGGAGCAGGATGACCAGCTCCAGCCGCTCACCCAGATGATGGGCCCCATGATGAAGCAGTCCGCCTCGCTCATCTACCGCGACAGGCTCAAGCGGGAGTTGGCCAAGGTCGCTGGCGACATCCTCACGGGCACGGAGATTGGCTTCAATCTCCTCGGCTCCTCAGACGTCCTCATGATCCCAGCCAACGTGGCCCAGTTCACCCGGGATCTCGACGCCAACGACACGGATGTGACGCTCTACCTCCTGTTGCGCGAGGCAGCCCGCCAACGCCTCTTCCACGCCGTCGGTTGGCTCTCCCCCCAACTCAGTGCGCTGCTGGCCCATTACGCCCGCGAGATCACCATCGACTTCGACGCAATCGCAGAATCGCTTCGCCCGGACAACCTTGAGCAATTCACGATGGAGGACATGGTGGCCGTGGGCGAACAGGTCCGTGGTTCCTTCTTCCAGCCCGCCAGCACCCAGATCCAGGTGGAGATCCTGGAACGGCTCGAGTTGCTGCTGGCCTTGGTGGAAGGTTGGGTGGACCATGTTGCCGCCCGAGCCAGCGCCCCCTGGATGCCCAACGCTCCACAGCTGGAGGAGGTGCTGCACCGGCGCCGCGGCTCTGCCAGCCCAGTCACCAGCGTTTTCACTGAACTGCTCGGGCTGGATCTGCGCCCGCGGCTGGTGCGCGACGCGAAGAATCTGTGGGCCGCGGTGGAGCATGACCGCGGCATGGAGGGGCGCGACGCTGTCTGGGGCCACCCTGATCTGCTGCCCTCCCGCCAGCACCTCGCAGACCCGTTGTCCTTCACCACTGCAGATCTCGGCGAGACCGTGGAGGAGGACGACATGGACGCAGAACTGCGCAGGTTGTTGGAGGGTGAATCCGGGCTCTGAGAAGGCCCACCTTGACGCGGCTCATGGCGGCAGGGTTAACTCAGCACCGAGAGTCCCGGAGGCCGGATTCGCAGGGGAAGGCGGATCCTGCAGCCGGGGCTCCGCTTCTGTCAGAGCGGCGTGTCACAGCAGCCCAGCTTGTCACACCGCTACAGTGATAGGGGTTGCTGAAGATTCAGCGCCCCCAAACAAGGAGGAAACAATATGGCTGCAGAGACCTGGGAAGGCTCTTTCTACTGCGTCAAGTGCAAGGACAAGCGCGACGCGAAGGGCGAGGTTGTCGTCAACGCCAAGGGCACCAAGATGGCCAAGGGCAAGTGCCCCGTGT
>JAUNUF010000087.1 GCA_030538315.1 Propionibacteriaceae bacterium
GTTCTCGTCGTACTCGTGGCCCCGCTTCAGGGCCCAGCCCTGAGCGTCGAGGGCCTTGGCGAACTTCTCTTCCACCTCGACCTGCTTCGGCCAGCCGGTGAGGTTGGTCTGCTGGCGGAGGTCGCCGCTGGCGACGAGGTAGACGGTCTTCTCGGCGGCCTGCGGGCGTTGGTGGATCTCAGGGAACGCGTAAGCGGTCATGGTTTCACTTTCTGTGTAGGCCCATCGTGACTTCGTTGTGTAGGCCGATGTTTGCGTTAACAGTCTACCTGCTGGGCGGCCAGAAGGAAGGGGCGGGGGCAGGTATTTCCGGGCGGATGCGTTCGGTCACGCCGGGACGACGGCGCCGCCCACCAGCGTGACTCGCACGGAGAGCGAATCCACCTTCGACGGCGAGCTCACCGTCGCGGTCTGGCCGTCGGGCAGCGCCACCTTGACCTCCCAGTCGTCGATGGTGAGCGTCTGATCGATGATGTCCACCTCGAAGCCGTGGGAGTCGAGTTGCAACGAGGCGGGGCCGATGCCGAGCACCTCGCCGGTGCCGAGGGTGCCGCGCCAACCCAGACGGTGGGCCTCAGCCTCGGTGACGAAGGCGCGGTAGCCGAGGAACGCGGCCACCTGCTTGTTGCGGGGGCGCCCGCGCAGCGCCTCGGGGGAGTCGAGTTGCAGCAGGTGGCCCTCGTCGAGCACCGCCACGTAATCAGCGATGGTGTAGGCCTCTTGGTGGTCATGGGTGACGTAGACGCCCGTGGTGTGGGTCTCGCGGAGGATGCGTGCGAGGTCGTCAGCTAGGCGGCGGCGCAGCGCGGTGTCGAGGGCGGAGAGTGGCTCGTCAAGCAGCAGCGCGCGCGGGGAGGGCGCCAGGGAGCGGGCCAGCGCCACCCGTTGGGCCTGCCCGCCGGAGAGCTCGGTGGGCTTGCGGTCCCCATACCCCGCGAGGCCCACAAGTTCGAGCATCTCCTCCACGCGGGCCTTCTGCTCGGGCTTGGGCAGCTTGCCCAGCCCGTAGGCGATGTTCTTGGCCACGGTCATGGTGGGGAACAGCTGCCCGTCCTGGAAGACCAGCCCGAAGTTGCGCTTGTGCACCTTCACCGGGGCGAGGTCTTCGCCGTCCCAGAGGATCTGCCCTGCGGACAGCGGCTGCAGGCCCGCGATGGCCCGCAGGAGGGTGGACTTGCCGGAGCCGGAGGCGCCCAGGAGGCCCACCACGGTGCCGGGTTCCACTCGCAGGCTCACGTTGTCGACGGCGACCGTTGGCCCGTACTTGACCGTGACACCCCGCACTTCGAGACCGCTCACCATGCCGCCACCTCCTTCGGCCGCATGCGTTCCGCAACGGCCATCGTGATCCCTGCCAATCCTGCCAGCACCACGGAGGCGGCCAGTGCCACGCCGTAGTTCTCAGAACCGGGCCGGCTGAACAGCCGGAAGATGAGCACCGGCAGCGTTGGATTGTCTGGCCGGGCGAGGAAACTGGTGGCGCCGAACTCGCCCAGCGAGGTGGCGAAGGCGAAGCCGACGGCGAGCCCCACCGCACGGCCCAAGTGCGGCAGCTCGATGCGGCGCAGCACCTGCCACGGCGTGGAGCCGAGGGTGGCGGCGGCCTCGAGCTGGCGCGGGTCGATGGCGCGCAGCGTGGGAAGCAGCGTGCGCACCACCAGCGGCAGGGCGACGATGGCCTGCGCGATGGGGATGAGCACGATGCTGGAGCGCAGATCGAGCGGCGGGCGGTTGAGGGTGATGAGGTAGCCGAAGCCCACCGTCACGGCGGAGACGCCGAGGGGGAGCAGGAACAGCGATTCGAGGGTGGCCAGCGCGTGGCGCCCGGCCTGTTGGCGGGGGCGGCGGGAGGCCACCAAAGCCACGAGCATCCCCAGCGTCACGGCCAGCGCGGTGGCGGCCAGGGCCGTGGTGAGGGAGGTGCTGAGGGCGCGCCAGACGCTGACGCTGCCCCCGCCGTCGGTGGCGAGCTGCGTGTAGTTGGCGACGGTGAACTCGCCCGCGCGGTGCAGTGACCGCCACACGAGGTTGGCCAGTGGCAGGCCCAGCAGGATGAGGGCGACGGCGAGCGTGGTGATGAGCGCAGCTCCGTCGCGGGAGAAGGTGAGGCCGCGCTCGGCGTCGACGTTGGGCTGCAGCTTGAGGGCGCGCGTCATGCGGGCCTGGGCGCGGCCGCTGAGCCACAGGGCTGCGGTGACGATCACGAGCTGGGTGATGGAGAGTGCTGCGGCCGAGGGGAGATCGAGGAGACGGGTGGTGAGGTACCAGATCTCGGTTTCGATGGTGCGGTAGCGGGATTGGCCCAGCACCATCACGATGCCATAGCTGGAGGCGCTGAACAGGAACACCAGCGAGGCGCCGGAGACGATGGCCGGCGTCAGCGCCGGGATCGTGACGGAGCGCAGCGCCCGCAGCGGGGAGGCACCCAGGGTGCTGGCGGCCTGGGCGAGGCGCGGATCCAGCCGGGCCCACATGGTGCCCACGGTGCGCACGATGACGGAGTAGTTGAAGAACACCATGGCGGCGAGGATGGCCACGGGCGTGCCTTCGAGGTTGAGCCAGCCCAGCAGGCCATCGGGGCGCAGCAGCGAGCCGAACGCGACGCCCACCACCACCGTCGGCAGCACGAAGGGGACGGTGATGAGTGCGCGCAGAAGGTCGCGGCCGGGGAAGGAACAGCGGTAGAGGAGGTAGGCGCCGGGCAGGCCCAGCAGCAGGCACACCGCCGTCGACAGCGTGGCGGAGCCCAGCGTGAAGCCGATGGCGCTCCACGTGCGGCGGGAGGAGAACACCTGGCGGAAGCCGTCCAGGGTCCAGGCTGAGCCATCGTGGAAACCGCGAGCCACGAGGGTCGCGGCTGGCCACGCGAAGAACAGCACCAGGAAGGCGGCTGGGATGAGCGCCGCAAGCGCCCACCCCAGCCGCCAACTCAAGGCTTGTCTCAAGCCATCGCCTCGGTCCAGGCGCGGATCCATGCGTCGCGGTTGGCGTCGATGTCAGCTGAGGACACCTCGATGGGGGAGGTGGCCAAGGGGGCGTTGGCGGCCCACTCCTCGGGCAGCTTGGTCTCCGCGATCACCGGGTACATGTACATGTTCTCCGGGAAGGCAGCCTGCACCTCGGGGCTCAGCATGAAGTCGATGAACTTGCGCGCACCTTCCTCGTTTTGGGCGCCCTTGATCACGCCGGCGTACTCGATCTGGCGGAAGCAGGTGCCCAGCAGCGCCTCGGTGGTGGGGGCGTATGCGGGGGAGGAGGCATAGCTCAGCACCAGCGGGTAGGCGCCCTTGCCGTCGGCACCGGAGAAGTCCGTGTAGTAGGCCTCAGTCCAGCCCGGTGCGACCTTCACGCCGTTGTCCTTGAGCTGCTGCCAGTACTCCAGCCAGTCGTCGCCCTTGGCGCCCACGGTGGCGAACAGGAACGCGAGCCCGGGGGAGGAGGCGGCCGGATCCGTGACCACGAGGAGGTCCTTGTATTCGGGCTTGACCAGGTCGTCGAGCGTGGTGGGCACGGCCAGGCCCTTCTCGGCGAACCATTCGGTGTCGGCATTGAGGCACACATCGCCGAAGTCGATGGGGGTGAGCCCGTCAGCGTCGAACTGCGACGAGGTGGCCGGCAGGGCGTCGGTCTCGTAGTCGGAGAGGATGCCGGCCTCCCAGGCGCGGGAGGCGTAGGTGTTGTCGATGCCGTAGACCACGTCGCCCAGCGGGGAATCCTTGGTGAGGATGAGCTGGTTGACCATGGTGCCGGAATCGCCGGGCTGCACGTAGGTGACCTCGAGGCCGGTGTCGGTGGCGAACTTCTCGAGGAGTTCCTCCGGCAGTTCGAAGGAGCCGTGGGTCACCACGGTGAGGGTGTCCGACGACGTGACCTCCGCCGTCGTGCCGGTGGTCTCGGTGGTGGTGGTTTGGGTGCCGCCCGTGGGTGCGGTGGTGTCGCCTGGGGTGGCTGGCGTGCTGCACGCCGCGAGGGCGAGGACACCGATACCGGCCAGGCCGGCCTTCAACATGAACTTCATTTCCACTCCTTGTCGGAGGGCTCGGCCCGTGCCGAGGAGAATCCCAACTCCCTACGCCGGTATTACCCGGATCAGGTTTGAGGGTCTGCGGCCTCCCGCACTCTCAGCGCCCCGTTGGCGCTCCCCTGTGTTCGTCGACCACCATAGCGCACCGGCCCCTGCTGGTCCCTGAGCGTCACTGGGTGCTGGGTGCTGAGCGTCACTGGTGCGAGGAACGAGCGCCCGGTGGCGACGAAGGGCCGCCGAGCTTTCGAGGCCGCGTGATGTGAGTTGTTCGTGGTGTCTGGTCCCTGAGCGTCACTGGTGCGAGGTACGAGCGCCCGGTGGCGACGAAGGGCCGCCGAGCTTTCGAGGCCGCGTGATGTGAGTTGTTCGTGGTGTCTGGTCCCTGAGCGTCACTGGTGCGAGGAACGAGCACCCGGTGGCGACGAAGGGCCGCCAAACTTCCCAATCTGCCTGAATCCGAAGTTATCCACAGCCGCAACAGTCGCCCTTCCGATTGTTCTCTCCAGCGCCAATGATTGACTCATGCCCTGGGTCTACATCCTCGAATGCAGCGACAAGAGTTTCTACACCGGTTCCACATGGGACCTACCGCACAGATTCAAGGAGCATGCCGACGGCAAGGCATGCGCCCACACCCGTCGTCGCCGCCCCGTGAAGTTGGCCTGGGCTCAGGAGTTTGAACGGATCGATGATGCGTACGTGGTTGAGCATCAGATCAAGGGCTGGAGCAGGCAGAAGAAGATCGCGCTGATTGAGGGGACGCTGGAGTTGTTGCCTCACCTGTCGAGCGAGGGGATGACAGCGTCCAGGCGCCCGCTGACAGCCGGGGCTCGGCGGCGGGTGGAGCTCAACACGGTCAGCATCGAGGAGGGCAGGATTCTTGAGGGCCACCATGCGGGTTTCGATCCCTCTCCGCTTGATGCCGTCACGAAGCAGACCCAGCGGTCATGGAAACCGCGCAGTCAGCGGTTCAGCCGCCTGCGGAATGGTGCGGAACTGGTCCCTGAGCAGAGCTCGCCCGAGGTATGAGGGCTGTGATCCGACGAAGGGCGGCCAGGCGTGAACTGTTTGGCGGCCCTTCGTCGCCACTGGGTGCTCGTTCCTCGCACCTGTGGCGCTCAGGGACCAGCCTGGTCTCGCTCAAGGGCCAGCGCTCAGCTGGAGGACTCGGTGATGCGGAGCAGGGCGTCGCGGATCTGACGGGCGCGACGCGGGCCGATGCCGTCGATCTCCATCAACTGCGACACCGAGGCCCCGAACATCTCCTGCAGCGAGTACCGTTCCACCAACTTGTCCACCATCGGCGACGGCAGCCGGCCCACGCGAGACAGCAGACGCACGCCACGGGTGGTGAGGCTCTGCTCGAGGTTGGCGTTGGAGCCAAACCCGAGCCGGTCAGCCACCAAGCCGCTGCTGAACAGTTCCTCGGGGGAGAAGTTGCCCAAGGCCAAGAGGTCGAACTCTGCCGGGTCGGTCAGATTGTGCGCGTAGTCCTCGGTGAGGAGATCCGCCAAGCCGTCGAAGTGGCTGGCCAGTTCCGCGTGCTGAAGCGACACCATCCGCCCCTCGACACCCAGGATGTCGACGTGGAACTGCATCTCGGTGGAGAGCCTGCGGGTGAGTTCCAAGCGGTGCGCGAGGTGTGTCAGGTCCCGCAGCGTGACCTGCTCGCCGATCTCGAGCTGCGTGAACTGCTCCAACTGGTCCATCAAGCGCGTCACCACCCTCGACAGGGTGGCGAGCGTTTGGTTCGCCCGGCTGGTGACCTGCGGCACCGTCTCGACGGAGTGCCGCCGGCCGTCGAAGAACAGGGAGACGGTGTTCATTGAGGCCGACACCGTCACCACCGGGATGCCCGCCGCCTGGGCGGTGCGGTCCGCGGAACGGTGCCGCGTGCCCGTCTCGGCGGTGGGGAGGTCGCCCGCGGGCACCAGGTGCACGCCAGCGGCCACGATCTGGCTGAGGTCATTGGACAGGACGATGGCGCCGTCGAGTTTGGCGAGCTCACGCAGATTCTGCGCCGTGCACTCGACGTTGAGCTGGTACCCGCCGGAGCACACCTTCTGCACTTGGTTGTTGTTGCCCAGCACGATCAGCGCGCCGGTGCGCCCATGGAGGATGCGATCCAGGCCAGCCCGAAGCTGCGTGCCGGGGGCAAGCAGCTTGAGGTAGCGGCGGATCGTGTTCCTGGGCAAGGCGGCTCCTTCTATGGATTCGCCCAGTCTAGGCAAAGGCAAGTTGTGCAGGAACTCCGCTGCACAACTCTCCACTGCCAGCCATTCCGGCAGCCCGTTTTGACCCTCACGCGACGTGAGCCTTTAGCGTCATGGTCATGACACGAAATGTTGAGACCCTGATCAAGCAGCTCGATTCGAGCGTCGGAACCGACCGTCGCCACGCGGCGCTGGCACTGGGGTCCCTCCAGGACCCCGCGATCGTGCCGGCCCTCATCGCCCACATCAAGACGGAGACCGACGGCCGGGTGAAGGAAGACCTCACCTGGGCCATCGTCCAGCACGCTGAGGAGGCCAACGACGAGATCCTGGCCATGCTGCGGAGCGACTCCGAGCACGAGCGCTTCACCGGCGCCCACGTGGTGAGCAAGGTGGGCAACCCGGAGCACTTCGAGCACGTCCGCGGGCTCGTCGCTGACCAGCACAAGGATGTTGCGCTCAAGGCCTACCGAGCCGCCGCCAACACCGGTGGCCACCTGGCTGCCGCTGATCTCGCCAATCGCCTCGGCGACGGCGATGGGTGGCAGCGCGACGCCCTGAGCGACGCTTTCCGCAAGCTGGGCGAGGGTGGCGTTGACGCCCTCGTCTCTCGCCTGGCAGACGAGTCGGCTGCCGTGCGCGAGCACGCCGCCGAAGCGCTCGGCTACGTGGGCGGCCCTGAGGCCGACGGCGCGGCCGAGGCCCTGGCCAAGGCCGCCGCTGACGAGAACGAGGACGTGCGCCTCGCCGCCGTCTCCGCGTTGGGCCAACTGGGCTTCGCCTCCGACGGCGCGCTCACGGCCGTGGCCGAGGGCGACGACCCCGTGCTCGCCGCCGTCGCTCGCCGCTTCCTCGTGGAGCGCGAGAACGCAGACGCCTGAGTGAGTTGGCCCCTTCCAGCCCTGCTGGGTTGGAAGGGGCCTTACGCTTCGACGACGTGTACGCCCGGGAGGCTGCCGAATCGGGCCGCAGAGTCCTTGCTTAGTACCGGCCGACCGCTCTCGCGGGCGTGCGCAGCGATGATCAGATCATGAGCCACCCGGGACGTGCCAGTCTCCCGTGTGTGGGCGAGCAAGAGGGCGTGGTGCTCAGCGGTGGTACCGGTGTAGTCAAGCGTCTCGACCCCCGCCAGAATGCGCTCAACCTTGGCGCGACGCCTCAGCTGTACGTGCGTCGACCGGGCCAACTCCACCCCCGTGAGGAGTTCTGCCCGGGTCACGGCGGAGACGGCAAGCTCATCGTCGGGGTGAAGCCCGGCAGGGAGTTGCTGCGGGTTTCGCTCGAGCTCGATCAGGATGTTGGTGTCGACGATCAGTCTTCTGCCCATGGGTCCTTGACCTCAGATGTCAGGAGCGCGAGTGCGTCCGCGATGTCGGATTCAAACTTGGGGTCGAGGCTCTCCAGCTCCGCCAATTGCCCAACCAGACGACCTACGGTGTAGCGCTTGGCGGGGCTCACCACAGCAATGGGGTGCCCGCCCCTGGTGATGGTGATCGTGTCTCCACGCTCAACGGCGTCGAGGAGTTCGGAGAACCCTCTGGATGCTGCGGTGGCTGCAACAGTACGCATGATCAGAGGATATCAGATTATCTGATCAGTGCCGAAGGCTGGGATCCCAGTGCTGGAGGCCGTCCGCCGTCGCGATGGCGTCGAGCAAACCGCCCCAGCCGGATTCGGCGGAGGCCTGCATCTGGCGCAGGCACTCCAATCTCCGCTGGTCAGCCGCGATGCGCTCCTCGACGGCGTCGATGTGCCTCGCGATCATCTCCGACGCATCCGTGCCCGGCTCGTCGAGCACCTGACGGATCTCGTCCAGTGACAGCCCCAACGACTTCAGCTGCTGGATGGCCTTCAGCCGCTCCATGTCTTCTGGGGCGTACAGCCGGTAATCCGAGTAGGACCGGCCGCTGGGCACCAGCAGGCCGAGCTCGTCGTAGTGGCGCAGCGTGCGGTGCGTCAGCCCCGTCAACCGCGACACCTCACCAATGCGCAACCACTCAGCCATGATGCTCATCCAACTCCAGTGCCTCGATGGCGGCAGCCAGCGTGGGAACCTCGATCACGCGCAGGTTGCCCAACCTGGGCACCTTGGTGGTGACGTCTCTGGACCCGGTGGGGATGATGGCCAACTCGAAGCCCAAGCGCCCCGCCTCAGCCAGCCGTCGCTCTGCCCCGGGCACGCGGCGAAGCTCGCCCGCCAGGCCCACCTCGCCCAGCGCAACCACCCGTCGGCGGTCTTGCCGGTTGATGGCCGCCGTCGTGATGGCGATGGCGGCCGCCAGGTCAACGGACGGATCTGTCACCCGGGCGCCGCCCACCGTAGAGACGTACACATCATGATCAGACAGCTTCAGGCCAGCCTTGCGCTCCAGCACGGCCAGCACCATGGCGATGCGTGACCCGTCGAGCCCGTGCGTGGTGCGGCGTGGAGATTGCGCGGCTTGGGCGGTGAGCGCTTGGATTTCCGCCAGCAGCGGCCGCCTGCCCTCCAGAGTCACGGTGACACACGTGCCCGGCACCGGTGTGGTGTGGGAGGTGAACAGCCCAGACGGATCTGGTACCTCGACGATGCCCGTCTCGCTCATCTCGAAGCAGCCCACCTCATCCGCGGGGCCGTAGCGGTTCTTCGTGGCGCGCACCATCCGGAAGCCCGAGTGCCTGTCTCCCTCGAACGTGAGCACCACATCCACCAGATGCTCCAGCGTGCGAGGCCCGGCGATGCCGCCGTCCTTCGTGACGTGCCCGACGATGATCGCGGCCATGTGTTCACGCTTGGCCACCCGCGCGATGGCGGCGGTGATCTCCTTGACCTGGCTGGGGCCGCCGGGTGCGCCGTCGGCCTCTGCCGTGGAGATGGTCTGCACGGAATCCAGCACGAGCAGCGAGGGTTTGACCTGCTCAATGTGGCCCAACACTGTGCCCAGATCCGTTTCCGAGGCGAGGAACAACGCGTCGTCGACGGCGTTCGTGCGCTCAGCGCGCAGCCTCACCTGGGAGGCGGATTCCTCGCCGGAGATGTAGAGGGTCTTCTCACCCGAGCGCGCCCACTTGGCCGCGACATCCAGCAGCAGGGTGGACTTGCCCACGCCCGGCTCACCCGCCAACAGCACGACGGCGCCGGGCACGAGGCCGCTGCCCAGTACTCTGTCGAGCTCAGCGATGGTGGTGAGCTTGCGCTGCGCGGCATCCGTGGGAACTTGGGAGATGGGCACTGCCCTCTCCGCTGGCATGGAGGAGGAGACGGCGCGCAGTTTGGGGGCCCCGCGTTCGACCACCGTGCCCCAGGCCTGGCACTCGCCGCAGCGGCCCACCCAACGCACGGATGACCAGCCGCACTCGGTGCAGGTGTAGGTGTCCTGATTCTTCGCCACGCGTGCAGCCTAGGCGAAGCGGCAGACAATTCGTTCGGAGAGGCCGTGGCGCACTGCTGCAAGTGGTGAGGGAAAGGGATGCAGCGTCCTCATGATCATCCTGAGACGAGTCCGCGGCCAAACAGGTCATTGACCAAGCTGGTATTGACGAATACCACGTTGCGGCCAACCTTTTCTCGGCGAATCAAGCCGTCTTCCGCCAAAGTGGTGAGCCACTTGGAGGCGGTCTGGCGCTGCACAAGGCCTGCCTCGACGACATCGTCGATACGAGCGTATGGCTGTCGCGTGAGGATTCGCGCGAGCTCTGCCGCGTGGAACGTGGGGCGCGTGGCACGAATTGCTGCCTCCAGTCGGTCGCGGTGCCCACGCTCAGGGACCAGTCTTCGCGGGTGCGCTTGGTGGCCCTTCGTCGTGACGTGGTGCTCGCAAGCTCGCACTCGCCCCGCTCAGGGACCAGTCTTCGCGGGCGCGCTTGGTGGCCCTTCGTCGTGACGTGGTGCTCGCAAGCTCGCACTCGCCCCGCTCAGGGACCAGTCTTCGCGGGCGCGCTTGGTGGCCCTTCGTCGTGACGTGGTGCTCGCAAGCTCGCACTCGCCCCGC
>JAUNUF010000088.1 GCA_030538315.1 Propionibacteriaceae bacterium
TTCTTCCCCGACGGCGAGTTCTCCCTGACGGCTTTCGTGTCGCTGCTGGTGCTGGTCTTCTCGCTGCTGCTGGCCGACTTCTTCGACACCATGGGCACAGTCGTGGCTGTGGGCTCCGAGGGCGACCTTCTCGACAAGGCCGGCATGCCGCCGCGCACCACCGAGATCCTGCTCGTCGACTCCGTCGGCGCGATCGCCGGTGGCCTCGGCTCCGTGTCGTCGAACACCTGCTACGTGGAATCCACGGCAGGCGTTGGTGAAGGCGCCCGCACCGGCCTCGCGTCCGTGGTCACCGGTTTGGCGTTCATCCTGGCCATCTTCCTGTCGCCGCTGATCAACATGGTGCCGTCCGAGGCCGCCGCCCCCGTGCTGGTGTTCGTGGGCTTCCTGATGATCTCGCAGGTGGTGGACGTGGATTGGACCAAGCCCGAGGTGGGCATCCCCGCGTTCCTGACCATCATCCTGATGCCGTTCGCTTACTCCATCTCCGTGGGCATCGGCGCCGGCATGGTCGCCTACGTGTTCATCAAGGTGGTCAAGGGTGAGGCCAAGTCTGTGCACCCGCTGATGTACGTGGTGGCGGCGCTGTTCATCATCTACTTCATCCAGGGCGCGCTGATCGGCATGCTTGCCAGCTGATCTGACTGCTGAAGTGAAGGGCCGGGACAATGTCCCGGCCCTTCGCCTTTGGAATATCGACAGATGGGCTCATATGGCGTTGTCCACAGGCCCAACAAAGTCAGCAGTAGCCGCTGGGTAGCGCGACATCGACGAAGGGAGCGTCATGGACGGCGATTTGGCGGACTTCGCCCTGCTCCACCTCGAACGTCATCGTCCGTTCGTCGATCTCGACGTAGTAGGTGTATTGCAGCTCACCGCGCTGCAGTTTGTCGCCATAGGCGGCCTTCAGCGCTGCTTCCGACATCCCGACATGGGCGCCGGAGGGTGTGCGTACCCGAGGATCCGTGGTCCACAACTCCCACAACTGATCATCGAGGGGGCTGATGAAGCCGATGCCATGCTGCTTCAGCGTCTCGGATGGCAGGGTTGCGGGGCACTCGTCGTCCCGGTCTTCGACTGCATATCCCAGCGCAACCAGATCTGAGGTTGGCATTCCAAATCGAACAGGGCCATATCCGCTCAGGCTGAGGACGGCGCCCTCCAGCGGATCCTTCACGTCCACGGTGATCTTCCCGTCAACGACGGCGACGCCCGCGCTGTACTGCAACTCTTCGCCCTGGATCTTGGCGTTGACGGTGGCGCCCTCGAGGGCGCCGAACTCACTCACGCGACCCTTGAATTGCCCCAGTGCGTCAGCTGTTGAAGCTGCATCCAGGACCTGCCCGCCGGGCGCAACCAGCACCAACTGGTCTGGCCAGGGCACGCCGCCTCCGTCGCAATAGAAGACAGCCAGCGCCTCATCCACACCGTCTCCGTTGAAGTCGAAGATCACCGGCGCAAATTCAGCGACGACCTTGGCCATCTCGTTTTCCGCTCCGCGCAGTTCGCCGTCGACCAGTGGCTTGCCCACCAGCGGCGAATCGAATCCCTCCACGCTGCACGTCTCGGGGACCACCAGCGAGTTCACGTCGGCCAGCGTTGCGTGCTGCACGGTGGGTGTTGGAGACGGTGGTTCCGTTTCCGTGCCATGTCTTCCCCTATCTCAACGGATGGCCCGACCGTAGCAACGCCGTTTTGAAACCGGGCAAGGTTCACCCACATTTCACATGGTGGGCGGTCTGGTGGGGTGGGAACAATTCGTCGCTCGACCCATCTCGCGGGCTCTGATGCGGCAGGCTTGGACGGAGGAGGCATCAATGGTTGAGGGATACACCCATGCGAGCACCGGGATCGCCGGGCTGGACCAAGTCATCGACGGGCTGCGGCCCGGCGACAACGTGGTGTGGCAGGTGGATTCCCTCGACGACTACCGGCGCGTGGTGAGCCCCTTTGTCAGCCGGGCCATCGCGGAGAATCGCAAGGTCACCTACGTTCGCTACGGCGCACATGATCCAGTGGTGGATGAGTCCACCGTCGAGGTGGTCCGTGTGGACGCAGAGGGTGGCTTCGAGGCGTTCGCCACCGCGGTGCACCAGCTGATCGCAGAACGCGACCGCCTCACCTTCTACGTCTTCGACTGCCTCACGGATCTGCTGGCCGAATGGCACTCGGAGCTGGCAGTGTCCAACTTCTTCCTCGTCACCTGCCCCTTCCTCGAGGAGCAGGACGCGGTCGCGTACTTCCCGCTGGTGCGCGGCGAGCACACCTACGCGACCGTCGCCGCGATCCGCTCCACAGCCCAACTGCTCTTCGACCTCTACGGCGTGGACGACGACATCTACGTCCATGCGCTCAAGGTTGAGGGCCGCCATTCCCCGACGATGTTCTTCCCCCACATCATCAGCGGCGACGAGGTGCTGCCCATCACCTCCTCGGAGGCGACCTCGCGGCTCTTTGCCCGCATGAGCAGCACCTTCGACCCGCCAGACCATTGGCAGGCGCTCGTCCAACGCGGCCGGGAGGCGCTGCTCTCCAGCAGTGCGGGCGTCGCGGCGGCCGCGAAGAAACTGCTGGTCGAGATGGTGGTGGGCGGCGAGGGGCGCATGGTTGGTCTCGCGGAGGAGTTCCTCACCCTCGGCGACCTGGTGACGATCGCCTCGCGTGAGATCGGTACCGGCAGCATCGGCGGCAAGGCCCTGGGCATGCTGGTCGCCCGGTCCATCCTCGCCCGTCAGCCGCAGTTCCGGGAGCGCATGGAGGAGCACGACTCGTTCTTCCTGGGCACCGATCTCTGGTACACCTACGTCGTCGCCAACGGCTGGTGGCGGCTGTGGATGGAGCAGAAGACCGCCGACGGCTACTTCACCGCCGGCGCGAGGCTCCACGACAAGCTGCGCACCGGCCGCTTCCCACCCGCCGTGCGGGAGCACTTCATGCGGATGCTCGAGTACTTCGGGCAGTCGCCCATCATCGTGCGCAGCTCCTCGCTGCTGGAGGACAACTTCGGCAACGCCTTCGCGGGCAAGTATGAATCGGTGTTCTGCGCCAACCAGGGCAGCCCAGAGGAGCGCTACCAGCGCTTCGAGGACGCCGTGCGCACCGTCTACGCCAGCGTGATGAGCCCAGAGGCGCTCGAGTATCGCCGCAACCGCGGGCTGTCACATCTCGACGAGCAGATGGCCGTGCTCGTGCAGCGCGTCTCGGGCGACCACCACGGCGACCTGTTCTTCCCCCACGTCGGCGGTGTCGGCAACTCCTCGAACCTGTATGTGTGGGAGCCCGACATCGACATGGACGCAGGCATGCTGCGCATCGTGCTCGGCCTCGGCACCCGTGCCGTCGACCGCACCCATGAGGACTACGCCCGGATCGTCACGCTGGACGTCCCGGCGCGCCGACCCGCCGTCGAACCGGGCAAGGAGCGGCGCTATTCGCAGCACTATGTCGACGTGTTGTCGCTCTCGGAGAACGAGCTCACGACGGTGTCGCTGCAGAAGCTGATCAACGCCGAAGTAGGCGACCCCCAAGGCCGCATCGGTGCCCCCTGGGGCCTCTTCGTCACCTCCGACAAGGCGGCCATCCGCCGACTCCGGGAGTTGGGGCGCGCCACCCGAACGCCCCAGGTGATCTGCGACCTCCAGGGCTTGCTCGCCACCACCGATTTCGGTGAACTGATGCGCGAGGTCCTCAAGACTCTCTCGGACACCTACGACTATCCCGTCGACATTGAATTCACCGTCAACATCCGCCCAGACGGCGAATACCGCTTCAACCTGGTGCAGTGCCGCCCGCTCCAGACGCGCGGCCTCGGGCGCACCGTCCAAGTGCCGCAACCCACCAGCGAGAGCGACTGCCTCTTCACCTCGCACGGCAACTTCATGGGCGGCAACGTGCGCCTACCCATCGGGGCCGTCGTGTACGTGAGGCCGAAGCGATACCTCAGCCTGGGGCACCAGGACAGATACGCCGTGGCCCGCCTCGTAGGGGATGCGACCCGCGCGCTGAGAGGGCAGGGCGTGATGGTGATCGGCCCCGGACGCTGGGGCACCAGCACACCGTCGTTGGGTGTACCGGTCAACTTCACCGAGGTGGCGGCTGCCGACGCGCTGATCGAGTTCACGTACCCAGATGCTGATTTCCACCCGGATCTCAGCTACGGCAGCCACTTCTTCCAAGACATCGTGGAGGGGGAGACGTTCTACGCGGCCATCTTCGACGGCCGGCCCGGCGTGGTGTTCAACCACGAGCGGCTCACGAATCAGGCCAACGAGATCGCTGAGCTGGTGCCGACGGCGCCCTCAGGTGTCGCGGACGTCGTCCACGTGGTGCACACCCCGGGCCTGATCCTCTACTCGGACGTGGTCAGCCAGCGCATCGTCTGCCAGTGAGCCTTGGCCGCGGAAACGCGTGGGTCAGCGGAACACAACCGTGTCGAGCGCCAAACGGCCAGCGCCCAAGAGCCCGGCGTTCTCGGCCGTTTCCGCGGGAGTGATCGACAGATCCTGCGTCACGAGGGGGTGGCAACTCTCGTAGATGGTGGAGCGCACGGCAGCCACGAACGGCTCGCTCGAGGACGCGCCGCCGGTGAGGAACACCGCGTGCGGGTTGAAGAAGTTGATCACCATCGACAGCGCGCGGCCGAGGTAGCCACCTGCGCGTCGCACGAGTGAGGTGGCGATGGGATCCGCCTGTCTGGTCAGCTCCAGAACCTCTGCTGTGGACGTGATCATGTACCCCTGCTCGCGGAGCTGGCGCACCAGCCCCGCCCCGCTGGCCACAGTTTCGAGGCAGCCGAGGTTGCCGCACGAGCAGGGAGCGTCGTCGGCCTCCTCGATGCGGGTGTGGGTGATGTCGCCGGCTGCCCAGGTGGCCCCGCGGTGCAACCTGCCGTCGACGATGACGCCGCTGCCGATCGCCGTGCCGATCTTCACCGTGATGCTGTGCCCGGAATCTCCCATCCGGGCGTGGTGCTCGCCAATCGCCATGACGTTGGCGTCGTTCTCGACGACGGCGGGCACTTGGAGGTGCTCTGACAGCCAGTCTCGGACGGGGAACCCAGACCATCCGGGCATGCGGGAGGGGAGTTCGACGGCGCCCGCACCGAAGTTGACCGGCCCGGGCAACGCCACGGAAACCGCACGAATCTCCCGGCCGGGCGGTGCGATCCGCTGCAGGCCTGCGCTCACCCGGGTCAGCGTCTCCTCCGGCCCATCTGCCACTTGAAGCGGCATGGTGGAGGCAGTCAGCAGTTGGCCAGTCAGATCCAGCACACCCAGGCGGGCGTGGGTTCCCCCCAGATCTGCGGCCAGGATCACACCGGTCTCGCCGCCGGCCAGCCGCAGCACCCTGGGGCGTCGACCGCCATGGGAGGCCCCGTGGCCGGCCTCCTCCAATACACCTGCGGCCAGAAGGGCCTGCACGTGCAGCGTCACGGTGGAGGGTGCAACCCGCAGCGTCTTGGCGATCTCGCTCCTGGAGACGGCCTGCCCGCGCGTGACCACTTCGATGATCTGTTCAGCCAGCCCCACGGCTGCCCCTTCCTTCGATCTCGAATCAAGATAACACTCGTACGGATGGTTTTTGATAACGAATCCACAACGTGCTCTTTTCAAGCGCTCGCGGATGTGCGATGCTCTTGGCACAACGGTTGAACAAAGTTAGTTCGAAGACGAACTAAGGCCAAGGAAGGGCAACCATGAAGCACATCCGTAAGGCAATCGCCGCAGCTGCGATCATCCCGCTGGCGCTCAGCGCTTGTGGCGGCACCGGGGGAGCAACCTCTGAAGGTGGCTCCGACAGCAAGGACATCGTTATTGAGATGTGGGCTGGCGGCGAGAACGACCAGAAGGCCATCCAGACCCAGGTGGACATCGCCAAGAAGCTGCTCCCGGATTACAACATCGAGCTGCGCACTGCGCCGTGGGGTGACTTCTTCACCAAGCTCACCACCAACATGGCCTCCGGCAACATGGCCTGTGTCACCGGCATGAACTCCGGCCGGCTCTCCAGCTACGTTGACGGCTTCGTCGAGCTGACCGATGCGGATCTCGAGACGGCGGGCCTGAAGAAGTCCGAGCTGGCGCCTGGCGCCGACGAGGTCCTCATGAACAAGGGCAAGCTCTACGGCATCCCCTTCGACGTGGCCACCATGCTCGTCTACTACAACGAGGATCAGCTCGCGGCCGCCAACGCCCCCGTCCCGGCTCCCGGCTGGAACTTCGATGACTTCGAGGCCACCGCCAAGGCCGCCACCGCCAACGGCAAGCAGGGCTTCGCCGTCGGCATGGGCGATTTCCAGTGGATGGCGCTGCCCATCTCCAAGGCTGGCCTCCAGCCGGTGAAGGAAGACGGCACGCTTGATCTCACCAACGAGAAGTTCGCCGCTGCCGCAGATTGGTACGCGGGCCTCGTCTCCGAGCAGAAGGTGGCCGCCGAGGTGGCATCTGCCTCCGAACTGGGTTGGGGCGAGGATCAGTTCTCCAACGGCAACGCCGCCATGGCCGTTGACGGCACCTGGAACGCCGTGAGCTACCTCACCAACGAATCTGGCTTCAATGTGGGCATCGCCCCGCTGCCCGTAGGCGATTCCGGTGAGTCGCTCGGCCTGGTGCTCGGCTCCGGCTTCGGCATCGCCAAGAACTGCGAGAACAAGGAAGCCGCACTCAAGGTGATGGGCGCCCTCCTCAGCGAAGAGGCGCAGGACTTTGTGGCCTCCTCCGGCCGCAGCTACCCGGCGCGTGCGTCGTCGCAGCCCAAGTACTTCGAGTCCCTCGACGAGGCCTACCGCGACAAGGTCCAGGCAGCGTTCGAGGCTGGCTTCGCCAACGTCCAGGGTCAGCGGGTCAGCGACGAGTGGGCACAGGTCTCCGCCTACCTCACCCCTGAACTGGTCAACGCCTACGCAGGCCGAGCCAAGCTCTCGGACATCCTCGCCACGGCGCAGGGGCAGTTCAAGTAAGTCATGCTGCGCTCCGCTCACGCCCCCAGACGCGGGGCGCTCGCCCGAAAGGAAGCCCGCCAGGCGCTGGGGTTTGCATCCCCGGCCCTGGTGGGCCTCGCGGCGTTCACCATCGTGCCCGTGGGCCTCTCCATCGTGATGAGTTTCTTCCACTGGCCCACCTTTGGTGAGCGTTACCCCAATGGTGTCGACAACTACATCCGGCTGTTCACCAACAGCCCCGATTTCTGGCCGGCGCTGCGCAACTCCTTCGTCTACGCGCTGCTGTACGTACCCATCAACGTGATCTTGGCGCTCGCGCTCGCCATGGGGCTGGGGCCGCGCATCCGCGGCCGAGCTGCCCTCCGGGTGCTCTTCTTCATCCCAGTAGTCACCCCCATCGTGGCCAACGTGCTCGTGTGGAAGATGCTCCTGCAGCCACAGGGCCTGTTCAACGGCATCTCGTTGTCGGTGTTCGGGTACCAGTTGCCCAACTTCCTGGCGGATCCGCAGTGGGCCATGATCATGGTGGTCGTCATGAGCGTCTGGCAAGGCTTGGGATACAACATGCTGATCTTCTCGGCCGCGCTGGAACAGCTGCCGGAGACGGTGGTGGAGGCGGCCCTGATCGACGGCGCGTACGGCTTCAGGATGACCTGGAACATCGTGCTGCCCATGATCTCCCCGTCCCTGTTCTTCGCCACTGTCATGACGATGATCAGCGCGTTGCAGGTCTTCGCCCAGCCGCAGCTGCTGACCGGCGGTGGCCCGGGCAACGCCACGCAACCCCTGGTGCAGTTCATCTACAACCAGGGCTTCAAGTTCCAGAACCTCGGGCTGGCAGCCGCTGCCGCCTGGATCCTGTTCGCGGTGATCATCGCCATCACCGCGCTGCAGTTCAAGGCCCAGAAGAGGTGGGTCCACTATGAGCACTGAGACCATCACTCCAAGGGCCCAAGAGGCTGGCAGCGCGGCCGCACCGCGCAAGCAGGGGCGGCTGGGCCTCATCCTGCGCCATGTGACGATCTACCTGGCCGCAGCCATCTTCGTGCTGCCGCTCGTCTACGCCTTCTTCTCCGCGCTCAAGCCGAACACCGAAATGTTCTCGATGCCGCCTCGCCTGATCGGCTCCGAGGTGAAGTGGTCCAACTTCGCCGAGGTGTTCAAGTTCGGGCCCTTCCTCACCTACATCGGCAACTCGCTGTTCGTCGCCGTGGCCGGCACGCTCGTGGTGCTGTTCGTCTCCGCGACGGCGGGTTACGCCTTCGGCAGGATGCGGTGGAAGGGCAGGGACGCCGTGTTCATCGCCTTCCTCGCCACCCTGATGGTGCCCGCTGAGGTGACGGTCATTCCCATGTTCCAGATGATGCAGTGGTTCGGGTGGGTGGACACGTTCCGCTCGCTGATCTTCCCGTTCGCCTTCGGTGCCTTCGGCACGTTCCTGATGCGTCAGTTCTTCCGGGGCATCCCGTTCGAACTCGAAGAGGCCGCCAAGGTGGATGGTGCGGGCACGATCCGCACCTTTGTGACCATCATCCTCCCGCTGGCGAAGTCTGCGCTGGCGGTGCTGGCCGTCTTCACGTTCCTCGGCTTCTGGAACAGCTACCTGTGGCCGCTGATCGTGACGGTGGATTACAACGCTCACGGCACCTTGCCCGTGGGCCTGGCCACCTTCTCGACGCAGCAGGGCACGCGCTGGGATCTCCAAATGGCGGCCACCATCATCTCGATGGTGCCCACCACCCTGCTCGTCATCGTCCTGCAGAAGCACCTCATCAAGGGCATCGCCATGGCCGGGCTGGGTGGCCGTTGATGAAACACTTCATCGGTGTCGACATCGGCGGCACCAAGATCTCCGTCGTCCGCTGCGCAGCCGATGGCACCGTGTTGCAGGCCACCACATCGCCCGCCCCAGCCAAAGCCGGCGGTGGGGCCATGCTCCGAGCAGTCGAACGTGCGGTATCGCAGGTGGGCTCTGCGCCCTTCTCTGCGATCGGGGTGGGAGCCGCCGGCGTGATCCACGACGGCCGGGTGGTGGCCGCGTCCGAATCCTTTGTGGATTGGGTGGGCACCGCAATCGACCTTCGTTTGCAGGAAGCCTTCGCCGTCCCCGTGCACGTCCTCAACGACGTCAACGCCTTCCTCGCGGGGGAGTTGGCGTGGGGTGTGGGCCGCGGAGAGTCGGACCTCTTCGGGCTGACGTTGGGCACGGGAGTGGGCGGCGCAGTGGCGCTCGACGGCCGCGTCTGGGTAGGCGCCCACGGCATGGCCGGTGAGATTGGGCACACTCCGGGCTACAGCGACCTCTCGTGCACCTGCGGGCAGGTTGGCCACCTGGAGACCCGTGCATCTGGCCGAGCCATCGAATCGGCCTATGCCGTTCGCACCGGAGAGCGGTGCTCGTCTCCGCAGATCGCAGACCGCGCCCGG
>JAUNUF010000089.1 GCA_030538315.1 Propionibacteriaceae bacterium
AGGGCGACCTTGACGAGGGCCGCAACCTTCTTCTTGGGAGGCATGGGTGGGTCCTTTACCTAAATGGATGTGCAGTGCGCCAGAAATTGGCGCGACGGACAATCTTAGACGACCTTCTCGACCTGCTTGAAATCGAGGTCGACGGGGGTCTCGCGGCCGAGGATCTCGACCAGTGCGATGAGCCGCTGATTGTTCGCGTTGAGTTCGGTGATCGTGGCGTGCACCCCGGTGAAGGGGCCGTCCGTCACCATGACGGAGTCGCCGACTGCCAAGTCGACAACTTCGACCTTCTTCTTCCGTGCAGCCTCGGCACCCGCATGAGCGATGTTGACCTTGGCGACGACGGAAGGAGTAAGCATGTGGAGAACCTCGTCGTTCGACAGCGGCACGGGCTGCTGGCCCTGGCCGACGAAGCCGGTCACCGACGGGGTTTGGCGCACGGCGCTCCAGGATTCATCCGTGAGCTCCATGCGGACGAGGACATAGCCGGGCAGCACGACGCGAGTGACGGTCTTGCGGCCGTTGTTGCGCACCTCGACGACGTCCTCGGTGGGGACGACCGTCTCGAAGATGTAGTCCTCCATGTTGAGCGTGGTGACACGCGCGTCAACGTTCTGCTTGACGCGGTTCTCCATGCCGGAGTACGTGTGGATGACGTACCAGTCTCCGTACTTGGATTCCAGCTCGTCACGCAGCTCAGCCAGCGCGGCCTCAAGGGCCTCGTCGCGGTCTTGGGCGGCGGCCTCCTCTTCGGCCTCGGCTTCGCCGTCGGCCTCTTCGGTCAGATCCGCGAGCTCGACCTCTTCCTCAGCCTCTTCGGGCTCGATGCCCAGGGCGCCGAGGTCGATTTCCACCTCATCCGAGGCGGTCTCTTCGATCGGACCGAGGTCCAGCTCGAAATCAGCATTGTCAGACATGGAAATCAGCTCCCAAACAGCTGCAGCATCAGCCAGCCGAACCCGAAGTCCGCCAGGCCGACATAGGTGATCATGATCAGCACGAAGACCAGCACGGCGCTGAACATGGTCAGCGTCTGCGGCCACGTGGGCCACACAACCTTCTTCAGTTCGGAGGCCGACTGCTTGACGAACTCCGCCGGGTTGGAGGCCCGGTAGGGGTCTTCGTGCTCCGTCAGCGCATCTGAGCGCTTGCGAGTTGCGGCGTCCTTCTTGCGGACGGGGGCCTTGGCCGTCCTGCGACGAACCGGGGCCAGCGCGGCGGCAGCGGCCTGCTCCTCCGGGGTGAAGTTCTTCTCGAGTTCGCCGAGGGTGATGTCCTCGTCGGCCTCGGTCACTTCTTCCTCGGCAGCAGCCAGCGCTTCGGGGTCTTCCACCTCGACGGCGTCGTCCTCAGGCGCGTCGGGTTCGCCGGGGAGGTTCTCCTCGAACTCCGGCTCCGCGTCGTGCGACTTGTCGCTCACGCATCTTCCCTTCGCTTGACAAACAAAATGCCCCTGGCCGAAGCCGTTCGCGGGGCGAGATAGCCGGCCTGGCTACCTAGCAGGGTAAGAGGGACTCGAACCCCCAACCTGCGGTTTTGGAGACCGCTGCTCTGCCAATTGAGCTATTACCCTTGGGCGGTGTTGGGCCTATTGAGAAGTGTACTTTCGAGCACAACTCGTTCAGCAGGTCCGTGACCGGTGCTCGTCCACTATAGGGGGTTTCGCTGCGTGAGTCGAACCGGCCCTTCGTCGTGGCTGGCTCCTTCGTCGCAGCGCCACGCTCAGGGACCACCTACGGAACGAGGCCGTGTTGGTAGGCGGCGACGACCACCTGAACGCGGTCTCGCAAACCCATCTTGCGCAGGATGGCGCCGACGTGTGACTTGACGGTGGATTCCGACGCGTAGATCGTCTGGCCGATCTCCACGTTGCTGAGCCCCTGGGCCACCAGATCGAAGACCTCGCGCTCCTTGTCCGACAGGCTGCTGAAACCAGCAGGCGGGGCAGGCTTCTCCGTGAACGACGCGTCGAGCAGCGCCGCGAGATCCTCAGGTGCGATCACGCCATTGCCGTTGTGCACGGTGCGGATGGAATCCGTCAGCATCTGCGGCGTGATGTCCTTCAGCAGGAAGCCGCTGGCGCCGTGCCTGATGGCGGTGGCCGCGCGGTCGTCGAGGTTGAAGGTAGTCAGCACCAACACCTTGACTCCCCGGCCTGTTTCGACGGCGGCCTCAAGGATGCGACGGGTGGCCTCCACGCCGTCGACCCCGGGCATCCGGATGTCCATCAGGATGACATCGGGATCAAGCGTCGCGGCAAGGGCGACGGCTTCCTCACCGTCGCCGGCTTCCCCCACCACCTCAAGATCGTCTTGGGCGTTGACGATGACGCGGATGGCGGACCGGAACAGTTCCTGGTCATCGACCAGCATCACGCGGATGGGCAAGATCTCTCCCTAGTTGGCTCGCAGCGGCAGCCAGGCGGTGGCGGTGACCACTTCACCGTCGGCGCTCTGGTGCCTGCTGAGCTCGAAACTACCCCCGACGGCCTTCAGGCGGTGGGACATTCCGGAGATTCCAGCGCCGTGGAGGGCACGCGAGATGGTGTGCCCGCCGTCGAGGTTGCGCACCTCCATGGTGAGCCTGTCCGCCCAGGTGAGCTGGACCGCGATGGGACGGCCGTGTTCGCCGTGCTTGATGGCGTTGGTGAGCATCTCCTGCAGCACCCGGTAGGCGACCGTCTCGGCATCCGGCGGAAGGGCGCGGCTCTGGCCGAGCTGCGTGACTTCGAGGTCGACGCCGGAGGCCTGCACGGAGTCCAACAACGCTCCCAGACCGCCGGGCGGTGTGGCGATCCCGGAGGGCTCGCCCACGCGAGCTGCATGGAGCACCTCGCGGATCTCGCCCAGCGAGCGGCGCGCGCACGTGGCGATGTTGCCCATGGATTCGTGCAGGTCCGTGGTGTTGGTGAGGTACTGCGCGGATTCGGCCTGCATGAGGATCACGGCCAGGGAGTGGCCGACGACGTCGTGCACGTCGCGCGCCAGCCTGGCACTCGCGGCCTCCGCGGCGGCGACCCGCGTGAGGCGCTGCTCCTCCATCACGGCGGTCTGCTGCGCCTCGAGCGCGTAGCGGCGCTGCAGTTCGGCGTCCTCAGCACGCTCGCGCTGTGCCTGGATCTGCGCCTTCGAGCGCTGGCGCAGCCCCAGCAGCCACGGGACGCCGAGGTACGCACCGATGACCGTCACCATGATCGCAAACTGAAGCCCGGAGCCATAGAGAGAGTAGTTGTAGTAGAAATAGCCACCGCTGATGCTGGCCGCGAAGACCGTGCCCACAGCCAAGGAGATGCCAGAGGCGATCAGCGTGAAGCGGTGCCCGAAGCGGGTGGAGGTGTACGCGACCCACGCGCCGGCGATGACTTGGATGAGCAGCGGCCAAACCTCCGTGGTGAGGTTGATCCAGCTGGCCACCCAGAAGCCCAGCAGCGCGAGCCCTGGCCTGCGCCTGGCGATGATCAGCACACCCATGAACATCAGCGCCGCAAGGGCACGGATCAAGCTTCCGGAGTACGAGAACGTGTACAGCAACACGGTGGGAATGCCCACCACGAGCGCCACGATCACCGCGATCCGGTCTGCCTTGATGCCCCACTCGACGCGTTCGGGGACAGTGCTGCTCAATGCCATGGAACCAAACTAGAGGGCCACGTCAGGTTCCAACATCCGACTCAAGGCCAGACGCGCTCGTACTTCCCGTCAGCGCCCACGACGGCGACCGCCGCCGCTCGCGGAGAAGGCTGCCGCACCACCGAACGAGGAGCGCGTTTCGGTGCGGGCACCGCTGCGCTGACGCTGCTGCCTGGGCTGGCCACCACTGCGCTCGCGCGCTTGCTCGCCATTGCGCTCACCCGTGCGCTGACGCGGGCCGCGCTGCTCGCCGCGCGAGGGCTCGCCGGCACGGGGCTGGCGACGGCGGCCGCCGCCTCCCCCACCGCGAGTCTGCTGCTGCGGCTGCTCCTTGACGATGCCGCCGGGGAACTCGCGCTGGCCGGGCGCGATCTCCGCGAGCACCGGATGCCGGTCGTCGGCGCGGGTGATGCGGGGCTTCACGCCGGCCTTGCGGGTGAGCGTCTGCACGTCGCCGCGCTGGGCGTCGAGCATGAGGGTCACGACGGTGCCCTCGGCGCCGGCGCGGGCCGTGCGGCCGGAGCGGTGGGTGTAGGCCTTGTGCTCCACCGGCGGATCAGCGTGGATGACCAGCGCCACGTCGTCGACGTGGATGCCGCGGGCGGCGACATCGGTGGCAACCAAGGTCTGGGCAGTGCCGGAGTGGAAGGCGGCCATGGAGCGCTCGCGTGCGCTCTGGCTCATGTTGCCCTGCAGTTCGACGGCGGGCACACCCGCGGCGTTGAGCTGCTTGGCGATCTTCTTGGCGCGGTGCTTGGTGCGGGTGAACACCACGCAGCGGCCGGGGGCGGCGGTGAGGTTCACGAGCACGGGCAGATGCTGTTCGGTGCTGACGTGCAGCACGTGGTGGTGCAGCGTTGGCACGGGCGATTCCGCAGAATCAGCCTCGTGCACCTTGGGCTGGTGCAGGAACTGCTTCACCAAGGTGTCGACGGCCTTGTCCAGCGTGGCGGAGAACAACATGCGCTGGCCCTTGGCCGGGGTCTGCGACAGCAGGCGGCGCACCGAGGGCAGGAAGCCGAGATCTGCCATGTGATCTGCCTCGTCGAGGATGGTGATCTCGATGGAGTGCAGGCTCACGTGCCCCTGGCTGATGAGGTCTTCGAGGCGGCCGGGGCAGGCGACGACGACGTCGACGCCCTTGGTGAGCGCAGCCACCTGCGGCTTCTGGTTGACGCCGCCGAAGACGGTGCGGGAGGTGAGGCCCGCCGCCTGAGCGAGGGGCGCGAGCGCCTCGTCGATCTGGATGGCGAGCTCGCGGGTGGGCGCCAGGATCAGCGCGCGGGGCTTCTTGGGTGCGCGCCGCGTGCCGCTCTCGACGAGGCGGGCCACCATCGGCAGCAGGAACGCGTAGGTCTTGCCGGAGCCGGTGCGGCCGCGGCCGAGCACGTCGCGGCCCGCCAGCGAGTCAGGCAGCGTGGCCGCCTGGATGGGCGTGGGCGTGGTGATGGAGCGCTCTTCGAGGACGGCAGCCAGGTTGGCGGGCACGCCGAGGGCGCGGAAGGACGGTGAGGTCAAGGTGATTCTTCCCATGAGGGTGATGCAGCGGTTCTGCCCGGCGCGGAAACTTGTATCCGCAGCGCGATGGCATCAAACGAAAAAGTTCAAGGTTGCTCGGAGCAGAACATCCGAGCGCTGTGCCACTGTACCCGCTTCGCCGCGCCACCCGTTAATCCTTCCCCATCACGCTTCCCGCCTCTCCGCCCACTTCGCAGGGCTTCAGCCATCGTCGCAGGCCTTCTGGCGGCCGGAAGGCCTGCGACGATGAGCCAAGCCCTGCGACGTTGCGGGGCGAGGGCAAGAAGCCCTGCGACGATGGGCAAAGGGCTGCGACGTTGCGTGAAGAGCTGCGAGGTGGAGCTAGGCGAGGGAGGCGAGCCAGGCGGCGTGCAGATCCGCGTAGCGACCGCCGTCGGCGATGAGCTCCGACGGCGCGCCGTCCTCGACCACCTGGCCGTGGCTCAACACCAGCACCCTGTCGGCGATCTCCACGGTGGAAAGGCGGTGCGCGATGATGATGGCCGTACGGCCAGCGAGGATGGTGCCCAACGCCGCCTGCACGAGGCGTTCGGTGGGGATGTCGAGCGAGCTGGTGGCCTCGTCGAGGATCAAGACGGCAGGATCCGCCAGCACCACGCGCGCGAACGCGACCAACTGGCGCTGGCCAGCAGACAGCCTCGACCCGCGCTTGCCGGTGTCCGTGTCGAACCCATCTGGCATGGCCTCGATGAAGGTGTGGGCCCCGACGGCGCGCGCGGCCGCCACCACCTCGTCGTGGGTGGCCTCCGGCCGGCCGAAGCGGATGTTGTCTGCGATCGAGCCCGCGAAGATGAAGTTCTCCTGCGTGAGCAGGGTCACGTGGCGGCGCAGCGTGGCGTCGTCGAGATCGCGCACATCCACGCCGTCGAGCCGCACGGCACCTGTCTGCGGGTCGTAGAAGCGGGCGATGAGCTTGGCGATGGTGGTCTTCCCGGCGCCCGTGGTACCCACCAGCGCCACCGTCTGGCCGGCCGGAATCTGCAGGTCCAACCCGGGGAGCACGGGAACGCCCTCGACGTACTCGAAGTCCACGCCGTCGAAGGTCACCGCTCCCCTCGCCTCCGGCAGAGCGATGGGGTCTTCGGGATCGGCCACGTCGTCGTCCTCCTCCATCACACTGGAGACCTTCTCGAGCGCGGTCAGCGCAGACTGGAGGGTGGAGATGAACTGGCTGAGGTCCTGCATGGGGTCGAAGAACATGCGCAGGTACAGCACGAACGCGGCCATGGTGCCGACGCTGACCTGGCCGCCGACGGCGAAGTAGCCGCCCGCCAGCACCACCAACACGATGCCCAGGTTGCCGATGAACTGGATGCCCGGCATGGCGCGGGCGAAGATGCGCATGGCGGTGACGTTGGCGTCGCGGTAGCTCAGCGCCACGTCCTCGAAGATGTCTGCGGCGCGGGGCTCGCGGCGGAACGCCTGCACGGCCTTGATGCCGGTCATCGTCTCAATGAACTGCACGATGACGATGGCGGATTGCGTCCGCACCCGGCGGAAGGCGCGGGTGGAGGCGCGGGCGAACCAGCGCATGAGCAGCAGCAACGGCGGGTAGCTGAGGAAGGCGACCAGCGCGAGGCGCCAGTCAAGGCTGAGCATGATCGCGCTCGCGCCCATGACGGTGAGCGCGGCGATGATCACCACGTCCAGGCCTTGGAGGACGAGCTCTTGCACGGCTTCGACATCGCTGGTCATGCGGGAGACGGCGCGCCCGGAGGTGTAGCGGTCGTGGAAGCCGATGCTGAGGCGCTGGAACTTCTTGTAGAGGCGACGGCGAAGGTCCAGCAGGATAGCGTTGCCGATGCGGCCGGTGGCGCGGAGAAACACCACGCGGGCCACCATCTGCACGCAGATGGCAACGGCCATGAAGCCGAGCATGGGGAAGAGCACGCCCCGGTCCGTAAGCCCGTCGTCGAGCACGTTGCGCACGAGCACCGGCACGACGAGGCGGGCCGCGGCCTCGGCGACCACGACGCCGATGAGCAGGATGAGCCACAGCCGCCAGGGACGGATGAGGGCGGCCAGCAGGCGGCGGGAGGGGGCGCGGAGGCCGACGGCGGCGTCGCGCTCCTCGGAGATCTCCTGCTTGACGCCGCGCCAGGCGGCGTTGGGGTCCTCGACCTGTTGCTGGGTGGTGGGCTCAGTGCTCAACGGGCTCACCTCCCATGGAGATGGCGTAGTCAGCCGAGAGCAGCTCGCGGTATTCGGGCACCGTGGCGAGCAGCTCGGCGTGGGTGCCGGTGTGCGCGATGCGGCCTTCGACGAGCATCGCCACGCGATCGGCCAGCAGCACGGTGGAGGCGCGGTGGGCCACGACGATGCCGGTGACGCCCACGAGGGTGGATTTGAGGGCCTCCTCCACCTCCGCCTCGGTGTGGATGTCGAGGGCGCTGAGGGTGTCGTCGAGCACCAGCACGCGGGGCTTCACGAGGATGGCGCGGGCGAGCGCGAGGCGCTGGCGCTGGCCGCCTGAGAGGCTCAGGCCCTGCTCGCCCAGGCGTGTGTCGAGGCCCCAGGGCAGGTCGTAGACGAACTCGGCGCGGGCCACGCGCACGGCCTCGCGGATCTCCTCCTCCGTGGCCTCCGGCCGGCCGAGGGTGAGGTTCTCGCGGGCAGACATGGAGAACAGGATGGGGTCCTCAAACGCCGTGCCGATGAGGCTGCGAAGTTGGCGAAGATCGAGATCGCGGATGTCCACGCCGTCGAGCAGGATGCGGCCACCCGTCACGTCCACCAAGCGCGGGATGAGCGAGACGAGGGTGGACTTGCCGGAGCCGGTGCCGCCCACGAGCGCGACGGTTTCGCCTGGCTTGATGCCGAGGTTGAGGCCCTTGAGGGTGGGCTGATCCGCGTCCGCGAATTGGAACGTGACGTCCTGGAGTTGCAGGTGGCCGCGGGGCTGTTCGATGGTCTTGTCGCCGCCAACGATGGTCACGGGCGCGTCGAAGACCTCGCTGACGCGGTCTGCGGCCGTAGCGGCCTCGCGGGCGAAGGACAGCAGGAAGCCCAGGCTGCCCACCGGCCAGGCCAGTGACAGCAGCAGGGTCACGAACGCGACGGCGGCGCCGAGGCTGAGCCCGCCGTCGGTCACGCCGTAGCTCACCCCGAACAGCACGATCAGCAGCAGCACCGAGGGGAACACCTCGAGTAGCGTCCACAGGATGGAGGCCAGGTTCATGCGCTGCACGCCGCTGCTGGCCAGCGCGGAGGCCCGCTTGTCGAAGGTGTCGAAGGAATAGCGGGTGCGGCCGAACGAGCGGATGACCCGCACGCCGTGGAGGGATTCCTCGGCGGCCGACGCCACGTCGCCCGTCTGATCCTGCACCTGCCGGGAGATGCGCCCGAACCTCCCCATCAGCGCGAACACGGCCACGACGACGGGGACCACCGCGATCAGCACGGCCAGACCCACCTGCCACAGCGTGAGCACCATGATGGTGACCACCACCACGATGTGCAGCGAGCTCATCGCGAGCATCACGAGGCCGAACGACATGAAGCGGCGGAGCAGGCCGAGGTCGCTCATGATGCGGCTGAGCAGCTGGCCGGATTCCCACGTCTTGTGGAATCCGAGCGGCAGGCGCTGGAGTTGGTCGAAAAGATCGAGGCGGATGTTGGCCTCGATGTGTGACGTGGCGCGCGACATGATCCAGCGCCGGATGAAGCTCAGGAGCGCCTCGCCGGCTCCCACGCCCAACAGTGCGACCGCGAACCAGACGACCCCCATGACGTTGCGCTCACGGATGGGCCCGTCGACGACGGCGCCGAGCAGGAGCGGGATGGAGACGCTGGCCAGCACCTGCAGCGGCGCCAGCGCGAAGGACGTGATGAACTGGGGCGCGAACGGCTTGATGTAGGGCAGGAAGCGCAGCACGTTGGGCCGCTTCGGGTGCGCCGGGGCCAGAGCGTATTCACGGTTCTTGGCAGGCAGCACCGATCTACCCTAGCCGCTCTGAGGATCGCCTCACATCTGCGCATTCTTCGGTGCCGCTTGGTCGCCCAAGGACACGCTTGGCGGCCCTTCGTCGCCACTGGGTGCTCGTTCCTCGCACCTGTGACGCTCAGGGACCAGCGTCG
>JAUNUF010000090.1 GCA_030538315.1 Propionibacteriaceae bacterium
GCGATCCGCTCAGGGACCACGCAGGTCCTTCGTGAGCATCCGGCGACTTCGTCGCGGGACGCACCTCAGGGACCGTGGATTCGACACGACCGCGATCCTCGCAAGCTCGAATGCGGTCGGCGGCCCTTCGTCGGAGCGCGCTGCTCCTTCGTCGCAGGCGATCCGCTCAGGGATCAGCGTGGCGGGCCTGGAGGTCTTCGGCGGCGGCGACCACGGCGTCGATCAACTCCTGATCCTCAGCGAGATCCGGGGCCACGAAGCCGACGACCTTCGCCGCCGCCTCAGCGAGCTCACCGGCACCCAGCGCCAGCACCACGTCGGCCTGCACGTCCTTCACCGGAGCGCCCAGCCCACGCAGGTGCAGCAACCACGCGGCGACGGCCTTCACCGCGCCCACGGGCATCTCACCGCGACCTCGCCACGCGCGCAGCGTCGGAGCCGTGCGCACGGGCAGCTTCAGCGACCCATCGGCGGCAATCTGCGCCAGCAGGTGACGGATGTTGGGGTTCTCATAGCGATCCAGCAGCGCCTGCGCGTACTCCTCCCACGGCACGTGCAGGCCGGGGCCCGCCTCGTTCCACCACGCGGTGACCCACTCGCGCAGCAGCGGATGAGCAATGCCCTCGGCCACCGTCTCGCAGCCCAGGATGGGGCCGGCGTACGCCATGAGGGAGTGCGAGCCGTTCAGCATCCACAGCTTGCGCTGCTCGTACGGCTCAACATCGTCGACGAGCTGGGCGCCCGCCGCTTCCCAATCAGGGCGACCTGCGGGGAATTCGCCAGAGATCACCCATTCGGAGAACGGCTCGGTGGGCACGGGGGAGGCGTCGGTGTAGCCCTGCGTCTTCTCAACCAGCGCCACCTCGACGTCGGTGGTCGCCGGGGTGATCCGGTCCACCATGCACGTGGCCCACGCCACGTTCTCGTCCATCCAGCCCACCAGCGACGGGTCCACGGCCTGGGCAGCGTCGCGTACCACCTGGCCGAAGGCGGAGCCGTTGTCCGGCAGGTTGTCGCAGGGGAGCACGGTCATCGCGCCCGATCCGGCGGCACGGCGGGCCAGCAGGCCAGCCAGGATGCGCGCGGGCGGCGTCGAGATTTCCAGCGCGGCGATGGCATCCGCCGTCACGGACCCGCCGTCGACGAGCCCCTTCAGCGCCGCCAGGTCAGCGGCCACGGCCTCGTTGTTCATGTCCAGCGACCCATCGGGGAGGCGGTAGTAACCAGCCTCCGTCACGGTGGAAGTCACGACGGCGAGCTCAGGCGAGGCGAGATAGCCCACCAAGGCGGCGAAATCCGACGCCGGATGCACGGCCACGACGGACGAGATCACCTCGAACGTGTCGCCGTCGGCGCCCTGCGTGATCAGCGTGTAGAGGCCGTCCTGGGGGGTGAGCAGGTCAGACATGGTGGGGCGGCGGCCCGTGAACGCGGCGATGCCCCACTGATCGGCATCCGAGGCGTGCTCGGTGTACCAGGCCTGGTGGGCGCGGGTGAAGTTGCCGAGGCCCAGGTGAACCATGCGGACGGGGGCGGCGGGGCGGCCGAATGCGGCGCGGTTGAGCGTGGTCACAGCTTGAACACCTTCTTGGGCTGGGTCGACGTGAGGTCGACGATGGTTTCGAGGGCCTCATCCATGGCGAGGCGGTGCTCGGCCACGAGGTTGGCGAGGAATGCGGAATCCACGCGGCGCGACACGTCGTGGCGGGCGGGGATGGAGCAGAACGCGCGGGTGTCATCGATGAATCCAGAGGTCTTCGAGAAGCCTGCGTAGCCGGTGACGGAGCGGCGGAAGCGCATGATGGCGTCTGCCTCGTCGATGAACCACCAGGGGGCGCCCACGAACATGCCGCGGTACCAACCGGCCAGCGGCGCGAGCTCGCGGGAGAACACCGTCTCGTCCATGGTGAAGACCACCAGATGGAAGCCCTCGGCGTTGCCGTAGGCGTCCAGCATGGGCTGCAGCGCGCGGGTGAACTCGACGGCGTGGGGCACGTCGCCGCCCACATCGGCGCCGAATCGTTCGAAGGTGCTCGAATCATGGTTGCGGTACACGGCGGGGTGCAGCGTCATCACAAGGCCGTCCTCGACGGCGAGCTTGGCCTGGTCGTTGAGCATGTGGCGGCGCAGGGCATCGCCGTCGGCCGGGGAGATCACGCCGCTGAGGGCCTGCTGGAACAACTGCCCGGCGCGGGCCTCGGAGAGGCGGGCGGTGCCGGCGTCTGCGTGCGAGTGGTCTGTGGAGACGGCGCCGTTGTCCTTGAAGAACTGGCGACGCACGCGCATGGCCTCCAGGTGGGAGTCGTAATCGACGATGTCGACATCCGTGACCGCGGCCAGGTTCTGCGTGAGCTGGCGCCACGCGGGGCGGGCGGGTTCGAGGTAGGCGTCGGGGCGGAACGTGGGCACCACGCGGCCCTCCCACGTGGGATCGTTGGCCAGCTTCTGATGCGCGGAGAGATCAGAGCACGGATCATCCGTGGTGGCGATGGCCTCGATGTTGAAGCGCTTGTACAGCGCGCGCGGGCGGAACTCGTCCTGTGTGAGGCACTCGGCGATCTGGTCGTAGATCTGATCCGCGGTCTCGGCCGACGGGCGCACCTTGACGCCGAACACGTCGTGGAACTCGGATTCGAACCAGAACTGCACGGGCGTGCCGCGCAGGTACTTCCAGTTCTCGCACAGCTTGCGGAACGCGTTCCTGGACTGCTCCTCCGTCATCTCGGTGCCCACGGGCACGCCCAGATCCGCCAGGTCGACGCCACCGGCCGAATGCAGCATGCGGTTGGTGTAGTGATCAGGGGTCAGCAGCAGCGAGGTGGGATCAGCGAAGGGTTCGTCGTCGGCCAGCCACTCAGCGGGCACATGGCCGTGGGGGGAGACGATGGGCAGCTCTGCGGCCACCTGATACAGCTCGCGGGCGATGCTGCGGACGCCGGGATCCGCGGGCAGCAACCTATCCGGATGGGGGGAGAGGGGAGCGGGAGACATGGCCTTTACCTTTCGTCTTCGGGGAACTTGGGGGCTGCGCTGGCAGCGGTGCTGGTGGATTCGCGCACGATGAGATCCATCGGCACCACGATGGTCTCGGCGCTTGGGGTGTTGCGATGCTTCAACTGGCTCAGCAGGGCTCGGGCCGCCCGCGCGCCGATCTGGCTGGGTTGCGGCGACACAGTGGTGAGCGTGGGGGTGGTCAGCACTGACGAGATGGAGTTGTCGATGCCCACGACGGAGACGTCGCGCGGCACGTTCAACCCGAAACTCTGAGCGGCCTTCATGAAGCCGATGGCCATGATGTCGTTGAACGCGATGACGCCGGTGGTGGGGTTCTCGCGCCATTCCTTGGCCAGCTCCACGCCGCCTTGGACCGACGGCGTGCCCGGGCCCACCCGTCGGATGTGGATGCTGAGTTCGTGGCAGGCCTCCGTGGCTGCACGCCATCGCACACCGTTGGCCCACGACGCCTCAGGCCCGCCCAAATAGGCGATCCGGGTGTGGCCCAGCGAGGCGAGGTGCTCGACGGCGCGGCGCATCCCGCGGCCAGAATCCGGCACCACCGACGGCAGCCCGGCGATGATCCGGTTGGTGGCCACCACGGGCACCACCTTGACCATCTGGTTGATGGCGGAATCCGTCAGGCGCGAGGCGGAGAGCACCAGCCCGTCCACCAGCGGCAGCACGGCCTGGATGTAGTCGAACTCGGCGCGCCCATCCTCCTGGGAGTCGATGAGCAGGACGGTGTAGCCGGCGTCCACGGCCTCCTGCTGGAAGCCGCGCATGATGTGCGCGTAGACGGGGTTGGTGATGTCCGCCACCACCAGGCCCAATGCCCGCTTCTCGACGCCGATCTCCGGCCGGTGGATGGGTTTGACGCGGTAGCCCAACTTGGCCGCCGCGGCGTGGATCAGCTCGCTCGTCTCGGAGTTGACGCGGCCGGGCCGGGAGAACGCCCGCGACACCGTCGAGGCGGAGACACCTGCCTCCTTGGCTACGTCGTAGATCGTGACGGACTTGCGGCGCTTGGGCGCATTGGTTGCTTCACTCATCGGTGCTCACTTCCGGCCAGGGCGCGCCCGGGCGTAGCTCGGCCTCCCAGGCGACGGCGTGGGCTCTGGCGAGCGCCACCCTTTCCGCCACTCCGAGGGCTTCGGCCAGGGCTTGGACGTCCACGAATTCGGCGGTGGCCTGCTGGATGCGGCTGCCCGCGCCGTCGCCCGAGATCTTGATCCGCACGGTGTGGCCGTCCACATTGATGGGGCGCCAGATGCGCTGCAGCACGCGGCGGTGCGACGGGTGGGCGATGCGCACGCCAATGGTAGACGTGTGTGAAACAAGGGCTTCGACGACGGGCGTGACGTCGCCACGCGCCGCCAGCGCGCTGACGGTGTGCGCCGGGCGGCCCTTCTTCATGATGATGGGGGTGAGCCAGGCGTCGACGGCGCCCGCATCGAGCAGGCGGTCGAGCACGGCTGGCCAGAGGCGCGGGTCAAGGTCGTCCACATTCGCGGAGATTTCACGCACCTCGAAAGGGGTTTCCTCCGGCAGCGTGTTGTCGACGGCGGTGCCGAGCACCACTCGCACCACACCGGGGCGATCCTTGCGCACGCGGGTGCCGGCGCCGGTGCCCACGCCGTCGAGTGTGATGGTGGGCAGCATCCCTTGGCTCTGGCACAGGGTGCGGATGAGTGCCATTCCGGTGGGCGTGGTGAGTTCGCCGGCCTCTGGTGGGCCGCCCGCTTCGACCTGCCAGCCCTTGGCGAGCTCCATGACGGCGGGTGGGGGCACGGTGAGCAGCCCATGCTGCGTCTGGACGGTGCCGGAGCCGACGGCGACGATCGAGCTGATGCCCTTGAGGACACCCAGGGTGCGGATTGCCTCCGCGACGCCCACGATGTCGCCGATGGAATCCAGCGCGCCCACCTCGTGGAAGTGCACGTCCTCGACGGTGGTGCCGTGCACTGAGGCCTCTGCCTCGGCGAGCCGCTGGAAGGCGGTGAGGGCCAGATCTCGCGTGGCCCGGGGGATGCCGTCGGCGCGCAGCATGTGCACGATGTCGCTCAGGTGCCGGGCGGGCGGGTTGGGTTCGTCGGCAATCACGTCGATCTTGAGCGCATCGAACGGGCCGCGCTGCACGCGTCGGGATTGGAGGTGGAGCTTTCCGGGGGCCACGAGGTCGAGGACAGCGGCGATGGAGCCGGCGTCGGCGCCGGCGTCGATGAGAGCGGCCAGCAGCATGTCGCCTGCAGCGCCTTGGGAGGCGTCGATCCAGAGCTGCCGGTTGCCGTTGGGCTGCTGCGCGATGGGGCCAGTCTCGATGCGGACGCCCTCGGGCACCTCGTGTCCATCAGCAGTGTGCACGTGCGGGTGGCTGTGGCCGCCCGTGGTGATGTCATGCATCGTGCCTCCTCGGGGCCGCGATCTGGGCGGCGAGGTGACCGGCGCCGTATCCGTTGTCGATGTTGACCACGCCCACGCCGGGTGAGCAGGAGTTGAGCATGCTGAGCAGCGCGGCCACGCCGTCGAAGGAGGCGCCGTAGCCGGTGGACGTGGGTACGGCGACCATGGGGCAGCTGACGAGCCCCGCGATGACGGGCACCAGCGCGGCGTCCATGCCGGCGACGACGACGATGACGTCGGCCTGTTGGAGGTCGTCCAACCGGGCCATGATGCGGGTGAGGCCGGCGACGCCGACGTCGACGATCTCGGTGACGTCGCGGCCGAGGTACTTGGCGGTGAGGGCGGCCTCGCGGGCGACTGGGAGGTCTGAGGTGCCGGCGCAGACGACGGTGACGCGGCCTCCGCTCGGAGGCGGTGGGTCCGCGGGCCATGCGGCCAGGCGTGCCGTGGGGTCGATGAAGAGGTTTGACCCGCCAAACACTTCTTCGACAACCGCAAGCTGCTCGGCGGAGGCGCGGGTGAACAGGACGGTGCCGAGGGGCTCATCAGAGGCTTCGGCGCGCTCGCGCCACGCCTCAGCGATCTCGCGGACCTGCTCCACGGACTTGCCCTGGCACAGCACGGCCTCTGGGTAGCCGCGACGCTTGTAGCGGTCGAAATCCAGCGTGGCGATGTCCATCACAGGGCCTCCGGCCGCTTGTTGAGCAGGGTGAGCGTGAACTTGCCGGATTGGATACCGCCCAGATCGAGAGTGGCGTGGTCGAAGCCAGCGTCCTTGACCCTGCGCAGCAGTTCCTCGCGCACGGCCGTATCAGCGATGAGATGGAACTCGTCCGAGGGAACCTCGATGCGGGCGATGCTGCCGTGGTGGCGCACGCGACAATCCGAGAAGCCAGCGGCGAGGACGGCGTCCTCGGCCAGATCCACCGCGAGCAGCTTCTCTGCGCTCACCGGCTCTCCGTGTGGAATGCGGCTGGCGAGGCAGGGGGCGGCGGGCTTGAGCGCGCTTTGGAGCCCGAGTTCGACGGCAATCGAACGGATGTCCGCCTTCGTTGCGCCAGCGGCGGCCAACGGATGGAGCACGCGGTGCTCGGCAGCGGCGCGGCTGCCGGGGCGGTCTGGGCGCGAGGCGTCGTCGGCGTTCTCGCCGTAGGCGATGGCGTCGAGGCCCAGCTCGCCCGCCACGCGGGTGTCCAGGACGGTGAACAGCTCGTCCTTGCAGAAGTAGCACCGATCCACCGGGTTGGCCGCGTAGTGGGGGTTGGCCAGCTCGTTCGTGGCCACCTCCACCAGCTGCAGGCCCAGCTGTTCGGCTTGGCGGTGAGCCAGCCGTCGCTCCCGCTTCGCGAGGGAGGGGGAGATGCCCAGCAGCAGCACCGTGTTCTCGTTGCCCACGGCCCGCGCGGTGAGTGCCGCGAGGACGGTGGAGTCGACGCCGCCGGAGAACGCCACTCCCACCTTGGCGGTGGGGGAAGCCAGATCGGCGGCCACGCCGTCGGCTATCCGCTGGAGCTCAGCGGGTAGCGGGGCGTGGAGATCGGTGTGCTGCATGGGTGCTCTCTATCGTCAGTTGCCCTGCTCGAAGCGCAGGTTCTGCCAGCGTTCGCGCACGTCGTAGGCGGCGGACTTCGGCAGCCTGTCGCGCGTGAACATGCCCTTCTTGTTGCCACCAACCCGCATGATGCCGGGGGTTGTCTGGAAGTCTGCGAAGTTCCACATCTGCTCGCCCACCACCTCGGGGTAGTCGTCGAAGACCTTGTGGAACATGCCCAGCATGTCGGTCTGGAACTCCTCAGACCAGGGGCGACGGTGGAAGTCGCGCAGCCCGTTGAGCGTGTCCGGCCCGTACTCCGTGAAGATGATGGGCTTGCCGGGGGCCAGCGCGAGCCAGCCGTCGAGCTCATCCCGCAGGTGCTTCTCAGCGAGCGCCAGGTTCCCGTTGTCGACGTACCAGCCGTAGTAGCGGTTGAGCATGACCACGTCGTAGAGATCTGCCACCTTCTCCTTGTCCGGAGGGGAGAGCATCACGTTGACGTAGCCGACGGGGCGGCTGGGGTCTGCCTCGCGGGCCGCGGCTGCGAGGGGCTCGAAGTACTCGCGGGATGCGTCGGTGTGGGTCTCGGGCTCGTTGGCGATGCTCCACAGCACGACGGAGGGGTGGTTCTTGTCGCGGGCGATGAGCTCGCGGATGTGGGCCTCGTGGACGCGCTGGGTCTCGTCGTTGATGGTCTCGGGGGAGTACGTCTTGCGGATGGCACCGTCACCGAAGATGCCGCCGGCGAGGCCGACGTTGAGGCCGACCGCGGCCGTCTCGTCGATGACCACCCAGCCCTGCTCATCGGCGTAATCCATGACCTCTTCGGCGTAGGGGTAGTGCGAGGTGCGGAACGAGTTGGCGCTCTGCCAGGCCATGAGCTCGAAGTCGTGCACCATCAGCGCGTTGTCGTGGCCCTTGCCGCGGACGAGGTTGTCCTCGTGGCGGCCGTAGCCGCGGAAGTAGAACGGCTTGCCGTTGATGAGGAACTTGGAATCCTTCACCTCGACGGTGCGGATGCCGAACGGCTGGGGGTAGACGTCGTCGCCGGCGGTGATCTCGAGGGTGTACATGTAGCCGGCGCCCGGCTGCCAGAGGTTGGCGTTGGCGACGGTGAGGGAACCCTCAGCGCCTTCGCCGGTGGCGACCTCGGTGCCGTCGGCGTCGAGGACGCGCACCGTCACATTGGTTGATCCGGTGGTCTCCACGCGGTAGTTGACCACGCCGTCTGCGCCGTCGATGTCCGTGGTGATCGTCACATCGCTGACGGCGACCGCAGGGCGCGTGCACAGCAGCACGGAGCGGTGCAGGCCGGCGTAGTTGTAGAAGTCGTGGTAGTAGAACTGCGTGGTTTCGCCCAGCTCGTTGACGCCCACGATGCCCGGGGGGATGGACTGCCAGGTGAGGCGGTTGTCGACGGCGACCGTCAGTCGGAACGTCTGATCAGAGCCGACGGCGTCCGTGATGTCTGCCTCGAAGGGGAGGTAGCCGCCCACATGGCTGACCACCTCGGTGTCGCCCACCCAGACGGTCGCGGTGTGCGTGGCCGAGCCGAACCGCACGAAGAGGCGTTCGCCGTCGAGCATTCGCGGGACGCGGACGGTGCGCTGGTACCAGACGTAGCCCACGTGATCATGGACTTCCTTCTCCGTGGTGATGTCGTTGTAGGAGGCCGGCACGGGCATGGGGCGCGCATCCGTGAGGGAGTTGGCGAACCAGCGTTCGTCGATTCCCGCGTTCTCAGGGTCGAGGGCGAAGTTCCAGACGCCGTCGAGGTTCGTGATCGTGCGGGATTGTGAAGCGCGTGCACCCAGCATGGAGGCTCCTTTGCGTTATGTCTCGGGTCTCCTCAATTCAACCTGCGTTGCCAAGTTGCTCAATTAGATTGCCATAAGTTGCCGCGGGGTCGCTAGGGGTCGGGGCTGGCGACAACGTCGCAGGGCTTCAGTCGACGTCGCAGCCCTTCCGACGGCGGGAAGGACTGCGACGTTGGGCGAAGGCCTGCGACGTTCTCGCCAAGCCGGCGGTCCTACGACACGTCGTGGCAACAGGTGGCAACTTGCAGTTGCCGCGTTTCCGCCATGCGAGATTATTCCCATCACTTAGCACCCGTCCCAAGGGGTGACGCGTTACCAGCAGCACGGTGGCTGCCGCGAAAGAGGAGACAAG
>JAUNUF010000008.1 GCA_030538315.1 Propionibacteriaceae bacterium
AGGCCTATCAGGCTGACGCCACCACCGATGAGCAGCAGCACCACATCGTGCAGGTGGAAGCGTCGGTGCAGGGCCCACAGCCCCAGCGCACCGATCAGGGTGGCCCAGCCGACGGCGGGCTCGCTGATGCCTGCGTGCGAGGCGATGTCCATGTTGGCCAGGATCATCGAGAGGCAGGTGGTGACCAGCAGGCCGCAGATCACCGGCAGCACGTAGGCGCCCAGCCTTCGCACGAACGCGGAGTTGGACACCTTGCCGTAGCCGCCCATCAGCAGCATCGCGACGGCGGAGCAGGCGGAAACGGACAGCAGGAACGCTGCGGCGGCGAACACCAAGCCCAGCTGCCAGCCGCCGGCCTGGAGCCCGTAGGAGTAGCCCAAAGCAGAGGCGATCTTCACCAGGATGGGGCCGGGCAGCGCATTGGCGACGGGCACGGCCTGGCCATAGAACTCGCTGCCAGGAACGATGCCGCTGGCTACGAAGAAGCCGTCCGCGACCCCTACGTAGGCCTCTCCCCCGCCGAAGGAGGTGACGGTGGACAGCCCGACGAGGCTCAGGAACCCGGCGCCGCCCATGGCAAACGAGGCCAGCACGATGGCCACGACGATCACGGTGAAGGCACCTGCCGCCCACCACGCGGCCCTTGACGATTGCGAAGGGGCGGGGCCCACCGTGGGGGTGGCGGCCTTGCCGCGATGCACGATGGTCCAGATCCCGATGATGGCCAGCGTCGCGAGGATCAACTGGAGCGCATCCAGTTGCGGAATGGCGCTCTGCCAGTCCTGCCCGAACAGCCGCCCCACCAGCCGCACCAGCTGGTTGGCGCCCGTCGCGAGGAAGGCGGCCAGCACCACCAGCACGAAAACGCGGAACCGTCGCCCGCCCGCGCGCAGCACCTTGGCGATGAACAGGGCCAGCAGCACGATGATGAATGCGGCGATGCCCACCGCGGCGAACTCCACGAACCGGATGGCTTCTGGCCCGATGGCGTTGAAGCTGGCCAGCAGACCAACGGTGGCGAACGTGCCGGGCAGCGCGACTGCCAGCGCTGAGAGCACCGAACCGAGCCAGCCGTGGGTGTGGGCACCGGCGAGGGCGCCGAGTTTGACGGGCAGTGCACCCGGCGTGATGTTGGCGATCAGCGTGTGGGTGCCAAACGTCTTGTCGTCCAGAGCCCCCCGGTCTACGAGTTCCTTCTCCATCACCGGAATGAGCGCGGCGCCACCACCGAAGCCGATGGTGCCCACCTTGAGCATGGAACCCAGAATTCCTGGGAGCCCGTGGCTCATTTCAGCCTCCTGCTGCTAGTTCGCCTTGGAAATACCGCCAGATCGTCGCATATCCGCCCGATCTGGCGATATTCCAAAGGTGAGAAATCCGGCCAGGCGTCAGGGCTTGAGCCGGCTGGCCGCCGCGGAGATCCGCTCGTCCGAAGCCGTCAAGGCGACCCTCACGTGATTGGCCGCTGCATCACCATAGAAATCTCCTGGAGCGGCCAAGATGCCGCGCTCAGCCAGCCAATCGATGCTCACCCGGCAATTCTCGCCGCGCGTGGCCCACAGATACAGCGATCCTTCGGAGTGGTCGATGCGGAACCCCGCCGCCTCCAGGGCCGGCTTGAGCACGGCCCGTCGGGCCAGATAGCGCTCGCGCTGCTCCTCGACATGCTGCTGGTCTCCCAGGAAGGCGACCATCGCGGCTTGGACGGGAGCCGGCACCATCATGCCCAGATGCTTGCGCACCTGCATCAGCGGATGCACGACGGCGGGGTCACCCGCCACGAAACCGCCTCGGTAGCCGGCAGCGTTGGAGCGCTTGGACACGGAGTGGACGGCCAGAATGTTGCTGAGGTCGCCGTCGTTGACGCGCGGATCCAGCACCGAGATGGCCTCGGCATCCCAGGCGAACTCGCCGTAGCACTCGTCGCTGGCCAGCACCGCACCCATCTCGCGGGCAGCGGCCACGAAGGCCCGCAACTCGTCCAGAGAGAGGATCTTGCCCGACGGGTTGGCCGGCGAGTTGATCCAGATCAGCCGCGTGTCATCCGGCAAGGCCGACGGCGAATCCAGCGGTACCGGACGCGCCCCGGCCACGAGCGCCCCCACCTCATAGGTGGGGTAGGCACATTCTGGGAAGACCACCGCATCACCAGAGCCAACGCCGAGCAGGAGCGGCAGCCAAGCCACCAGCTCCTTGGTGCCCACCACCGGCAGCACGCCCTCGTCGGTCAAGGCAACGGAGTTCCAGCGGCTCTCCAGGTAGGAGCGGATGGCCGCCCGCACCTCGGAGGTGCCCCACACCGTGGGATAGCCGTGCGCATCACCCGCGGCGGCCAACGCGTCGATGGCCAGCTGCGGAGCCGGATCCACCGGGGTGCCCACGGAGAGGTCAACAAGCCCGCCCGGATGCGCGCTGGCCACGCGCTTGGCGCCAGCCAGCGTGTCCCAGGGAAAATCGGGCAGACGGGCCCCGAGGCCCATCAGTTTGCCTGCGCGGGCAGAGCCTCGACGTACGGGTGGTCCTTGTCGATGGTGCCGAGCTTCGCAGCGCCACCGGGCGAGCCGATGTCGTCGAAGAACTGCACGTTCACGTCGTAGAACTGGGCCTGATCCTCCGGAACGTCATCTTCGTAGTAGATGGCTTCCACTGGGCAGACGGGCTCACAAGCGCCGCAGTCCACACACTCCTCGGGGTGGATGTACAGCATGCGGTTGCCCTCGTAGATGCAATCAACGGGACACTCCTCAACGCACGCAAGATCCTTGAGATCAACACACGGCATTCCGATGATATACGTCACAGTTTCTCCTTAGAGCGAGGCACAACTCAGCTTAGCGCGACTGTCAGGGCTCACACTTGATGCGGTCACCGGCGCTGTACTTCCAGCTGTACGGCTCACGCTTGACGATCTTGCCGTCCTTGTGGAACAGGCGCTCCCAGTTGACAGTGAAGCCCCGGATGGGTGCCTGCGGCTCGCACTTCGGATCCCCCTTGACGGTGCGTTCGCGGCCCGAGTAATAACCAGAACGACGCAGATCCGTGGAGGTCACCTTGTCGTAGGTGGGCTTGGACCAGATCTTGAACGTGATCGAGCCGCGCTTCCCCGAGCCGGACGGGTTGATGTAGCCCTGAATGATGGCGGGGTACTCGGTGTCGTTCTGGAAGCGCATGTCCAGCGAACCGTAGTAGACGGTGGATTCCCGGCCAGCCGGGTACCGATCGAAGTAGAGGCTGTGCGGCTTGTGCTCGATGTCCTTGTAGCCCGCGAAGAAGCCCGCGTTGTACAGGGTGGTGGCAGCCTGCGACACGCCGCCGCCGCCCGTCTTCACCAGGCGCCCACCCTCGATGACGTAGCCATCCACGTAGCCGTTGGCGGCCGTGCGCTGGCCCAGCGTGTCGTTCAGGGAGAAGATGTCCCCTGGCATCAGGACGGTGCCGTTGACGCTGCGCGCGGCCTGGCCGAGGTTGTTGTTGCGGTACGCGGCGTGCGGGTAGTTCGTGGTGAACTCGCCAATGACAGTGAAGGCTCCCAGCGCGTTGGCGGCCTCCGTGGTGAACTCCGGCTGCAGCACCTCCACCTCGACTGGCACGGTGCGCGCCTCGCCGGTGGCGGTGGCGGCCTTCTGCACGGCGGCGGCAAAGACGTCCTCGGTGAGCTGCTGACCGGCCGACGACGGGACAACCGCCACCTGGCCGCCCTCGAACTTGAACGAGGCGTTCTTGGCGTTGGTCAGCTTGAGGCCACGGCGCGCCTCGGCCGTGTGCTCAAACAGGGCTGCGGTGTCCAGCGAGCCGACGATCTTGTCGCCCTGCACCTCCAGCGAGGCGGCTTCCGCCAGCGAGCCCGGCGCGATCTCCATGGTGTCTGCACCGTGGGTCAGGATGATGGGGCCGCTGATGAGCGGCTCAGCGAAGGTGGCAACCACGTCGTCGACCATGGCGTTGGTCACGGCGGGAGGCACCGAATCCACGGTGACGGCCACGTTGCCCTTGTTCTCCTCGAACGCGGCCTTGGTGGTGGCCACGGTCTCGTCGACATTCATCGCCTTGGCATCGGTGGCCTCCGTGCGCACGATCTGCCCGCCGTCGAACTTGACGGTGGCGTCCACGCCGTCGACGGCGTACTCGGGCGCCATGGCCTCCACAGCGGAGCGGAGCGCTGCCTCGTCGACGACCCGCACCACGCCCACGTCCTCGCCGCCGGTGAGGGTTTCGTAGATGTCGGCGGGGTTCCACGAGTAGCCACCGCCAGCGGCCTCAACCGTGGCGTCGTAGTCGAAGGACAGCCCGGAATCCTTCAGCACGATCTGGGTGGTGACGTCGCCAGCGCTGAGCGTCACCGGCTGAGAGAGCTGCGGCTCAAGCTCCGTGGCCAGTTTCGCGCGCGCCTGTTCCGGCGACAGGCCACCAATGGCGACGCCCTCCGCAGATGCCTTGGCAGGCACCTGGTTCCCGGCCACGAAATAGGACGCTACATAGGCGCCACCCACCAGGACCAGAAGCCCGATGACGGAACCGATGATGATTTTGCTGGCTTTGCTCACGTCTACCCTCCGTGCGTCGCGGCGACGCAACGGGCACCATCGTACGTATAAACGTCACCAGCGCCCAAACAGTGTCAGCGCAATCTGACCGCGAACGGCATGCTCAATGCACCATGGCTGACCAACCCCATGGACGCCGCCAGGCCGGTCAGCAACTGTTCCGGATCAGGTAGCGAGGCTCCCCCGGCCATCGTCTCCGACGACGCGGCGGGCTTCAGCAGCTCGAAGAGGCCAGCCTCGCCCACGTGTTCGACCTTGGTGGTGCCCGGGTGCAGGCCAGCCAGGCGACATGCCCTCTCGACGGCGAGCCGCTGTCCACCGATGTGGTCCACCAAGCCGCGCTCCTTCGCGTCGGCACCCGTCCAGACGCGGCCGCGGGCCAGCCGCTCCAGGTCGTCGTAGTCCATGTCGCGGTCTTGGGCAGCGAACGTGGTGAAGTCCAGGTAGACCCGGTCCAGCCAGCGGTTGAGCCGCTCCCAATCCTCATCCGAGAACTCGTGCGCGTTGGAGAAGGTCCCAGCTCCGGCTCCGAAGGTGAGGGATTCGCGCACCAGGCCCAGCTTGTCGTAGAGGCCCTCGGTGACCATCTTGCCGCCGAGCACGCCGATGGAGCCCGTCAGGGTGGAGGCCTGCGCCACGATCTCATTGGCGGGCATGGCCACGTAGTAACCACCGGAGGCCGCCGTGGCCCCCATGTGGGCAACCACCGGCTTGCCGGCCTCCTTCAGGCGCAGCACCGAGCGGCGGATGAAATCCGAGGCGACGGCGGAGCCGCCGGGCGAATCGATGTCGAAGACCACGGCCTTCACATCTTCGTCACGCAGCGCTGCCCTGAGATGCTCGTCGACGACGTCGGCGCCGGCCTGCTCGCCGCCGGGCGAGCGCACGCCGCGGCCCATGACGATGCCACCGCGGAGGCTGACGATGGCGACCTTCGGCTGCTTGGGGCGCATCTTGCGCAACAGCGCCGCCTTCGACGTGTACCGGTGGGCGAACAGGAGGTTCTCGGCATCTGCACCCCACTCCTTCAAGGTGTGGGCGTAGGCCTCGTCGCGGTATCCGATGTGGTCGATCAGACCCAGCTCGTGCGCGCGTTCCGGCTCCACCGGGGAGCTGTTGATGCCGTCCCACACCTGTTCAGGGGTCAGCGACCGGAGCCGGGCGATATCCGCCACCACCTCGTCGACGATGGACTGGCCAATGCGCTCCATCATCTCGCGGTGCGGCTCAGTGATCTCATCTGCGTTGAACTGGTTGGCGGCCGTCTTGTATTCGTGGCGCTGACCGAACTGCGGCTCCACGCCCACCTTGTTCAGCAGGCCCTTCATCAGCGTGAGCTGAAGCTCCAGGCCCTCGATGGAGAGCATGCCGGTGGGCTGCACCCAGATCTGCTGCGCGGCGGCAGCCACGCGGTACCCGGCCAGGCCCTGGATGAGCTCCCCGAAGGATTCTGCCCACGCCATCGTCTTCTTCTTCGCACCGAACTCCTCGATGAGACCGGCCACCTCTTCGAGGTTGGCCAACGGGACCTGGGCGGTGGGTGCGGCGTGCACGATGAGGCCCACCACCCTGTCGTCGACGGCGGCCTGGGCGAGATGCTCACGCAGCGAGGCGAGGGTTGGGCTGTTGATGAGTTGGATGGCCTGGAGCGGATTGGTGGGTTTGGCCACCAACAGCCCGCGGGCCAGATCGAGTTCCAGTACCACCGGCTTGTCGCCGACGATCTTGCCAAGCACGTCCTTCAGGCTCATGCGTTCCAGTGTATGCATGACAAAAGGCCAGCCAGGCGGCATGCCTGGCTGGCCCTTCGTCGGTCAGCTCTCAATCAGCGATCAGAGAACGCCCTTGGCCACGGCCACCACGTTGTCTGCCGTGAAGCCGAACTCCTCGAAGCACTTGGCACCAGCGGCAGAGGCGCCGTAGTGCTCGATGCTCACCGAGGCGCCCTTGGCGCCGATGTACTTGGCCCAGCCCATCTCGATGCCGGCCTCCACGCTGACGCGCGCGGTGACGGCTGCCGGGAGGACGGATTCCTTGTATTCGTCGCTCTGCTCCTCGAACCATTCCTGGCACGGCATGGAGACCACCCGGGTGGGTACGCCGTCTGCCTCGAGGATGTCCTGGGCATCCAGCGCGAGGGCAACCTCGGAACCGGTGGCGATCAGGATGAGCTGCGGCTCAGAGGAGGCCTCGCTCACCACGTAGGCGCCGTTGGCCACACCCTCAGCCGAGGCGTACTTCTCGCCACGTGCGATGGTACGCAGATCCTGACGCGACAGGATGATGCCTGCCGGGCGATCCGTGCGGCGCAGGATTTCGCCCCAAGCGACGGAGGTCTCGTTCGCATCTGCCGGGCGCACGACGTCGAGGTTGGGGATGGCGCGGAGCGAGGCGAGGTGCTCGATGGGCTGGTGCGTGGGGCCGTCTTCACCGACGCCGATGGAGTCATGCGTCCACACGAAGACGGACGGCACCTCCATGAGGGCGGCGAGCCGCACGGGCGGGCGCATGTAATCCGCGAACACGAGGAAGGTGCCGCCGTAGGCGCGGGTCAGGCCCGAGAGGTTGATGCCGTTGATGATGCCGCCCATGGCGTGCTCACGGATACCGAAGTGCAGGGTGCGGCCGTAGGGGCCACCCGCCCATTCCTTCGTGACGCGGTTCTCCGGCAGGAAGGACGGCTCGCCCTTCATGGTGGTGTTGTTGGAGCCGGCCAGGTCAGCCGAGCCGCCCCACAGCTCGGGCAGCTGATCCGCCAGAGCGGAGAGCACCTCACCGGACGCGGCGCGGGTGGATTTCTTGCCCTCCTCGAACACCGGCAGGGAGAAGTCCTCCGGCAGCTTGCGAGCCGCGGCACGCTCGAGCAGCGCAGCGCGCTCGGGGTTGGCGGCCTTCCATGCCTCGAACTTGGCGTCCCACTCCTCGCGGGCGGCCCTGCCACGTGCCGCGACGTTGGCGCGAGCGTGGTCCACGACGTCCTGCTCAATGGCGAACGGGGTCTGCTCGAAGCCGAGGACCTCCTTCATGGCCGCGATCTCATCTGCACCGATCTTGTTGCCGTGCACGCCAGCCGAGCCCTGCTTGTTGGGCAGCGGCCAACCGATGATGGTGGTCAGGCGGATGAAGGACGGCTTGTCCGTGACGGCCTTGGCGGCCTCGATGGCGTCATACAGCGCCTGGACATCTTCCTTGTACTCCGTGCCACCGTTGGTCCAGTCGACGTGGCGCACATCCCAGCCGTAGGCGGCGTAGCGGGCGGAGACATCCTCGGTGAACGCGATGTCGGTCTCGCCCTCGATGGTGATGCGGTTGTCGTCCCAGATGAGGATCAGGTTGCCGAGGTTCTGCGTGGCAGCCAGCGACGAGGCCTCAGCGGCGACGCCCTCCTGCAGGCAGCCGTCGCCGGCGATCGTGTAGATGTAGCGGTCGAAGATCGACTCGCCCTCGGGGGCCTCAGGGTCGAACAGCCCGCGCTCACGACGGGCCGCCATGGCCATGCCGACGGCGTTGGAGATGCCGGCGCCCAGCGGGCCCGTGGTGCATTCGACGAACTTGAGGTGACCGTACTCGGGGTGGCCTGCCGTCTTGGCACCCCAGGTGCGCAGGGCTGCGATATCCGACAGCTCCAGATCCAGGCCGCCCAGGTACAGCTGGGTGTACTGCGTCAGCGACGCGTGGCCAGCCGACAGGATGAATCGGTCACGACCGATCCACTTGTCATCCGCGGGATCCGTCTTCATCACCTTCTGGTACAGCAGGTACGCAGCAGGCGCGAGCGAAATCGGGGTACCGGGGTGACCGTTTCCGACCTTCTCCACGGCATCCGCGGCCAGGATCCGCGCAGTGTCGACGGCGCGGGCATCCTTCTCAGTCCACTCAAGAGTCACAGTTGATCCTAACTCGTAGGGGCGCAGCGCATGCTTCACTGCTGCGATGATCTTGGTGGCAAGCCTATCGCGCGCGGGTGCGGGAACCTCGGGCCGGGTGACTCATCTGGCAACATTGGGCAACTGCCCAGTTTTCGCTCAGAAAAGCGTCACCATGAACCGCCGCCGCCGGTGCCGTGCAGCCCGTAGAGGATGTGGTCTGGCACCTTCGAGGCCTGCAACCCATCCGCGCCCGGCGTGGTGGGTTCAACGTGTTCGGTGCGGAAGGTCTCGTCCCCTGGGGAGAACGGGCGCGTCGTTTCGCCGAGTGCCTCACGCACCAGCTTCTGAAGGCCGTGCGGGTCCCCCGGGTCGAACATGCGGGTTTCTGCCATTGTTACTCCTCGGTCACGGGCGGTTCTGCAGACCAGGGGAAGACGATCCAGTCATCGGTGGTCTTCCACACGTAATCCGCTGTCACGATGCTACGCGTCTTGGCATAGAGCACCGCGGAGCGTACGTCTGCCCCGAAGCCGCGCAACAACTTGATCACCAGGTGCAGCGTGCGGCCCGAATCCGCCACGTCGTCGACGACGAGGATCTTGCGCCCGGCGATGGATTCGGTGTCGAGCATGGGTGCCAGCAGGATGGGATCAGGCAGCGTCTCGTTGACATCGGTGTAGAACTCGACGTTGATGGCATCCGAGAGCTTCACGCCCAGCGAATAGGTCATGGCGCCAGCGAGCGTGAGCCCGCCGCGGGCCACCGCGATGATGATCTCCGGCAGGAAGCCCGAGGCCACGACAGTGCGCGAGAGCTCCCGCGAGGCCTCTCCGAAACCCTCCCAGGTGAGGATCTCCTTGTCGGTGAGGTCTGTTGCGTCCGCGTGGTAAGCCATGGGCCAATGTTAGTGGGGTTCGTTGCCCTCGAAGCTGAGGGTGACGAAGACGACGTCGAGCCAGCGGCCGAACTTGCGCCCAACCTGCTCCAGACGGCCCGCGACCTGGAAGCCCAGCCGCTCGTGGAACGAGATCGACGCGTCGTTGGCGCCGTCGACCACACCCACCATCACGTGGACGCCCCGGCCACGCGCGTAATCGATCAACGCGGTCATCAGCATCCGGCCGGCGCCAGCGGCGCGGTGGCCGTCTCGGATGTAGACGCTGTGCTCGACGGTGTGCTTGTAGCCCTCAAGTGCCCTGAACTGGAAGTAGCTGGCGTAGCCCACGATAAGGCCGTCCGCGTCCTCCATCACGAGCACCGGGTAGTTGGCGGCGGTGAGCCGCTCGAACCAGGCCTGCCTGTCGTCGACCGACACCGGCTCCAGCGCATAGGACGCAGTGGTACCCACGCCGGCCTCGTTGTAGATGTCCGTGATGGCGGGGATGTCGCGGATGTGCGCAGGACGGATGGTCGGCATGCGCCCATCGTAGGGTGCGGGCGCGCACACGACTACAGTCTGCGGCATGACGATTCAGGAGTTGTCCGGGCCGTGGGGGGCCGCACGTGTGGCAGAACTCGGCGGCTGCGTGCTGTCCTGGCAACCCGCTGGGCACGGCGAGGTGTTGTTCCTCTCCCGGGATGCCCAACTGACGCCGGGCTCGATGTGGCACGGAGGCATTCCCGTGTGCGCGCCGTGGTTCGGGCAGGGGCGGGGCGATTGGCAGGTGCCGCACGGTCATGGCCTCGTCAGCAGGGTGCCCTGGCACACCGAAACAGTGGAGAACCTCGACGACGGGGCCACCGTCGTTCTGACGCTGCCTGCCACCCAGACCGCCCACCTGCCAGGCGCCAGCCGATACCCGGCTGATCTGGCCTATCGGTTGGAGATCACCGTAGGTGCCGCCGCCCTGACGGTGGCCCTCACGATCACCTCGCCCACGCAGGACGTGACGGTGGACGTTGCGCTCCACCCGTACTTCCGGCTCAACACCACCGGCACCACCCTCACCGGATTGGAGGGGGTGGGCTTCCAGGACGCGCTGCGGGATTGGGCAACCGGCACCGCAGAGGCGCCCTTGGCCTTCGGCGAGCATCTGGATCTGGTCTTCGACGCTGCTCCCCCGCTGTTCCTCAGCGACGGTGAGACAACACTGCGCCTGGCCACCAGCAGCGCCAACCGCACCGTCGTGTGGAACCCAGGGCCCGCCAGCCGAGAACTCAGTGCCGAATGGGATCAGTTCGTCTGCGTGGAGTACGGCAATGTGCGCGAAGGCGCCATCACGATTCCCGCGGGCGGGGCGCACACCATGTCGATGACTGTCGAGCTCTAACCTGCGTAGATGACCGTCTCCGGCGGAAGCTCCAAATCATCCGGGCTCGCGTCCCCCGTGAAGACGCACCCCAACGTGGGTGAGTAGAGGCATACCCCGTCGTGGCCGCCGGGGGCGGCGATGGCCTGCAGCGTGACGGCCCCAACGGTGAACTCCTGGCCCGCGTCCGGGCGGGTCCACACCGGTGCCCCTGTGCGCTCGCCCAAGTCAAACACCGCCCCGTTGTCGTGCGGATCCGTGGTGCACACGACGGCGACCACGCGCCGCCCGTCGATCACCGCCAGCACCAGCTCCGGATCAGCGAGGGCATCGACGGCGATCACCTCGCGCTCGTCGCCCACCAGCCATGTGGCGCGCGCACCCGCACGCGAGGCGAGCGTGACTGGACGCACCTCATCGTCCCCCGAGTTTGGCCACATGATCGTCAGACTAACCCAATAGAGTGGAGCCCACCTGAGGAGGAAAAACATGGCTACTGCACTGATCGTCGTCGACTGCCAGATCGACTTCTGCGAAGGGGGCGCGCTGGGCGTCGAGGGCGGCAACGCCGTGGCCGAGGGCATCGCTGAACTGCTCGACACGGATCACGGCTACCACTTCGTGGTGGCCACTCGGGATCACCACATCGACCCGGGAGACCACTTCTCGGATGAGCCGGATTTCATCGACTCCTGGCCGCCCCACTGCGTCGTGGGCACCGAGGGCCAACAGTTCCACGACGCACTGGCGGATTACGAGTTCGACGCCATCTTCGACAAGGGCAGCTACGAGGCCGCCTACTCCGGCTTCGAGGGCACCATCGGTGCTGAGCCCGACGGCGTGGGCCTGGCCCAGTGGTTGGGTGAGCAGGGCGTCACGAGGGTGGACGTGGTGGGCATCGCGACGGATTACTGCGTGCGGGCCACCTCGATCGACGCCGCACAGGAGGGCTTCGACACCACGGTGCTCAGCCAGTTGACCGCAGCGGTGCACCCAGACAACGTGCCCGCCGTGGTGGAGGACGTGGCAGAGGAGCGCGTCACCTGGGCCTGATGGCTCAACCGAACTGCGCCAGCTGCGCGATGTTGGTGAGATCCGCTTCGGTCTTGGCCCACAGCGCCACGCCGCTGGTGTGCGCGGCCAGCTTCTCCAGCGTTGCGTTGTCGGCCTCCGGCCCCACGGCCACGAAGGTGAAACCCACCGGCTGATAGAGGTCGTTGCCGCGCGGCAGCTTCTCCATCAACTGTTCGAGCGTCATGGAACCGTTGGCGTCGCGGTTGGAGCCGTCGGTGATGATGACGATCCGGTTGGAGTACTTCGGGTCGTAGTTGTCGATGGCGTGCTGGTAGGCCACGTCGATGGCGTTGTAGAGCGGGGTGCCGCCTGAGGGCTGGACGCTGCCCACCAGCTCTGCGTACTGGCCCAAGGCCACCAGTCCCTCTGGTGAGTTGTTCGGCATCAGCGGCATGACGATGTTGACCTGCATCTCGTCTGTGGGGCTGCTGTTGAACGTCAATAGGCCAGCCCGGTCACCGGGGGCGGCCAAGGCCATGCCGCCGGCCAGGAACTGCCGCAGGGCGTCGATCCGGGTGCCGGAACCAAAGCGCTGCATCATCGAGCCCGAGATGTCGAGCGCCATGATGGTGGAGTTGCGCTTGGTCAGCGAGGTGAACGTCTGGCCGCTGGTCACGATGTTCTGAACGGAGTTCCCCACAGGAGAGGGCACGTAGGCCGCGGCGTCGAGGCCCACCGTCGACAACTGTTCGGCGCTGGGAGCAGCGCTGGCCGTGCGGAGGCCGGCCTCCGTCAACGCCGCCTGCCCGGCTTCCGAGGAGAGGTAGCTGCCCAGCGCCGTGAGGGCTTCACCCCGCTCGGCATCCAGCGCACCCAGCGACAACCGCAGCTCGGCCCCAGGCAGGTAGTGGGCCACCAGCTCGCCGGGCCGTTGCGCACCGACGGCGAGCGCAGCCTGTTCGGTCACCACGCCAGCGCGGGGCCCACCCTGGGCAAAGCCTCGCGAATCTGCGGCCTGATCACCCAACGCACCAAAGACGCCCTCGACGGTGGGGGTGACCTCGGCCACGCTGAACTGGAGCTGACCCACGGCCAACTGGGCGGGAGTGAGCGGGCCCGAGCCAAGATCCGTGAGCTGAGCGCCGCCCGAGACCTGATGCATCATGGCCCCGAAACCAACGGCTCCGACGGCGGAGGCACCCGGATCTGGGAGGGCCAGCCTGAACTTGCCCCACTGTTCCTGCCCGTAGGTGGCCCACGTCTTCGCGCCCGTCACGAGCTCGCCGAGGATGGGCACCGGGGAGGTCCCCATGGCCTCGGCCACGACCTTCTCCTGCACGAGCACCAGCGGGCTGCTGGCGAAGGGCTGCGCCTGGGCGCCCATCGTCGCCACCATCTCCGGCGTGGCCCGCTGCAGCCACGTCTCATCCGTGGGAATCCACCCGGCCAGGCCGGCCGTGTTGCCCTGGCTGACGTCGGCATCTGCCCGGGCGGTCAGTTCGGCGCCCACGCAGCCGTCGGGCTGGTGGCCCGCCAATGCCTGAGTGAGCGGCTCCAACAGATCCTGTGATACCGCGATCAGCGGAGCGGGAGCGCACTCCTTCGCCGGGGGCGTGGTGGGCGCGGGCGCGGCGGCCGTGGAGGTGGTGCCAGCCTCCTGTGGGGAGGCCGTGTCCGCCGTCTTCTGCCAGGGCCGCCAGATCGCTAGGGCGCCTGCCAGGAGTGCGGCCACCACGAGCAACGCCACCAGCGGCCACCAGGGCCGACGCGCGGAGTTGCTGGGCTCCTCGAGCGCGGCGCGCCGGGGAACGTTGCTTTCCTTCATCACAACTCCCTGCCTGGCATTACGGTGTGATGGCCAGCAGGATATCGCGATTGTCAGGCAACCGGGTGGCCAGCACCCTGCCAGGCACTGAACCCGCCCGCAATGTGGGTCACATCGGTGCGGCCCATGCGGTGCAGCGCCTCGGCCGCCAGGGCGGAGCGCCACGCAGAGCCGCAGAACAACACCAAGCGGCGCCCGTCGTCGAGGGCCTCCCGGTAGTACGGCGAAGCCGGATCCACCCAGAACTCAAGCATGCCGCGGGGAGCTCGATAGGCGCCGGGGATGGTGCCCAAGCGCTCCAGTTCGCCGGGCTCGCGGATGTCCACGAAGAGCACGCCGTCATCGCCGAGCAGGGCCGCCGCCTCGTCGAGCGGGATGGGCGGCACCACCTCGTTGGCCGCATTGACCAGATCCTGCGCGGATCTGGCCAGCGGTTCAGAGGGAGCGCGCATCGCCGCGCAGGTAGCTGACGAGATGCTCCTGCTCGTCCTGCAGCTGGTCGATCCGGCTCTTGACGATGTCGCCGATGGAGACGATGGCCGCGAGCTTGCCGTCGACGACCACCGGCAGGTGACGCATCCGGAACTCGGTCATCTCGAAGGCGACCGAGGCGATCTCGTCCTCCATGGTGCAGGTGTGCACATCCGTGTCGATGATGGCTGAAATGGGCTTGGAGAGGAGGTCTGCGCCAAACTCCTGAAGCCCATGCACCACGTCGCGTTCGCCGACGATGCCCACGACGTCGTCGCCGTCACCGGTGATGACCACGGCGCCAATGCGGTGCTCATTCATGAGCCCCACCAGATGAGCGACGTCCTGATCCGCGCGCGCTGTGATGACCGAATTGCCCTTGTTGTTGATGACTTCGTTGATCCGCATGGCCCAAACTAACCCGCGGCGGTGGCAAATACAGGCGATCAGCGTTACTCGCAGGGCGGCGCGTCTGCGCTCCCCGAAATGTTGGCGTTGCCATTGCCGTTTCCGTTGCCCAGCGTCTGGATCATGTCGAACGCAGGCAGGGAGGCGGGCGGCACATTGACCACCTTGGCGGGCACGCCGGCCACGGTAGTGTACGGCTCCACGTCGCGGAGGACCACGGAACCGGCGCCAATCTTGGCGCACTCCCCCACCCGGATGTTGCCCAGCACCTTGGCGCCTGCGCCAATCATCACGCCGCGGCCGATCTTCGGGTGCCGGTCTCCCCCCTCCTTGCCGGAGCCGCCGAGCGTGACCTCGTGCAGCATGGAGAAATCGTCCTCCACGACGGCGGTCTCACCGATGACGACCGACGTGGCGTGGTCGAACATGATGGCCTTGCCGATGCGGGCGCCCGGATGGATGTCGACGGCGAACGCCTCGGAGATGCGGCTCTGGAGGTAGAGCGCCAGGGGCTTGCGGTCATGCGTCCAGTAGAAGTGGGCCACGCGGTAGGCCTGAATCGACTGAAAGCCCTTGAAGTACAGCAGCGGGTTGGCGTAGCCGGGGCAGGCGGGGTCGCGTTGCACCACGGCCTGAAGGTCTGCGCGGATGGCCTCCTGGATGCACTCCTGCTCGTGGAGCACGTCGAAGAAGATGTCGCGCAGGCCCAGCGCCGGAAGGGTGGGGCTGTCCAGCTTGCTGGCCAGGATGTAGGCGAGGGACTCCTCGATATCCGGCTGGCTCAGGATGGTGGCGTGCAGGAAGCCGGCCAGCAGCGGTTCGTTCTCCGCGGCCTCGCGGCACTCGCGCTTGATCGAATCCCAGATCTGGTCGTCGGGCACGATGAGAGCCGGGTCCATGGGGGCCTCCTCCGTCGGGGTGTGCCACAAGGCTACTAGAGCAGCCCGCGGCCATAGGCGACGCGAACCGCGGCCGCCCTATCTCCCACGCCCAGCTTGTCGAACACGCGTGAGAGGTGCGTCTTGAGGGTGGTCTCGCTGATGAACAGCCGCGCTGCGGCCTCGCGGTTGGTGCCGCCGGCGGCCACCTCGCGCAGCACCTCCAACTCGCGCTCGGTCAGCGGCGTCTCCGCGCGGCGCCGGCTCAACACGCTCAGCGCCTTGGGCGTGAGCACGGGCCGGCCAGCCGCCAATTGGTGGATGGCGGCCAGCAGCTCTGCGCGGGGCGTGTCCTTCAGCAGATAACCGTCCGCGCCAGCCTCGAGCGAGCGGCGGATGTCCTGATCCGTGTCGTAGGTGGTCAGCACCAGGATGCGGGGCGAGGTTGCGGAGCGGGCGCGCAGGGCCGTGATGGCCGAGACGCCGTCGCCCGCGGGCATCCGCAGGTCCATCAGCAGCACATCTGGACTGAGCCGCTCAGCCAGCGCCACCGCCTCGTCGCCACCGCCTGCCTGGCCCACCACCTCGATCTCGGGGTCGCGTTCGAGGATGGCCACCAGGCCGTCCCGCACGATGGGGTGATCGTCGGCTATCACGATGCGGATCATCGCCACCTCCCGGGCAGGGTCGCTGTGATGATCGTGCCACGGCCGGGTTCGGAATCGACGGTGAGCTCGCCGTCGGCCTCCTCCGCACGGCCCCGCATGCCGGGCAGGCCGACGCCGTGGGGTGCGGTGGCGGGGCTGAAACCTGCGCCGTCGTCAGCAATCGTGACCCGCACGTGGCCGGGCTCGTAGCCCAATTCCACCTGCACATTGGCTGCGTTGGCATGGCGGCGAGCATTGGATAGTGCCTCTTGGGCGATGCGGAGGATAACCGGGTCGTTGGCGCTGGGGCGGGGGTCGCCGTCGACGATCAGGCGCGCATGACCACCGTCGCCCCGCCATCCGGTGAGGAGGTCCGCGAGGGCGGCTGGCAGATCTGCCTCGTCAAGCCGCGGCGAGGAGAGCGCCTGGACGGAGCGGCGCACCTCAGCCAAGGCCTTACGTGCTGTCTCATCCACCACCGCCAGGCGGCGCTCGCGCTCGGCGAGGTCGTCGAGCCCGCTGACCGCGCCAAGCTGCGCGATGATGCCGACGAGATCCTGGGCCACCGTGTCGTGGATCTCGCGGGCCAGGCGGGCGCGCTCCTCGGCCACGCCGGTGTCGCGGGCCTGCGCCACCAGCTCGGCTTGGAGCGCCTCGTTGCGGCGCTGGCTCTCGACAAGCTCCGCGTTGATGCGTTCGAGGCCGTCCGCCCTGTCCTGGCGAGCCTTGTCCAGCCTGGCCATGGACCCTGCAATGGCCACGTTGATGAGGAAGAAGAGCGCAAGGACCCACGGCGTGAACAGTGGGGACGACACCCCGCCCGTCTGCGCGATGGCGCACACCACCGCGGTGGCGCCGAGGCCGGCCAGGGCCTCGATGCCCTTCAACTGGCGGGCCGAATCCACGTAGCCGAAGAAGGCCACCAAACCGAACACCGGATTGAGGAGCACCAATGGCACGGTCACCGCGGTGGTGGCCCAGAAGGTGACACGGGCGGCGCCGGATTGCCGGGGAAGGCCGCCCAGCAGCCACCGGCCCCCACCCAGAAGGAGCGCGAGCGGCACGAAGAACCACGCCGTCGAGGGCGCGTAGGCCTGCGGGACGATGGCGGTCAGCAGCACCGCTCCAGCCACCGAGGCAGCCAGCAGGATCAGCGGCACCAGCGTGGTGGGCCAATCTCTCATGGCTCCCATCTTCGCTCACTCCCAGCGGAAGGTCTTCAGCGCCACCAGGATTCCGACGGCGCTCCACCCCCCGCACACGGCCACGGCCAGCCAGTTCGTGGCGGCGCCGGGCACCATTGCCTCGCTCATGAGCGTGGTGGCGGCGCCGCCGGGCAGGAGGTCGGTGAGCAGGCTGAGCCACTCGGGGAAGAGGTGCCGCGGGAACCACATGCCGGCGGCGAACCACTGCGTGGCGGCGACGGCGGTGCCCACGCCGCTGGCGGCCTTGGGGTTGGGAATCACGGCGCACAGCACGGTGCCCAACGCGAGGAACGCCGCCGTCGAGAGGAGGACGGCCACGGTGTAGCGCAAGGGGGCTGCTGCAACGGCGCCTCCGAACGGCAACGGAGCCAGCCCGATGACGAGGGCGGCCAGCAGGCACAACGCCGCCATCAGGGCGAGGAACGCCTTCAGGAGATCCGCGGCAGAGGCGGGCGTGGTGCGCAGGCGGCGAAGGAAGCCCATCTCGCGGTAGTCGCCCAGGAGTTGCGGCAACAGCACCAGGCCGGTCATGGAGATGGCGAAGATCGTGAGCGTGGGCGTATACGCCTGGCTCACACTCAGCCCGCCGAAGGCCGGGTTGGGATTGCGGGCGGCGGGGATGGCGGCGATCACGACGGCTGCCAGCATCGGCAGCAGCGCCCAGATGAGGGAGGCCGGAGAGCGCGTGAACATGCGCACCTCGTTGCGGAAGAGGGCGGTGGTGGCGCTCATGCGGGTTCCTTCCAGGTGAGCTCGAGATAGGCCTCCTCAAGGGAGCGGTGGCCGGCCGCCAGTTGGGCCGGAGGGGCGTCCGCGACGACGCGCCCGCCATCGATGACCGCGACGCGGTCGCAGAGGAAGTCGGCCTCCTCCATGGAGTGGGTGACCAGCATGATGGTGACGCCGGATTCACGGAGGGAGGCGAGGTAGCGCCAGATCTCACGACGGGCAGATGGGTCGAGGCCGGTGGTCAACTCGTCGAGGACAGCGATGCGGGGCCGGCCCACCAGCGCGAGGGCAACGGAGAGGCGTTGCTGCTGGCCGCCGGAGAGCTTCTCGAAGCGCTTGTCGGCGCTCTCGGCGAGCCCGAATCGTTGGAGCAACTCACCGCTGGGCACAGGGTTTGGGTAGAACGAGCCGAACAGGCGGAGAGCCTCGCGAGGAGTGAGCTTGGCGGGCAGCCTGCACTGTTGCAGTTGCATGCCGAGCAGCTCCCGAAACCTGGGCGGCTCCGCGGCGGGATCCATGCCGTCGACGAGGATGGTGCCGCCGTCGCGTGCTCGCAGCCCACCGATGCACTCCACCGTGGTGGTCTTGCCTGCGCCGTTGGGCCCGAGGATGCCCAGGATCTCCCCCTCGTGTACCTGCAGGTCTACGCCGTGCAGCACCTGTTGGGAGCCGTAGCTCTTGGTGAGTCCGGAGACGGTGATGAGTGCCATGTCTCCATGGTCGCGTTGCCTGCGCGGTCAGACATCGGGCAGGTGGCCCGACCTGAGGTCATCCGATCGGATGACCTACAACCAGTCTTCGTCCCTGGGGCCGTACTGGCTCTCCCGCTCCTCGTTGAGGTGGTCGACGAATTCGGATTCGACGTCCAGGTCGATGCCGTCCAGGGCCGCCATGTAGTCCATGTCGGGATCTGGCACGTCGTCGAGATCCATGAAGTAGATCTTCTCGGGGTTCCACACGATGCCGCGCCGCTCGTCGCCGGTGATGGGCTCGGTGTTGACGTCCTCGATGCCGTCCTCGTTCATGTCCAGGCTGCGCGCCTTCTTCGAGGCGATCGACAGGGCGATGGCGCCCGCGATGGCGGAGATGGCGGTGCCGATGAGCACGCCGATCTTGCCGCCGGCGGTGTGTGCGCCGTCGGCGAAGGACAGATCCGCGATCAACAGCGAGACGGTGAAGCCCATGCCGCAGACGAGGCCCACGGGGAACAGGTCGCGGAGGCCCACCGCGTCTGGGAGGCGCAGGGGCGTGAGTTTCGTGACGAGCGCGGTGGTCAGCAGCACGCCCGTGACCTTGCCGAAGAACAGGCCGAACACGATGGCCAGCACCACCGGCTGCAACAGGATCTCGCCCACGCCCTGCCCGGTGATGAAGGTCACGCCGGCGGCGAAGAAGGCGAAGATGGGCAGCACGATGCCCGCCGAGAAGGGCTGCAGCGCGTGCTCGATCTGGACGGTGCGGGGCTCCTCCTCGTCGTGGACGGGGCGCGCCGGCACGCAGAAGCCGAGGATCACGCCCGCGATGGTGGCGTGGACGCCGGAGGCGTGCATGAACCACCAGGCGGCAAGGCCGAGGATGACCAGCAGCCACTTGGGCCACTTCTTCGTGCGCACCACGAAGAAGAAGGCGACGGCGGCGGCCACGGTGCCCAGCAGCATCAGGATGTTGAGGTCGCTGGTGTAGAAGATGGCGATGATGATGATGGCCAGGAGGTCGTCGATCACGGCCAGGGTCATGAGGAACATGCGCAGCGCACGCGGCAGGCCACGGCCGAAGACGGCGAGCACGGCCAGCGCGAAGGCGATGTCGGTGGCGGTGGGGATGGCCCAGCCCTGCGTGGCGGTGCGGTCCCCCGAGATGAGCACGGTGGTGGTGTAGATGATGGCGGGCATCGCCATGCCGCCCACGGCGGCGAGCACCGGAACGGCCGCCGCCTTGAGGTCCTTGAGCGCGCCGACGACGAGGTCGTGCTTGAGCTCGACGCCCACCAGGAAGAAGAAGAGGGCCAGCAGGCCGTCGGAGGCCCAGGCGGCCAGCGGGAGGTGGAGACCCAGGGATTCGGGGCCAAACGTGAAGTTGGACAGCGCGTGATACGCCTCGCCCCACGGGGTGTTGGCCCAAATCAGCGCCACCATGGCCGCGGCGAGCAGCAGCGCGCCGCCGGTGGTTTCGCGGGTGACCCACAGGCGCAGGCGCTCCAGTGAGGAAGTGGGGGCAATCACATCGGTCGTCATTGAGTCTCCAGTTCTAGGCCCTGGGTGATGAGCTCAAACTTAGTGCCCACCCAGCACGCTCCGGAGGATTGCCACTTGTTGCCGCCAAGTTGCCAGCCCCACGTCGCAGGGCTTCATGCATCGTCGCAGGCCTTGCGGCGGTGCCCAGACCACGTCGCAGGGCTTCATGCGCCGTCGCAGGCCTTCCGGCGACCGGAAGCCCTGCGACGATGGGCAAAGGGCTGCGACGTTGCGACGGCGGGCGCGGGGCGGAGGGAAAGAATCGGCGCCCGGCGCGGAGAACCGCACCGGGCGCCGTGAAGTCAGCGAAGGCCTGGATCAGGCCGCAGCCTCGTCCTCGTTCAAGCCAGCGAAGGCCAGGAAGGAGCCCATGAAGCCCTCAAGGATGGAGCGCAGCTCGTCAGACTCGATGGTGCCGTCTTCGGCGATGGCACCCTCGTGGTACTGGATGAAGGCCTCGGGCTGGCCCATGGCGGGCATGTCGAGGTGGGCAAGGATGTTGCGCAGGTGCTGCTGAGCCATGGCGGTGCCCGGGCCACCCGGCGAACGACCGATGACGGCGGCGGGCTTGCCAGCCCACACCGAGGTGCCCCAAGGGCGGGCGCCCCACTCGAGGCCGTTCTTGAGCGCGGCGGGGATGCTGCGCGAGTATTCGGGGGTGACGAAGATGACAGCGTCGAGGCTGGCGACCTTCTCCTTGAAGTCGAGGGCGACCTGCGGGTAGTCGGCGTCGGCGTCACGGTTGTACAGCGGCAGGTGGCCGATCTCGACCTCGACGAACTCGCAGCTCTCAGGGATCAGGGTGCCGAGAGCGTCGGCGAGCTGACGATTCATGGAGGTGGCTGACAGGGAGCCGACGATGTAACCGATGCGCATGAGAAACCTTTCGGAAGTGCTCTGGGTGTTGCTAGTTGAAAGATTAACTTTCTCCGCTTGGTAAAGCAAAACGGTGCTCCCCTCCAACTTCGCCGAACACCCACATCGCCGCCACCGCGGAGGTAGCATGACAGGTCAATAGCAGTTCGCCATCCGGGCGTTTCCCACCAGCGAGGGTGGGCCGCATCCGGGTATGACAGCAGCTTCCTCCAAAGACAGGAACAGGAGACACTGCCATGGCAGAAGCCAACATGATCGCTCTCGGCATGGTCGAGACGAAGGGCCTTGTGGGCGCCATTGAGGCCGCTGACGCAATGGTCAAGGCAGCCAACGTGCGGCTGATCGGCAAGGAACAGATCGGCGCCGGCCTGGTCACCGTCATGGTGCGCGGCGACGTCGGTGCGGTGAAGGCCGCCACGGATGCCGGCGCAGCTGCGGCTGGCCGCGTGGGCGAGCTCATCTCCGTCCACGTGATCCCCCGCCCGCACGGCGACATCGAGACCATTCTCCCGTCGCGCGGCTAGGCCGTGACATGCCCCGGCTCAGGGTGAGGCGGGGCTGAGCAATGTCTGAGGTGATCCTCAGCGTTGGTATCGACGTGGGCACGTCAACCACGTCCGTGGTGTTCAGCAGGCTGACTCTGGACAACCTCGCCGGTGCATTTTCCGTGCCCCGAATCGAGATCACGGACAAGGACATCGTCTACCGCAGTCAGGTCTACGAGACGCCCCTGCTCAGCCCCGACATGATCGACGCTGCCGCGCTGCGAGCGCTCGTCCTCGACGAGTACCGGCAGGCTGGCTACGCGCCCTCGGACGTCAAGACGGGTGCCGCGATCATCACGGGCGAAACCGCGCGGGCAGAGAACGCCAGCCAGGTGCTGGCGGCGCTGAGCGAATTGGCGGGCGAGTTCGTGGTGGCCACCGCCGGCCCCCACCTCGAGAGTGTGTTGGCCGCCCGGGGTGCAGGTGCAGATACCTTCTCCAAGAACACCAGCAAGATCGTGGCCAATCTGGACATCGGCGGCGGCACCACCAACATCGCGGTGTTCCGCTTCGGCAAGCTGCTCGGCACCAGTTGCCTCGACATCGGCGGCCGCCTGGTGCGGATCAAGGGCGGGCAGATCACCTACGTCTCCGAGCAGGCGCAGCGGCTGGCGCAGTCCGCAGGCCTGACGGTCGCCGTCGGGCAAGGCGCGGACGTGGACAAGCTCACCACGCTCACCCGGCTCATGGCCCGCCAACTGGCCATGGCCCTGGGGCTGGCGACGCGGGATGCCATCCATCCGCGGCTCTACACCAACGATGGCGCTCCCCTCTCCCCTGAGTTGAGCCCTGGCGTGATCAGTTTCTCGGGCGGCGTGGCTGACCTGATCGGCGCCTCCCGCTCCGCGGACCCGTTCCGCTACAACGACATCGGCCCAATGCTGGGCTCCGCCATCGCGGAGGACAGCGCGTTCTCGCTGGTCGAGCGGCATCAGGCCCTCGAGACCATCGCCGCCACCGTGGTGGGCGCAGGCATCCACACGACGGAGGTCTCAGGCTCCACCATCGAGTTCGCCGGGGCCCTCCTCCCCCTCCAGAACATCCCCATCGTGCGCATCCCAGAGGCGCGCGAACACCCGGATCAGCTCGCGGCGGAGATCGACCAACGCCTGCGGCTGCTCCATCCAGAGAAGCTCGACGACGCCGTCGCCATCGCCTTCACCGGGCAACACGTGTCGTCGTTCGATGACGTCCAGCAGACCGCGCTGGCCATCATCGACGGTGCCAGCCACGTCCTGAAGGGGCCCAACCCCCTGATAGTCGTGCTGGAGAGGGACCGGGCGAAGGTGCTCGGCCAATCCATGGCGACGCTGCGGGGGCGGCGCGACGACGTGATCTGCATCGACGGGGTGCAGACCACCAGCGGCGACTACATCGATATCGGCAACCCCGTCGGCGCTGGGCGAGCAGTGCCGGTGGTGGTCAAGACGTTGGTCTTCAACGACTAGCGGCAGAAAGGACAAGCAATGAAGCTCTCCACCAGCCTGAACGGGGTGACCTACCGCTTCAAAGACGTCAGAGACGTCCTGGCCAAGGCCAACGAACCCAAATCTGGCGACCGTCTCATCGGGATCGCCGCCGAGACAGCCTCCGAGCGGCTGGCCGCGAAGGTGGTGCTGTCCGAGCTCACCGTCGGCGACCTCACGGAGAACCCCACCATTCCCTACGAGGATGATGAGGTCACCCGGGTCAACTGGGACGGCCTCAACCAGCCCGGCTACCAGTCCATGAAGAACATGCCCATCGGCGAGCTGCGCGAATGGATCCTGGACCACAAGACCACCCCGGACATCCTGAAGCGCTCGGGCCGCAACTTCATCGGCGAGGTCGCGGCGGGCGTGGCGAAGATCATGACGTCGATGGATCTGGTCTACGCGGCATCCAAGATCCGCCACGTGACGCACTGCAACACGGAGATCGGGCAGGCGGGCACGATCTCCTACCGGGCTCAGACGAACTCCACCACGGATGATCCCGAAACCATCGTGCTGGGCTTGGCGGAGGCCGTCAGCTTCGGCTGTGGCGATGCCTGCCTGGGCATCAACCCGGTGGGCGACGACGCGGCCAACACCCAGCGCATCGCCGAGGCCGTCTACGAGTTCATGGTGCGCAACGAGATCCCCACCCAGGTGGTGGTCCTCTCCCACATCACCACCCAGATGGAGGCCATCAAGCGCGGCGCTCCCCTGTCCATGATCTTCCAGTCGATCGCCGGCACGCAGGACACCAACGACGACTTCGGCGTCAGCAAGGAACTCGTCTTGGAGGCCTACGAGCTGGTCAAGACCCAGGGCATCTGCCAGGGCCCCAACCTGCTGTACTTCGAGACCGGCCAGGGCTCCGAGGTGTCGGTGGGCCGAGACCACGGCGTCGACGAGATGACGCTCGAGGCCCGCACGTACGGTTTCGGCCGCTACTTCCGCCCGTTCATGGTCAACAACGTCTCGGGCTTCATCGGCCCGGAGACGATCTACGACGGCAAGGAAATGATCCGCGCCAACCTGGAGGACCACTTCATGGGCAAGCTCATGGGGCTCCCGATGGGCATGGCTCCCTGCTGGACCAACCACACGTCGATCACGATCGACGATCAGCAGCAGGCCACCATGATGCTGGCGATGGCCGGAGCCAACTTCTTCATGGGCGTCCCGCACGCGGATGACGTGATGTTGGCCTACCAGGACACCAGCTTCCACGACGACGCGACGCTGCGAGAGATGCTCGGCCGCACCGCTGCCCCAGAGTTCCACCGCTGGATGGTCTCGCGCGGTCTGTGCGACGAGCGTGGCGTCCTGACCGAGACGGCCGGCGACGGCTCGCAGTTCCTGAAGTGAGGCAGAGATGAGCATCAACAACCTGGAAGAGATCGTCCGCAGGGTCATCACGGAGCTGAACATCGACGACGCCCCCGCCCCCGCACGGGAGCCCAGCCCCGCAAAGGACCCCGAATCTAGATTCGGCGGGTCAGACGACACCGAATCTAGATTTGGGGCCTCTCACGCGACGGCGGAAGCACCGTCGGGTGGAGACGGCGAGATTCCCGACATCCGCAGCATCGACTACCGGATGGTCTACGAGGTGCCCAACGCCAAGCACCCGGACGAGTTCGCGCGGATCAAGGCCCGCACCTGGGCGCGCCTCGGCCAGGGCCGCAGCGGCCCCCGCTACAAGACTGCTGGCCTGCTTCGCTTCTGGGCTGACAACGCCTCCGCCATGGACGCCGTGTTCACGGACGTGGCACCGGAGCTGCTCGACGACCTCAACCTGTTCACCGTGCAGACGAAGTGCTCCTCCAAGGACGAGTATCTGACGCGTCCGGATCTGGGCGCTCAGTTCGACGACGAGGCCATCGCGGAGGTCAAGAAGCGGTGCCAGGCCAAGCCGCAGGTGCAGATCTACGTGTCTGATGGCCTGTCGTCGACGGCGGTGGAGGCCAACGTCCGCGACCTGCTGCCAGCACTGGAGCAGGGCCTGAAGCTGCACGGCCTGTCCGTCGGCACTCCCTTCTACGTGAAGTACGGCCGCGTGCGCTCCATGGAACCCATCGCCGAGGCGCTGGGATCGACGGTCACGTGCGTGCTGCTGGGCGAGCGGCCGGGCTTGGCCACCCCTGAGTCGTTGTCGGCCTACCTGGCCTACAACGCTCGAGTGGGCATGCCGGAATCCGAGCGCAACTGCGTCTCCAACATCCACAGCGAAGGCACGCCCGCCGTCGAGGCTGGTGCCCACATCGCTGATCTGATCGCGGAGATGATCAAGCAGAAGGCATCGGGCATCAAGCTCAAGATGTGACCGGCGAATGATGGGTGCGGTTTTGACCTGGTAGTCACGGTCAAAACCGCATCCATCATTGCGTCCGGTGCTCTAGGTTGGGCGCATGATCATTCGCCCCCTCATCGCGCGTGCCGTCTGGGCGTTCTCCCCGTACAAGCTGCGCTCAGCCAACCCGCCGGAGACAGGCGCTGTACTGATCGGCGCCCCGCACACGTCGAACTGGGATTTCGTGCTGATGCTGGCCATCGCTTGGAGCCACAACATCGCGCCGAAGTGGCTGGGCAAGCACACACTCTTCAAGCGACCCTTCGGCCCCATCATGCGTCTGCTGGGCGGCATTCCCGTCAACCGCACCAACCCTGCGGGGCTGGTCGACGAGGTGGTCGCCCAGGTGCAGGCCAACCCCAGGTTCTTCCTCGTCGTCACGCCGGAAGGAACGCGCGGGAAGAAGGAGTACTGGAAATCCGGCTTCTACCGGATCGCCCGTTCCACCGGCCTGCCGCTGGTGCTGGGCTACGTGGATTCCACCACGAAGACGACGGGGCTCGGCCCCACCATCCAGCTCACCGGTGACGTGAAGGCAGACATGGACAAGGTGCGCTCCTTCTACGCCGACAAGCGCGGCATCCGGCCGGATGACTTCACCCCGCCCATGCTGCGCGAGGAGGCATAGTAGCCTCGGGTGGCATGATCACCATCCGCGAATTGGGCATCCGGGTCCACCACGGCAGGGCGCCGTGGGATGAGACCCAGCCCTATTCCACCGTCGAACTCATCCTCGATGGCCGGAGCCTGCAGGGGTGGGTGGAAAAGACAGTTCCGCACGGCCAGGACGTGCCCGAGCACCTGGGCCATCCCACAAACGTTGATCTGCGGGCACTCCTCCAGGGTGAACTGGCCCATGAAGATTCGGACGAACCTGGTGAGTTCGCTTGGGAGCGTTGGGGCGGGCTCACGTCCATCCTCGGCTGCTCGTGTGGCCACGTGGATTGCGGCCCCCTGCTGTGCCACATCACGATGGGCGACGACGTGGTGACCTGGACGGATTTCCGCGAGGGCTTCGAGCCCGAACGCACCTACGATCTGGCGTTCCAGTTCAGCCGCGCCACCTACGACGCCGCGCTGAACTCGCAGATCTGAGGACGCGAAACGCCGCCGCCCCCAAGCCGGGGACGGCGGCGTTCCTGTGCGATCAGACGGTGAAGATCGGGCGGAAGAAATCTGCCAGTTCCTGAGTCGCGGTCAGCGGCAGCACGTGTGCCACGTACTGATCCGGGCGCACGACGACGATCACGCCGTCGCGGGAGAGCCCGCGCACGTCGAAGATGTCGTCGTCGGCATTGGCCGCGAAGATCTCGTTGACGTTGACCAGGCCGAACGGGCCGACGGTGGGCTTGAACGCAGCCGGAACGTCCGGGGTGTTCACCGCGGTGTAGGGCGCCTGGTAGATCACCTTGACGTCGAACAGCGCGTTGCGGTCCTGGCCCTCAGGCGTGTGGGCCGCAACGGGCGACTCGTCCGAGACCATCCACTCGGCCCAGGCATCCAGCGCCGGTGTCTCGCCGAAGGCGCCGTCAGCGAAGGCGTAGATGCGCCAGCGGCCGTCGGCCTTGTGCAGATGGCCGAGCTGCACCGGGTTCGCGTCGCTGACCCGGATGACGGGGCGCGACTTGAACCGCTTGCCGACGGGGAAGCCCTCGGCCAGCGCCTGATGCTCCTGCCCGCCGACGATCAGCGAGGGCTGATACTGCGTCATGAAGCCAGCGGGGAACTCGAACGTCTTGACGTAGAACTCCTCAGCAGGCTCGGCCAGATCCTCCGGCTTGGCGGCCATGATGGAGGACCACTCGCGGTCGAAATCGATGAGGTTCTGCGCGATGACCTGGCGTTCCGCGGTGTAGGTGGACAGCAGCGACTCGGGCGCGAGGCCGGTGAGCACGTGGCCGATCTTCCAGCCCAGGTTGAAGGAATCCTGCATGGACACGTTCATGCCCTGGCCGGCCTTGGCGGAGTGGGTGTGGCAGGCGTCGCCAGCGATGAACACGCGCGGGGTGCGGGTGCCGGCTTCCTCGACGGGCACGTCGTCGAAGCGGTCTGTGACGCGGTGGCCCACCTCGTAGACGCTCCACCACGGCACGTTCTTCACGTCCAGCGTGTAGGGGTGGAGGATCTCGTTGGCCTTCTTGATGATGGTCTCGATGGGCGTCTTGCGCACCGCGCCAGCGTCGTCCTCAGCCACCTCACCGAGGTCGATGTACATGCGGCAGAGGTAACCGCCCTCACGCGGAATGTGCAGGATGGAGCCTGCCTTCGAGGAGATGGCGCACTTGAGGCGCAGATCCGGGAAATCTGAGACGGCGAGCACGTCCATGACGCCCCACGCGTGGTAGCTCACGCCGCCCACGTGCTTGGCGCCGATGGCGTCGCGCACCTTGGAGCGGGCACCGTCGGCACCCAGCACGTACTTGGCGCGCACCACGCGCTCCACGCCATCCTGTTCACCGGCGCAACCCACCAACTCGACCCGGACGGGGTACTCCTCGTCCTGCTCGATGGTGAGGCCCTTGAACTCCCAGCCAAAGTTGGGTTCAAGCTTGGCGGGGCCACGGTTGGCGGCCTCGCAGTAGTAGTCCAACACACGGGCCTGGTTGACGATGAGGTGCGGGAACTCGGAGATGTCGCGATCGTCGTCGGGCGTGCGGGCCGTGCGCACGATCTTGGCTGGATCCGCCGGATCCGGCTTCCAGAACGCCATCTCCGTGATGCGGTACGCCTCGGCGATGATGCGCTCCGCGAACCCGAAGGCCTGGAAGGTCTCCACGCTGCGCGCCTGGATGCCGTCGGCCTGGCCGATCTCCAGACGGTGCGGGCGGCGCTCGATCATCCGGGTCTCGATGGTGGGGAACTGCCCCAGCTGGGCGAGCATCATCATGCCGGCGGGGCCGCCGCCGACGATGAGCACGTCCATGGTGTCGGGGAGCTCGGGAGAACGGTCGACGCCGAGCCCGGCCGGAGCCGAGATCTGCGGATCGCCGGACACGTAACCGTAGTGGTGGAACTGCATGGTGGTCGTCCTCACTTCGTTGTGGGTGGGTGGATTAACGGTGGCCGCGGCCGTCGACGACGTCGCGGAGGGTGCGCATCTTGTGGTTTCGGGCGACCCGTTCGATGTCATCGGACGGCGCCCCTTCCCTGATCAGCCGCAGCATCTCGGCGTGTTCGGCCACGGAGGTCTGTGCCCTCTCCGGCGTGAACACGAACTGGGTCCGACGAATGGCGGCCACCCTCCCCCACTCCTGATCCAGCATGTGGTTCAGGTGCGCATTGGGGCAGGGGTGCCACAGCATCCGGTGGAACCGGGCGTTGAGCTGGGTGAACTGCGCGGAGTCGAAGGGGACGGCTGCCAGCAGGGCGGCCATCTCCTCGTTGGCCCGGGTGGCCTCGGCGAGTTCCTCCTCGGTCAGGTGGGGTGCGGCCAGGGCGGTGGCCGCACCCTCCATGATGGCGAGGGTCTGCATGGCGTTGGCATAGTCGCCGAGATCGACGGACGACACCTCCGCCCCCACGTTGCGCGTGAACGAGACCAGCTTCTCGGCCTCGAGCCTGCGAACCGCTTCGCGCACCGGCACCGTGCTGACCCCCAGGTCACGGGCGATCTGATCGAGCACCAGGCGGTAGCCCGCCACGTAGCGCCCAGACAGGATCTTGCCGCGCAGTTCCCGGTAGACCAGCTCGGACTTTGCCAGCTTGGTCGACGGTTCCAACATGGTCACAAACCCTCCTTCGCTAGAACTGAATCAGTGACGGTAGCCAGAGGCTGAGCGCGGGGACGGCGAACAGCAGGGCGGTCAGACCGAGGTCGATCAGGACGAAGGGCAGGACGCCCTTGAAGATCGTGGCCACCTTCACCCCTGATGTTCCCGCCACGACGAAGCAGTTGATGCCCACGGGCGGGGTCACCATGCCGATCTCGATGAGCTTGACGATCAGGATCGCCAGCCAGATGCCGTCGAAGCCGAGCGTGGTGGCCACCGGGTACAGCAGCGGCACGGTGATCACGAGGATGGAGATGGACTCCAGTGCCATGCCCAGGGGGATCAGCGTGGCCAGCAGCAGCGCGATGGTCACGTAGCGGTTCCAGCCGGCGTCCACGACGGCGGCGGTGAGCATCTGCGGCACGCGAGCGGCCACGAAGAACACCGAGAGCAGCGTGGAGCCCACGATGATCGCGAACACCATCGACGTGGTGCCTGCGGTCTCCTTGAGCGCCTCGACGATGGCCTTCAGCATGGCGCGCCAGCCGTCGCGGAACATCTCGATGACCAGCATCACGGCTGCGGCGAGGGCGCCGATGGCGGCGGACTCGGTGGGCGTGAACAGGCCGGAGTACATGCCACCCAGCACGATGAAGAACAAGATGGCGACGCGAACCACACCACGCATGGGGAGGTCGCGCAGGCGCACCTTGGCGGGCTTGCCGTCGGCGCCGACCTTCGGGGCGTCGAGGCCGGAGCGGGCCCCACCGGAGGCGTCCTTGGCGGCTTCGGCGATGGCGGCCTGCAGGTCAGCGGCCTTGGGCTTGCTGACGTTGCGGGCGGCGAAGATCATGTACACCGCGTAGGCGATGGCCGAGATGATGCCGGGGATGATGCCCGCGGCCAGCACCTTGGCAACCGATTCGCCGGTCATGATGGCGTACAGCACCAGGATGACGCTGGGCGGGATCAGCACGCCCAGCGTGCCGGCCACTGCCACGGAGGCGGTGGCGAGCGACGTCGGGTAGCCGTGCTTGCGCATCTCACCCACCGACAGGCGGGACATGGTGGCGGCGGTGCCGATGGAGGAGCCGGAGACGGCGGCGAAGCCGGCGCAGGCCATGACCGTGGCGACGCCCAGGCCGCCGGGCAGTTTCCGGAAGATGTGCGCGGCTACCGCGTACACCTGTTCAGCGATTCTCGCTTTCACCGCGAACATGCCCATCAGGATGAACATGGGGATGATCGTGAGGGTGAACTTCGAGGTCTGGTCGAAGGGGATGGACCCCATCATGTTGGTCACGAAGCTGAAGTCACGCAGCAGCAGCAGGCCGACGCCTCCGGAGAGGCCCAGCGCGAACGCCACGGGCATGCGGATGGCCAGGAGGGTCAGCAGCAGCAGGGTGACCATGATCACGAGTGCGACGTTGCTCATCGTGCGTCTCCTTCCTGGTTCAGGATCTGGTTGGTGTCGTTTTCGTCGAGGGTGTCTTCCTCGAGGGCGTGGGCCGCCGTGCGCTCCTCCGCGGTGGGGGCAAGGCCACCCTCCTGGTGGACGTACTCGTAGGGGTGGGCCACGACGTCGGGCATCTGCTCGTCGATGCCGAGCACCTCCTGGCCACGAGCGAGGCGGATGATGTTCATCACGGCCACGATCAGGAACAGGAAGAAGCCAATCGTGATCATCCAGCGCGAGGGCCACAGCGGCCACTCGACCAGGCCCATGCGCAGTTCGCCGGACTGGGTGGATGAGATGGCGCGCACGAAGGTGGCGTAGGTGAGCCAGGCGGTGATGCCGGCGGTGAGCACCCAAGCCGCCAGCACGACCCACTGCGTGACCTTGGCGGGGAGCCGCTCGGTGAGCAGGTCCACGGCGATGTGGCTGTTGGTGGCGCCCGTGTAGGCGAGACCGAGGAAGACGGCCGCGACGAGCGCAGCCTCGGACAGCTCGAGCACGCCGGGCAGCGTGCGTCCGTAGAGCGTCCGGAAGAAGACGTCCGCCGCGATGGCGATCATCATGATGAGGGTGGCGATGGTTGCCATCACCCCGAAGACCGAGGACAAAGCCTTGATGCTCCGCTCCATTGCGTAACCCCCTCTCAGGGAGTGATTCGGGATGGGTGGGGCGGCGGATACGCCGCCCCACCCGTCGATGTGGTTGATCAGCCGTTCATCTGGGCGATGCAGGCGGCAACGGGATCCTCCAGGAGGTCTTCGGCGCCCGCGGCCTCGATGGCGGCCTGGTAGTCGGCCAGGAAGCTGGCGGGATCGCTCAGGCCGTCACGCTTGGCCTGCTCTTCCCACTTGGCGAGCATCTCGGCCTGCACGGAGTCACGCCATTCGGCGGTGGCCGCCTCGTCCCACGCGGTGAAGGACTCGGTCTTCGGGAAGGCCTGGAGCGCGTCACACTGCTCGACGGTCTTGGTCTGGAAGGCCTTCATGCCCTCACCGGCGTTGAGGTCGGCGCGCACGTCGTCGACGATCTTCTGCAGGTCCGCAGGCATGCTGTCGTACTTGGCCTGGTTCATCCAGATGGCGAAGGTGGTGTAGTGGCCAACGCCCGGATCGGTCCAGGTGGAGAGCTGCTCCATGAGCTTGTAGTCGACCGGGCCGTCCATGGTCCAGGCGACGGCGTCGGCGATGCCGCGCTCGACAGCCTCGTAGGTCTCAGCCGCGGGGAGGGCGACGACGTTGGCGCCGGCACTCTCGAAGGCCTGCTGCAGGAAGGGGCCGGTGACCCGGAACTTCATGCCCTTGATGTCCTCGATGTCCTGCACGCGCTGGTTGGTGCCGAGGATGAGTTTGCCGGGGCCCCAGGCGCCGATGAGCTTCAGGCCGGCCTTGTCCCAAGCCGCCTTGGCGGATTCGTTCTCGTCGTTGACCTTGGCCAGCGACTGCATGAGCGCCTGCGAGTTGTCCACCATGAAGGGGACGGACACGAGCGTCATCATCGGGAACAGCTGCGGGGTGTAATCCGAGATGGAGATGCCGATGTCGGCACGACCATCCTTGACGCACTCGGCGATCTCGGGCGCCGGGCAGATGGTCTCGGGCTCGGTGCGGTCGATCTTGATGCGACCCTCGGAGCGGCTCTCAAGCTCGTCGAGGAACCAGTTCTGCACCGGGGCGTTGGGGGTCTGCGGCTGCACCATGGTGGCCATGTGCAGGGTCACGGATTCGCCTTCTGCGCCGGTCGAGCCGCCGTCGCCGCCACAAGCGGCCAGGGCCAGCGCGGAAACGGCTGCCAGCGAGGTGAGGATGCGGGTGGTCTTCTTCATGTTCGTTGTCTCTTTCCTGTCTTCGTCGACTGGGATTGCTTGATCAGACCTGGTTGCCGAGCTTGAAGCCCTGCTCCTGGTCGCCCTTGCGGGTGTAGGAGAAGCCATCTGCACCGATGGTGACCTCCATCTCGGACGACTCCTCGCGCTTGACGATCGGGACGGGGTTGCCGTCGAGATCGAGCACCGTGGAGGCGTCGGTGTACCAGGACGGCACGACGGGGTTGCCCCACCAGTCGCGACGCTGGTTGTCGTGGACGTCCCACGACACGACCGGGTTGTCCGGGTCGCCCGTGTAGTAGTCCTGGGTGTAGATCTCCACGCGGTGGCCATCGGGGTCACGCAGGTAGAGGTAGAACGCGTTGGACACGCCGTGGCGGCCGGGGCCACGCTCGATCATGTCGGACTTGCGCAGCGCGCCGAGCTTGTCGCAGATGTAGAGGATGTTGTGCTTCTCGTGCGTGGCGAACGCGACGTGGTGCATGCGGGGGCCGTCGCCGCCGGTGAGTGCGGTGTCGTGGACGGTGTGCTTGCGGCAGAACCAGGCGGCGTAGGTCACGCCCTCCTCGTCCTTGATGTCCTCGGTGCGCTTGAAGCCGAGGTTCTCAAGGTAGGCGGCGCCCTTCACCACGTCGGGGAAGACCTGGTTGAAGTGGTCGAGGCGCACGAGCGCGCCGGGGCCCTGCTGGTCGTAGGCCCAGGCGAGACGCTCAACATGGTCTACCTCGTAGAAGAACTCGTAGGGGAAGCCCAGCGGGTCCTGGACGCGCACGGCGTTGCGGATGCCCTTGACGAAGTCGCCGCGGCGGGTCTCGCAGCCGAGCTCCTTGTAGTAGGCCTCGGCGGCATCGACGTCTGCCTGCGAACGCACGCGGAAACCGAACGCCGCGACGGCGGGGGCGTCGCCCTTGCGGAGCACCAGGTTGTGGTGGATGAACTCCTCGAACGAGCGCAGGTAGATTGCCTCGTCGTCCTCGTAGGTGACAACCAGGCCGAGCGCGTCGACGTAGAATTCGCGGGACTTCTGCAGGTCCGTGACCACGAGCTCCATGTAGGCGCAACGCAGGATGTCGGGGGCTTGGACGGTGGGCTGGGTGATCTCAGTCATGGGTCGTACTCCTTCGTACTGTGGGTGCTGAATGGGAGGTGACGGTCACTTGCCGCCGAGGTGCCCGAGGGCCGGGTCCGCGTCGGAGTAGCCGGTGGCGCCGAAGCGGGTGGTGTGCACGTCGCCGAGCGTGATGTGCACGGCCTGTGATTCGGTGTAGAAGTCGATGGAGCGGTAGCCGCCCTCGTTGCCCAAGCCGGAGGCCTTGACGCCGCCGAAGGGCGAGCGCAGGTCGCGCACGTTGTGGGAGTTGATCCACACCATGCCGGCCTCGATCTGGTGGGCGACATCGTGGGCCCGGCGCACATCGTTGGTCCACACGTAGGCGGCCAGGCCGTACTTCACGTCGTTGGCCAGTTCGACGGCCTCTTCCTCGGTGTCGAACGGGGTGATCGCGACCACGGGGCCGAAGATCTCCTCCTGGAAGATGCGAGCGGAGCGGTCCACGTCGGCGAAGACGGTGGGCTCCAGGTAGTTGCCCTCCGGGAACTCTGCCGGGCGGCCGCCGCCGGCCACGAGGCGACCCTCGCCCTTGCCGGTCTCGACGTAGCCCATGACCCGCTCGTAGTGCTCGGGGTGCACGAGGGCGCCGAGCTCCGTCGTCGGATCCGACGGCTTGCCCACCTTGACCTTCTTCGCGCGCTCGGCGTAGGCCTCGACGAAGCGGTCATAGATGCCGCGCTGCACGAGGATGCGCGACGAGGCGGTGCAGCGCTCGCCGTTGAGCGAGAACACGCCGAAGAGCGTGGAGTCGAGCGCGGCCTCGAAGTCGGCGTCGTCGAAGATGACGGCCGGCGACTTGCCGCCGAGCTCCATCGACATGCCCTTGAGCGTGTGGGAGCAGTTGCGGAAGATGAGCTGGCCGGTGGTGGTCTCGCCGGTGAACGAGATGAGGTTGACATCCTCGTGCTTGACCAGCGAATCGCCGGCGGTTTCGCCGTAGCCGTGCACCATGTTGAACACGCCCTCGGGCAGGCCGGCCTTCTCGAAGATCTCCACCCAGAGCGACGCCGACAGGGGCGTGAACTCGGCGGGCTTCAGCACGACGGTGCAGCCGGAGGCCAGCGCGGGGGCCAACTTCCAGGATTCGAGCATGAACGGGGTGTTCCACGGGGTGATGAGGCCTGCGACGCCCACCGGCTTGCGGTTGACGTAGTTGACCTGCATGCCGGGCACCTTGTAGGCCTCGTCGCGCTGGGCGACGATGAGATCCGCGAAGAAACGGAAGTTCTCCGCGGCACGACGCGCCTGGCCGCGGGCCTGAGTGATCGGAAGACCGGTGTCGAACGATTCCATGGCGGCGAGTTCGGCGTCGCGAGCCTCGATCTCGTCCGCGATGCGGTTGAGGATGCGCCAGCGCTCGCGGGGCTTCATCGTGGGCCACGGGCCGTTGTCGAAGGCGTTGCGGGCGGCGGCGACGGCGGCGTCGACGTCGGCCTTGTCGCCGGAGGAGGCCTGGATGTAGACCTCGTTGGTCTCGGGGGTGAGCACGTCGAAGGTCTCGCCGGAGACGGAGTCGACGAGCTGGCCACCGATGTAGTGCCGGATCTGATCCGGCAGGCCCTGGGGACGATCAGTCATGGTGCGTGCTCCTTTCTCAGTTGACGGGGGTGAGGAACTCGGCGCCCTGCTCCAGCAGGTCGCGCACCTTGTCCTTGCCGGCCTCGGTGAGGTTCACCAGCGGCGGGCGGACGGTGCCAGAGGAGATGAGGCCGCGCTCGGCCATCAGCCACTTGGCGGGGGCGGGGTTGGTCTCGACGAAGAGGAGGTCGACGAGGGGGTGGGCACCGTAGTGGAGCTCGCGGGCACGGTCCCAGTCGCCGGCGACGGCGGCGGCGTAGGTGTCGGCCACGGCCTTCGGCGCGATGTTGGACAGCGCGGAGATGAAGCCGATGCCGCCCAGCGGGATCAGCGGCAGGCAGAGCAGTTCGATGCCGGACCACATCAGCAGGTCGTCGCCGCAGAGGTGCATGGTGCGGGAGAAGTGCTCGAAGTCCTTCGTGGTCTCCTTGATGCCGACGATGTTGTCGAAATCCTTGAAAAGGCGGGCGAAGGTCTCAGGCGCAAGCTCGACGGCGGTGCGGACGGGCACGTTGTAGGCGATGATCGGCAGATCGGGGAACTCGCGGGCAACCGTCGCGTACCACTGGTAGAGCGCCTCCTGGGTGGGGCGGGCGTAGTACGGCGTGATGATGAGGGCGGCGTCGACCCCAACTTCCTGCGCGATGGCGGTGAGCTCGAGGGTCTCGTCGAGCTTGGCCGAACCGGTGCCGGGCACGAACGCGGCGTCGGTGCCTTCGAGTGCCTTCTTGATGGTGCGGATGGACTCGGCGCGCTCTTCGATGGTCTGCGACGAGGGCTCGCCGGTGGAGCCGCCGATGGAGATGCCGCGCGAGCCGTTGGCCAGCTGCCACTTGACCATGCGGGTCAGCGACTCGTGATCGACGGCGCCATCTTCGGTGAACGGGGTGAACAGCGGGGCGATGGCGCCGCTGAGCTTCTCACGGAGAGACATGATTCTTCCTCTGGTGCGGTGGGGTGGGTGGGTCAGTTGGTCTTGGCGGCGCGCCACGCGTCGTAGCGGGGGCGCCAGGTGGGGCCGAGGGGGTACAGGCCGTCCACGGACTCGCCGGCGGCGACCATCTCTGCGATGAACTCCTCCTCGGCCTCCTGCTGTTCGGCCGCCTCGAGCACCTCGACGACGAGGTGCGGCGGGATGACGATGGGCCCGTCGTCGTCGGCGACGATCACGTCGCCAACCTGCACGAGGGCGCCACCGCAGTCGATGTCCACGTCGATGTCCCACGGGATGTGGCGGCGGCCGAGGACGGCGGGGTGCGGGCCGGCGGCCCACACGGGGATCTCGAGATCGGCGACCAGCGAGTAGTCGCGGGCGCAGCCATCGGTGATGATGCCGGTGGCGCCGCGCACCTGGGCGCGGAGCGCCAGGATGTCGCCGATGGTGCCGGCATCGTCCACGCCGCGGGCGCTCATCACGAGGATCTCGCCGGGGTTCACTGCGTCGATGGCGCGCTTCTGCGCGTTGAAGCCACCGCCGCGGGCGGCGAACTGGTCCTTGCGGAAGGGCAGGTAGCGCAGGGTTCGGGCGCGGCCCACGGTCTTGGTGCCGGGGCTGAGGGTGCGCACACCGTCGATGGAGACCTCGTTGTAGCCGCGCTGGCGCAGCTGGGCCGAGAGGGTGGCGACACCGACGTTCATGAGGCGCTCGCGCAGCTCGTCGGTGAGCTCGAACTTCGCCTCCTCTTCGGCGCCCTCGGGTGCGGTGCCCCAGGCGTCCTCGCGCTGCTTGTCGTCGACCTCGGCGGGGCTGCCCCACGGAGCAAGCTCAGGCCCGTCGACGACGGTGGTGCTGAGGCGACCGGAGGTGACCCGCTCGTCGGAGAGGGAGGACACCTCAACCTCGACGACCTGCCCGGGCAGCGCGACGGAGGCGCCAGCGGGGGTACCGGTGAGGATCACGTCTCCCACCTCAAGCGTCATGACGCGGGAGAGGTCCGCGACGATCTCGCCAATGGTGAAGAGCATCCCTGCAGTGGTGTCGTCCTGGACGAGTTCGCCGTCGAGCCAGGTGCGCACGCGCAGGCCGCTCTCCTCGATGCTGCGGGCGTCGATGAGCTGCGGGCCGACGGCGGTGTAGCCGTCGCCGCTCTTGGAGCGCACATTGGACCCACGGTCAGCTGCGCGGAGATCGTGCAGGCCGAGGTCGTTGGAGGCGGTGACCCAGCCGACGTGGGCCCAGCCCTCGGAGGGCGTGATGTTGCGGGCTTCCTTGCCGATCACGGCGGCCACTTCCCCTTCGAAGCCCAGCAGCTCGGTGCCGGCGGGGCGCACGACGGTGCCCGAGCCGGTCAGCGAGCTGGAGGCCTTCATGAAGTAGGAGGCGTGGGCGGGCACGCGGCCGCGCTGCTCGGCACGGGAGCGGTACGACAGGTGAACTGCAATCACCTTGCCGGGGCGGTGGCCCAGAGTTTCGGTCAGGACGTCCATGTCCATCTCCTCGGTATCCACTGTCATTTATGATGACGTATACGATTTGATGTAGGAAGCTTGCAACACTTTCGGAGCCATGTCAAGGGGTTTCCGCAAAATCGTATCTGATGTATTATCTGATCCAGATTTCCGAGACCTGATCTAGGCTTGTTCCGGGCACCGCTGCCCACCACGGCGTGAGGAAAACAGATGACCACCACCAACTCCCTGATCGAACGCGCACTCGCTCTGGCCCCCTCTGCACTGCTCATCAACGGCGAGTGGCGCGCATCCTCCAGCGGGGCCCAGTTCGATGTGCTCAACCCCGCCACCGAAGAGGTGCTGGCCACGGCCGCAGACGCCACCCCCGAAGACGGCATGGCGGCCCTTGCCGCGGCCTCCGAGGCGCAGGATGCATGGGCGGCCACCCCGTCGCGCGTGCGAGCTGAGTTGCTGCGCGCCGCCTTCGACCGGATCAACGAGCTGAGCGAGGAGTTCGCCGCGCTCATGACGCTCGAGATGGGCAAACCGCTGGCCGAGGGCCGCGCAGAGGTCACCTACGGCAACGAGTTCCTCCGCTGGTACTCCGAGGAGGCCGTGCGCATCAACGGCCGCTACGCGTCTTCACCTGAGGGCAACCTGCGGATCCTCACGCTGAAGCGCCCCGTCGGCCCCGCGCTGTTCATCACACCGTGGAACTTCCCCCTCGCCATGGCCACCCGCAAGGCCGGCCCCGCGCTGGCCGCCGGGTGCACCGTCATCCTCAAGCCCGCAACCATCACGCCGCTGACCACCCTCGCCTTCGCGAAGGTCTGCCACGACGTCGGCTTCCCGCCCGGCGTGGTCAACGTCATCACCGTGCAGGACACCCGCCCTGTCACCGGCCCCATGATCCAGGACCGCCGCCTGCGCAAGCTCTCCTTCACCGGCTCCACCCCCGTCGGCATGGCGCTGATGAAGGAGGCGGCCTCCAACGTGGTGCGCACCTCCATGGAGCTGGGCGGCTGCGCGCCGTTCATCGTCTTCGAGGACGCGGATCTGGATCTGGCCGTCAAGGCTGCGCGCCTCACCAAGCTGCGCAACATGGGCGAGGCCTGCAACGCCGCCAACCGCTTCTACGTGCACGAGGACATCGCTGATGAGTTCTCCCGCCGCCTGGCCGCGGAGTTCGACGCCCTCACGGTGGGCAACGGCATGGCGGACGGCACCGACATCGGCCCCATCGTCTCCGCGGAGCAGCGCTACGCCATCGACGAGCTGGTGCAGGCCGCCGTCGCCGAGGGCGGCGAAGTGCTCACTGGCGGCAAGATCGACGAAGGCAAGGGCTTCTTCTACCGCCCCACCGTGGTGACCGGTCTCTCCCCCGAATCGAAGCTGGTGACCGAGGAGATCTTCGGCCCCGTTGCCCCCATCGTCACCTTCCAGACGGAGGAAGAGGTGCTGGGTTACGCCAACGGATCAGACGTGGGCCTGGCCGGCTACCTGCACACCGGCTCGATGGAGCGGGCGCTGCGCATGGCGGAGAAACTGGAGGTGGGCATGTTGGGCATCAACTCCGGCACCATCTCCAACGCAGCCGCACCATTCGGCGGGGTGAAGCACTCCGGCATTGGGCGCGAGGGCGGCCCTGAGGGCATCGAGGAGTACCTCGAAACCATCTACGTCGGCTTCCCCAACCCACACACCGGCCTCTGATCGCTGGTCCCTGAGCGGGTGGCCTGCGAGGAACGAGCAGCGCGACCCGACGAAGGGCGCGCGGGATTGTAGCAGCCTCGATATTTAGGTCACGTTCAGGTCACGATTATTCGCTAGTCCTTCCCAGAACCCTTTCGGGTGTGGTGGTCTTCGACAGCCGGGTTCACCGTTGCCCCGGTATCCATCAGGAGGACATCTATGAAGAAACGCAACGTCGCCCTCACGGCGGCCACTGTCATTCTTGCCCTTTCCCTGTCTGCTTGCGCGGAGTCACAACGTGACGCCGGCAACAGCACCGGCAACGGCGAAACCACCGCTGCAGAGGGAGGCGGCAGCGACGCCACCTTCATCTTCGGCGCCGCTGGCCAGCCGAAGCTGTTCGACCCGTTCTACGCCAGCGACGGCGAGACCTTCCGCGTCACCCGCCAGATCTACGAACAGCTCCTCGACTTCGAGCCAGGCACCGCAGACACCATCCCCGGCCTCGCCGAGTCCTACGAGGGCTCCGAGGACGGCCTGACCTGGACGTTCAAGATCCGTGAGGGCGTGAAGTTCCACGACGGCACCGATCTCGACGCGGCCGCCGTCTGCGCCAACTTCGACCGCTGGTACAACCAGACGGGCGACGCCCAGAACTCGGCCGTCACCTACTACTGGAACAACAACTTCGGCGGCTTCGCCGATCAGGCGGATCGCGATTCGCTGTTCGACTCCTGCGAGACCACGGACGACATGACCGCCACGGTCAAGATCACCCGCTACACCTCGAAGTTCCCGGACATCCTGGCCCACGGCGCCTACGCCAACCACAGCCCCTCGGCCATGGACAAGCACGACGCCAACAACGTCAAGGCGGAGGGCGAAGGCTTCGTCTACCCGGCCTACGCCACCCAGCACCCCACGGGCACCGGCGCATTCAAGTTCGCGTCCTACGATCAGGCCACCGGCACGGTGACGCTGGATCGCAACGACGAGTACTGGGGCACGAAGGCCGGCGTGAAGCAGATGGTGGTGCGCTCCATCCCCGACGAGTCCACCCGTCGCCAGGAGCTTGAGGCCGGCAGCATCCACGGCTACGACCTGCCCAACCCCGTCGACTGGAAGACCCTGGAGGACAACGGCAACAAGGTGGAGATCCGCCCTGCCTTCAACATCCTCTACGTCGGCCTGAACGCCACCACGAACGAGGCCATCAAGGACGTGCGCGTGCGCAAGGCCCTCTCGCACGCCATCAACCGTGACCAGCTCGTGCAGTCCCAGCTGCCCGATGGCGCCGAAGCGGCCAGCCACTTCTTCCCCGACACCCTCCCTGGCTACAACGAGACGCTGAAGCCGTACACCTACGACCCCGATCTCGCCAAGCAGCTCCTCGCGGAAGCGGGCCAGGAGAACCTCGCGCTCGAGTTCTGGCAGCCCACCGAGGTGACCCGTCCCTACATGCCGGATCCGGCCAGCATCTTCGATGCCATCCGCTCCGACTGGGAGGCCGTGGGCATCACCGTGACCCAGAAGCCGCTCCCATGGACCGGCGGCTACCTCGACGGCACCGAACAGGGCCAGGCCCCCGCCTTCCTGCTCGGCTGGACGGGTGACTACAGCTCTCCGGACAACTTCATCGGCACGTTCTTCACCCAGCAGGACAACGCCTTCGACACCGGCAACTACGACTTCGCCGACGAGCTGACCGACGCGCTCGTGAAGGCGGATTCCGAGCCTGATCCGGAGGCGCGCGCCGAGCTGTACAAGGAGATCAACAAGAAGATCGCGGAGGATTACCTCCCCGGCCTGCCCATCTCGCACTCCCCGCCGGCCATCGTGGTTTCCTCGAAGGTCCAGGGGCTCGTGACCAGCCCGCTGGCGGCGGAGGACTTCTCCACCGTCACCGTCAGCGAGTGATCTTCCCTCCGGCTAAGTGACCCCGACGGCGGGGCGGTCGAACCAGACCGCCCCGCCGTCGCACACCGAGTAGTCGAGAAGGAAGGACTCTTCCCGGTGACCAAATACATCGCGCGCCGCCTCCTGCAGGCGCTGGTGGCGCTCATGGTGCTCAGCGTGCTGCTGTTCGCCTGGTTGCGTTCGCTGCCGGGCGGCCCCGTGTCCGCCCTGCTGGGTGAGCGCTCCACGCCCGAATCCCGCGCCGCCCTGGAGAAAGCTCTTGGCCTCGACCAACCCATCCACATCCAGTACTGGCGGTTCCTGACCCGTGCGCTGCGCGGCGAATTTGGCACGTCCACGTTCGTCGCCCCCGGTCAGGATGCCTTCCAGGTGTTCCTCACGCGCCTGCCCGCCACCATCGAACTCAGCGTCTTCGCGATGGTCATCGCCATCGCGCTGGCCATCCCGCTGGGCTATCTCGCCGCCCGGCACCGCGGCCGGCCGCTGGACACCACCGCCGTCATCACCTCCCTGGTGGGCGTGGCGGTGCCTGTGTTCTTCCTCGCGTTCGTGCTGCGCGACATCTTCGCCGTCCAGCTCGGTTGGCTGCCCCCGTCGGGCCGAGCCTCCGTCGGCATCAACGCCACCCGCGTCACCGGGCTGTTCGTGCTCGACGGCCTGCTCACCCGCGAGTGGGACGCAGCGTGGGATGCGATCAGGCACCTCATCCTCCCGGCGCTCGCCCTGGCCTCCATCCCCTTCGCGGTGATCTTCCGCATCACCCGCGCCTCCGTGCTCGAGGTGCTGGACGAGGATTACATCCGCACCGCGGATGCCAAGGGCCTCCACGTCAACGTCATCCGGCTGCGCCACGTGCTGCGCAATGCGCTGATCCCGGTGGTGACCACCATCGGCCTCCAGATCGGCGCGCTGCTGGCCGGCGCCGTGCTCACTGAGCGGGTCTTCTCCTTCCGCGGTATCGGCGATGCGCTGGCCTACGGCTTCACCAACCGGGACTACTCCGTGCTGCAGGTGCTGATCATGATGGCCGCCCTGACCTACATCGTCGTCAACCTCCTCGTGGACATCGCCTACGCGGTGATCGATCCGCGCGTGAGAGCGAAGTGAGGCTCTGATGATTCGCACTCCCCTGTCTCCTCAGGCCAAGAAGGAACGCATCGACGCGCTGGCCCAGGCCGGCGCCGTCGGAAAGGTTGATTCCGACGAAGGCATCAGCCTCTGGCACAGCGCCTGGCGCCGCCTCCGCCGCAACGCGGTGTTCCTCATTGGCGCCGCGATCATCGTGGCGTTCCTGCTGCTGGCCACCTTCGCACCCTGGCTGGCGCCACACGACCCCTCCGCTCGGCTGCTCATCGACGAGGTGTCGCGTCAGTCCAACCCGGTGCCCCCACCCCGGCCCGGCTTCCCCCTCGGTGCAGACGACCGCGGGCGCGACCTGCTGTCCAGGCTCATCGTCGGCTCCCGGCAGACGCTGATGGTGGGCGTGCTCGCCACGCTGGGCGGCCTGGTGGGCGGCGTGACGCTCGGCACCCTGGCTGGCGCCTTCGGCGGCTGGGTCGACGCCGTGGTGATGCGCATCGTCGACGTTCTGCTGTCCATCCCATCGCTGCTGATGGCCTTCAGCATCGCGGCGCTGTTCGCGCACCCGTCGCAGTGGACGCTCATCGTGGCGATCGCCATCGTCCAGGTGCCCATCTTCGCGCGGCTGCTGCGCGGCACCATGCTGGCGCAGCGGCACAGCGACCACGTGTTGGCCGCCACGGCGTTGGGTGTGCGGAAGGGGCCGATCATCTTCCGACACATGTTGCCCAACGCGATTGGCCCGGTGATCGTGCAGGCCACGTTGGTGCTGGCCACCGCCATCATCGACGCGGCCGCGCTGTCCTTCCTGGGCCTCGGCAACCCGGATGACCGGGTGCCCGAGTGGGGCCAGATGCTGGGCGCCGCCCAGGGCTTCTTCAACACGTTCCCGCACCTGGCCTACTACCCGGCGCTGTGCATCATCGTCGTCGCCCTCGGCTTCACGCTGGTGGGCGAGTCACTGCGCGAAGCCCTCGACCCCAAGTCCAGACGGTGAGGCAGCCAATGACCACCACACAGACCTCCCCCACCACCCGCTCGGGCTCCTCCGAGCCGCTCCTGAGCGTCGAGGACCTCACGGTCACGTTCGGCACGAAGGGGCGCCGCCCGTTCACCGCGGTGGATGGCATTTCCTTCAGCGTGGCACCGGGCCAAACCGTGGGCCTCGTGGGCGAATCCGGCTGCGGCAAGTCCGTCACATCGCTGGCCATCATGCGGTTGCTGCCCAAGCGCGGCAACACCGTGACCGGCAGCGTGCGCTTCGGTGGCGAAGACCTGCTGAAGCTCTCCGACAGCCGCATGCGAGACAGGCGCGGCGCCCAACTGGGCATGATCTTCCAGGATCCGCTGTCGTCGCTGAACCCGGTGGTGCCACTGGGCGTTCAGGTGGCCGAGGTGATCCAACGCCACAAGGGCGCCAAGCGTGCCGCCGCCCACAAGGAAGCGGCTGAGATGCTGGACAAGGTGGGCATCCCGGATCCCACCAGGCGGCTGAAGGACTACCCCCACCAACTCTCCGGCGGCATGCGCCAGCGTGCGCTCATCGCGATGGCGCTGGCATGCGAGCCCCGCCTGCTCATCGCAGACGAGCCCACCACGGCGCTCGACGTGACCATCCAGGCACAGATCCTGGACCTGCTGCGCGAGCTGGTCACCGATACCGGCACGGCGCTGATCATGATCACCCATGACCTGGGTGTGGTGGCTGGCCTCTGCGATGAGGTCAACGTGCTCTACGGCGGGCGCATCGTGGAGCGGGCGGAGCGTCACGAGCTCTTCGCCAACCCACGCCACCCCTACACCCACGGCCTCCTGGCCTCCATCCCTCGCCTCGACCAGCCCCGCGGGCAGCGGCTCTCCCCGGTTCCGGGCTCCGTGGCGGACAACCTGCCGTGGGCCAACGCCTGTGCGTTCGCGCCACGGTGCGCCAACGCCGTCGAGACCTGCCTGGAGCGCGCTCCACAGCTGGAGCAGGCTTCGCCCGACGACGCGGGGGCTGCGCCGCACCTGCTTCGTTGCTTCAACCCGATGGGAGGCCAAGCATGAGCGCCGAACCCCAAGACGTAGCTGAACCCGACGTCCTCGTCGACGTGCGCGGCTTGAAGGTCCACTTCCCCATCAAGCGCGGGGTGGTCTTCGACCGCACGGTCGGCCACGTGTACGCCGTCGACGGCGTGGATCTGCAGATTCTGCGCGGCGAGACCTACGGGCTGGTCGGCGAATCCGGCTGCGGCAAGTCCACCCTGGGGCGCGCCGTCCTGCAGTTGGAGCCCCTCACGGCCGGCGAGGTGCTCTTCGACGGCGTGGACCTCGCATCCCTGAAGGGCGAGAAGCTGCGCACCCAGCGGCGGCACATGCAGATGGTGTTCCAGGATCCGCTGGGCAGCCTGGACCCTCGCCAGACGGTGGAACAGCTCCTGATGGAGGGGCTGAACGCGCACGGTCTGGCCAAGGGCAACGACGCACGCCAGCGGCTAGCGGACCTGCTGGCCGCCGTCGGCATGCCCCGCACCGCGCTGGGCAAGTACCCGCACGAGTTCTCGGGCGGTCAGCGGCAGCGCATCGGGATTGCCCGCGCGCTCTCCGTCGACCCCCAGCTGATCGTCGCGGATGAGCCCGTCTCCGCACTCGATGTGTCCGTGCAGGCGCAGGTGATCAACCTCCTCGAGGACCTTCAGGAGCAGTTCGGGTTGACCTATCTGCTGATCGCCCACGACCTCGCCGTCGTGCGGCACATCAGTGACCGGATCGGTGTGATGTACCTCGGCTCGATCGTGGAGGAGGCAGATGCGGATGACCTGTACGCAACCCCTCTCCACCCGTACACCCGGGCTTTGCTGTCTGCGGTGCCGGTGCCGGATCCGGTGGTGGAGGACGGCCGGGAGCACATCCTGCTGGCCGGGGATCTGCCGTCGCCCGCCAACCCGCCGACGGGCTGCCGGTTCCACACCCGGTGCCCGTGGCGGCAGGCAACGCGCTGCGACGACGAGCGCCCGGCGCTGCGCACCGTCGATGTGGCTGGTATCCCGGGCACCCACCGCGTGGCATGCCACTGGGCCGAGCAGATCTTCAGCGGCGAGCTGACGCCGCACGAGGTGGAGCCGGAGTTGGTCGACCCCACCGAGGTGGAGTCAGGCGGCGCTGTCAGCCAGTGATGTCGCCTTGGAGCGCGGCGAGCACCTCGTCGCGGTAGGGGACGCTCGCGCTGGCCCCCACCCGCGTCACGGCGATCGAGCCGGCGGCCATGGCGGTGCGCAGCGCCTCGCTGAGCGGCTCCCCGTCTGCGACGGCGGCGCCGAGGTAACCGGCGAAGACATCCCCGGCTGCGGTGGTGTCGATCACCTGCACCTTGGCGGCGGCATAGAGTTCGCCGTCGAGATAGGAGCCTCGCTCCCCCAGCGTCAGCAGCACGTTCTGGACGCCCATGGCAGTGAACGCCGCCGCTGCCTGGCCGAGGCCCTCGCGGGTGTCGGTATCTGCGCCGGTGATGGCGGCGGCTTCGAACTCGTTCGGTGTGACGGCGAACAGCCCGTCCCACACCTCAGCGGTGAGCGCATCTGCCGCCGGGGCGGGCGCCGGGTCCAAGATCACGCGCATCCCAAGCTCCTTGCCGGTGGCGATGGCGCGCTCCACCGTGGGGAACGGCACCTCGAGCTGAACCAGCAGTACGTCTCCCGCCTGGGCGACGGCGCGGAGCTGCTCGTCTGCCAGCTCAGGGGTGAGGTGGCCGTTGGCCAGCGGCACCACGACGATGTCGTTCTGGCCGGCGGCATCCACCCGGATGTGCGCCACCCCGGTGCGGTCGTCCACGCGGCTCACGCCGTCGGTGGAGATGCCCTCGGTTTCCAGGTTGGCCCACACCATGTCGCCGAACACGTCCGTGCCGATGCAGCCAATGATCACGGTCTGCGCTCCGGCCCGCGCGGCGGCGACGGCCTGGTTGGCCCCCTTGCCACCGGGAATGGTCTCGAAACGGGTGCCCAGCACAGTCTCGCCAGGCTTGGGCAGCGGGCTGGCGAACGCCGTGACGTCCATGGTCAGGGAACCTACGATGATGACTTTGCCCATGTTTCTCCTCGTCGAGCACACGTTGAAGGCCAATGTGTGGACAAGGATAGTGGAGCGGGTCAGTCCACCATCGCGCGGCGGGGAACAACACTCATCGCCACCGTGGCATCAGGCTCAGCAACGGGCGGCTCAGGCTCTGCGGGGCCGGGCGCGAGGAGGTCGACGATGAACGCCGCGGTGGGCCGCTCGTCGGGATTCTTGGCGAGGCAGTCCGTGATGAGGCTCTTGAGCTCCGGCGGGGTATCGCCCGGGAGCGACGGCGGCTCATCCTGAACGTGGGCCAGCGCCGTGGCGATGGGCGTCTGCCGGACGAAGGGCTTCTCACCGGTGAGCATCTCGAAGCCGAGCACACCCAAGCCGTAGACGTCCGACGGCGGGCCGGCCTCCTGCCCCAGCGCCTGCTCGGGGCTGAGGTAGTGAGCGGTGCCGAGCACCTGGCCGGTCATGGTCTGGGAGAAGCTGCCGACCGAACGCGCGATGCCGAAATCCGTGAGCTTGGCTCCGGTCTCGGGCACCATCACGTTGGCGGGCTTGATGTCGCGGTGGATGATCTGTGCCTCGTGCGCGACGACCAGCGCCTGGGCCATCTCGTAGAGGATGGTGCGCACCTGATCCGGCGGGAGCGGACCGCGGGACAGGACGGCGCCGAGGGTGGGGCCGTCGATGAACTCCATCACGAGGCAGGAGAGACCGCCGTCCTCGACGTAGTCATGCACAGTGACGATGTTGGGGTGCTCCACCTGGGCGGCGAACTTGGCCTCGGAGCGGAACCGCTCCACCAGCGCGTGCTCCTCCTGGGTGTGGGGATGCATGATCTTCAGCGCAACGCGACGCTCCAGCACGTCGTCGAAACCATCCCAGACCTGGCCCATGCCGCCAGAAGCAACGTGACCGATCAGCCGGTACCGATCAGCCAGTACCACCCGGGGACGAAGACGCTCCACCAAAAACCTCCGACGCGCCGCGAAACAACGCGGCGAACGGCCTGATCATACGCTGTTTCACCGCTTTGTTGTGCATCGGGTAGCCGGCCAACCGGGCGCTCCTTACACTGGCGTCCATGGCAGCCCCTGAACTGCGGTTCCGCACCGTGATCGTCCCCTTCGGCCCCGCCGCCGCCATCATGCTGACGGAGGAACAGGCCAGCCAACTGTCGTCGGCGAAGACGCCCGCTGTCATCGTGACCGTGGGCGAGCGCTCGGCTCGGCTGCGCGTGACGCGGATGGGCGGGCCGGTGTGCATCGGCCTGAGTAAGGCCTCCCGCGCCGCGCTGGGCGTGGAACTGGGCGACGAGGTGGAGGTCACCGTCGCGCTCGACACAGCGGAGCGCACGGTGGACATCCCGCCCCTGCTGGCTGAGGCCTTGGAGGCCGATCCCGCGGTGAAGGCTGCGTTCGACGCGTTGAGCTACACGCGGCGCAAGGAGATCGCGGTGTCGATTGCGGAGGCGAAGCAGGAGGCCACGCGGCTCCGCCGCCTCGAGAAGGCACTGTCCGAGCTGCGCGGATAACAGGACAGTGTCTTTCCTGCACATCTCCGCCATGCGGCGACATGTGCAGGAAAAACGCAGGGTTAGTTTCAGGCGATGATCTGGAACGAGCCGCCCAGCGAATCCGCGACGGTGGCCACGCGGCCAAACGGGGAGTCGATGGGGCCGTCCAGCAGCGAGCCGCCGAGTTCTTGGATGCGCGCAACGGTGGCGTCTGCATCCTCGACCTTGAAGTAGACGCGCCAGAAGGAGGGCACACCCTCGGGAAGCCAGGCGTTTGCCTCGCACAAACCAGCCGTGGCCGCTTCCCCGGCGAAGTTGGTGGCGTACCGGCCGTAGTTGTCCGGCGCTTCCGAATCCCCGGCGTCGCCCTGCATGGGCACGTTGTCCCAGCCCAGCACCGCCGCGTAGAAGGCCGCGTCCGCGTCGTAATCCTTGGTGAGAGTTTCGAACCAGGTGGAGGCGCCGGGCCGACCCTCAGTGTCGAACCCGTCGAAGGTGTCGCTCTGCCAGAGGCCGAAAGCAGCACCGGAGGGTGCGGCGACGATGGCCATTGAACCCATGTCGCCGATCTGCATGGGCGGCACGAAGACCGTACCGCCGTTCTCGGCGACCTTCTCGAGAGCGCCAGCGATGTCGTCGGTCTTGAGGTAGATGGTCCAGGCGACGGGGAGGGACTCGTCGAGATTGCCCTCCATGTCCATGTTGAGGCCCAACCCGCCGATGGGGAAACCGGCGTCGATCATCTGGTAGTTGCCGAACTCGGGCCCGGTGGTGGTGAAGTCCCAGCCGAAGAGGTCGCGGTAGAACGCCATCGACTTGTCGAGGTCAGTGGTGCCGAGGTCGATCCAGGTGGGCGATCCGATGGTGGGGGCCATGGCGGTGATCCGTTCTGCGCGGTAGTCAGGAGGTGCTCGCAGCGAGCGCCTCATCGTATTCGTCGCGGCCCTGCCAAGGCCATAGCTGCGGTCACTTGATGTGGGTCAAGGACGACTTCGGCCGCTGGCCATAACGTCGTGCTCACCGAACCTGAAAGGAAACCATGACCGAGCAAGCACTTGCCAAGGCCTCCGAGTTGGCGCCCATCATCGAGCGCGTTCACGGCGAGCATCACCCCGAACTCACCCGCGTGCGCGAGCTCACCGAGCTCATTGCCAACGCCGACGGCGCGGATGTGGCGCCCTACTTCGCGGAGCTGCGCACCGTGACCAGCAACTACGCCATCCCCGATGATGTCTGCGAGACCTTCGAGGCGACGTACGCGGCCCTGGAACAGGCCGAGTCAGAGCTGGTCAACCAGTAGGCTCCTCCGGGCTCATGCCTTCCGGTCGAGGCTGACGCCGGGATGCGAGTCCTCGAATGACTCGTCATCCCGCCAGCCACGGCGGATGAGCTCACGCAGCACATCAAGATCCACGTCCTCAAGCTTGTTGAGGTATAGGCACCCCTTGCCGACACGATGCTTGCCCAGCTTCTCCAGCAGATCCGTATTGGTTCCGTAGAGCGTCAACCCGTACAGGGTCAGCGCCGCCTTGCGCGGACTGAACCCCACCTGGAACATCTCGCCGGAATGACCGCTGGCGTAGGTGTACGCGACCCGGCCGAAGCCCACCATCGAGGCTCCCCACATGACCGGCTCCTCCCCTGTCTCCTCATGGAACAGGTCGAGCAGCGCCAAGCCCTGCTCACGACGACGCTCTGGCTCAACCGAGTGGAGGAAGTCCAGGACCGATTGATCGGTCACCTTGGTCTTGGGTTCATAGGCCATGGTGCCGACACTAGCGCCTGATCTAGCCGCGCTTGGCTGTGATTCGGAAGCGCTTCGCGGTCAGCGTGACGGGGCCTTCCGGGAGCCGCGAGGCATCGAAGGCGGCCGGCCGGTCCCAGGGAACGAGTGCCAGGTATTCGTCGAGGGCTTCCGGGCTCTCGAAACCCATCTCCCCCGCCCACTCCTCAGCATCCACAACGCCAAGACCGGCCGCCTCGATGAGGGTGCGCTGATGCTCCAGAGTTGCCTGGGGGTAGGCGGGCTCACCGCCGAAGATCTCGCGCAACTCGGGTAGTTCGGTGCCGTCGACCTGCTGGGTGAGGAAGATGCCACCGGGCGCGAGCACGCGCGCCAGTTCCTGCGCGTCGATGGCCTCGTGCCGGTTCATGATCAGGTCGAAGCCGCCCGAGGCGGCCGGAAGCTCCTCCTCCGTTTCGGGGTCGTAGGCCAAGACCTGGACTCCCCACTCGGCGAGGTTCTCCATCGCGACAGGGACGTTGGGCGCCCAGCCCTCCGTCGCCACCACCTCGGGCCAGGGCTTGGGCAACTGCTGCAGGAGCGCGATGAGGCGTTCGCCACCGCCCGTTCCCATGTCCAGCACGCGGGTGGCGCGCCCCATGGCCTCCAGGCACATCGCCTCGAAATCCCACGGCGGCTCATCCGCCCACATGCGGCCGTCCAGGCGGGAGAAGTCCCAACCCACCATGTCCGTGTCGAATTCCGCCGGGGCGACGGTGCCCTCCCAGCGCACCTCGCCGTCGACGAGCTGATCCGTGGGCTGGAGCCCCAGCTTCTGAGCAATGCGCTGCGACGCAGCGTGGTGCGGATGGATGTGCGCCACCAGAGCGGTCACGCCGCGGGCGCGCAGGTCGTCGATGAAGAGCAGCATGGCCGAGGAGGCGTGGCCCTGAGCCTGCCAGGGCTGGCCGATCACCCAGGCGACTTCAGTGGCCTCCCCGCTGGCGGGGATGGTGGCCTGCACGTAGCCGATGGGGTCGCCGTCGAGGATGACCAGGTGATTGAGCCACTGCTCGCTGCCGTCAGAGGGCCCGCCCAGCACCTGGAAGCTGTACTGATTCTGCAGCTGTTCGAGCGTGGGCGGCTCGCCGCCGGTGAACTCGTAGAGCGAGGGGTGCGAGAGGACGCGCGCCATCGCGGGTGCATCGTCGATGGTGAGGGGGCGCAGCGAGAGGTGATTCGGCACCCGCTCATCTCAGCATCCCTGCGGGGTCACCCGCCAGCGGAACGCAGCCGTTCGAGGTCGCGGCGGATGTAGCGCAGGTGCGCCCACTCCTCTTCGAGGATGACGCGGATGCAGTCGCCGACGGTGGGGCGCCAGTCATCACCGCCCCATGGGTTGGCACGTTCCTCGGCGAGCAGTCCTGGTGTGACGTCGGCGAGGAAGTCGGTCACCATCTCTTGGCGTTCGGCGCGGACGTGCAGGATTTCGTCGTAGCTGATGTCGCCGTCGCGGAAGACGGACATGTCGAAGCCCATGTCAGCCGCCCCGGTGAAGATGAGCCCGATCTCGTGGAGCGGCTGCTTTTCGCCGAGGATGCTGCCGCGCAGCCAGGTGTCGGTGGCCAGGATGAGGTGCCGGAGCGTCTGGGACAGCGACCATTCGTCGGGGACATGGGCGTCGATCAGCTCGGCTGGCGTCTCGGCGACGGTGTCAGCCCAGGCGCGCTGGACGGCCTCCCAGCCTTCGCGAAGCCCCTCCGGCGTCTCTGCCTTCTGGAGCTCACGGCCGGGGAACCGCCGGTTGAGCTCGGCGTCGACGAGCGGCACCACGTCGATTCCGTTGACGATGAGGGTGCCGAAGAAAAGGTCGTGGCTGTCAATGTCGAGCCCGCCCACGTCCACTGCGCGCATGGTGACGTTGCTGAGATCGGAATTGCGGAAGGTGGCGCCCTTGAGGCTTACCCGGTCGAAGGCTCCGCCTTCGAACTCCTTGGTGCGGGAGTAGGTGGTCATGGGTCCATTGTCATGGAACGGGGAGTCAGTCGAGGCAGAACTCGTTGCCCTCAGGATCGGCCATCACGATGAAGCCGGCGGACATGGGCGGCTCCGGCTCGTGACGCTGAAGACGCGTGGCTCCCGCGGCGACGAGCCGCTCGCACTCGGCTTCGAGCGCGGCCATGCGTTCGTCACCCTTCAAGCCCGGGGCGGCGCGAACGTCCAGATGCACGCGATTCTTGGCCACCTTGCCATCGGGCACGCGCTGGAAGTAGAGGCGCGGTCCCTTGCCTTCCGGATCCTCCGCGGCGGCTGCCGAGTTCCACTCTGATTCGGGCACCCCGGTCTCTGCGAGGAACTCCCGCCATGCCTCGAAGGCGTCGCAGCCTGGCTCGAGTTCACGGCCGGGCGGGCCAGGATGGATGTAACCGATCGCCTCTGCCCAGAAGCGGGCCAAGGCCTTTGGGTCGTGTGCGTCGAAGGTGATCTGCAACTCGCGTGCCATGGTCGCGACACTAGCGCGATCAGCGCTCAGAACTCCATGAAAGTCGTCCAGGTTGCCCGTTGGCAAGCGCCACTCCCCCTCTATTGTGAGTGGCATGCAGCGCGTCTCGATCCCACCCTTCTCCGGCGACCTCATCGAGGTACGCCCCGGTGACCTGTTGATGATCATCGACGACGAGGGTGGCCAGGTGGTGGACTTCTTCGCCGAGTCCGCCGTCGACCCAGAAGAGATCCTCTCCAGCGGCGTGACGATCGACTGCAACGAGTCGCTGCGGCTCAACGTCGGGCACACCCTGTATTCGGACCGGTACCGCCCGATGTTCGACCTCGTGGAGGACACCGTCGGAGAGCACGACCTGCTCCACCCCTGCTGCCGCCCGGAGATGTACGACTTCTTCTACAACAACGGCGAAGGCCATCCGTCGTGCCTGGACAACCTGAACAAGGCGCTCGGCCGTGAGCGCGGCACCATCACGCCGGTCAACCTGTTCATGCACACCGTTGTGCACCCAGATCTGACGATCTCGGTCGAAGAGCCACTCTCCAAGGCTGGCGACCACGTCACCTTGCGGGCGCGCATGCACATGCGGGTCGCCTTGGCCGCGTGCAGCGTGACCGAGAGCAAGTGCAACAGCGGCCGGTCGACCTCCATCACCGTCATCCACACGCCCAACGACGACGCGGCCGCATCATCTGACGCGGTATCCGAGTAGGCAGACATGCCCGCTGCAGACGTGAGCGTCACGATCGACGGAACGCGCATCCACGACATTTCCTCCTTCTACGCGGAACTGAACCGGGTCTTCATGCAGGGGGTCGAGTGGCAGCTGGGCGAAAGTCTCGATGCCCTGAACGATCTGCTCCACGGCGGCTACGGTGCGCTGGCCGACGCTGACGAGGCGACGGTCGTGTGGATCGACATGGAGCGCAATCGCGAGGCCCTGGGTGTTGACGCGACGCGAGCCTGGCTCGAGGCGAAGCTCGGCAATCCCGGCTTCGATCAGCAGGGAGTTCGAGCGCAGCTGGCGGAGCTTGAGGAGGGCGGTGGACCCACATACTTCGACATCATCCTCGACATCTTCGCCTCTCACCCCAACATCACACTCGTCGCGGCGGGCGTACCGGAGGAAACGTCCTAGCTGTGTGAAGCACCTGGCCCAGGTTGTGTCAGCCCTTCTTGACGACGCTGGATTTCAGATACATCTGACCGACACCAGGCACCTTGGCGTCGATGTCATGGCCGTCGACGGCAGCCTCCATGAGCCGGATTCCCCGCACCTTCGTGCCGACCTTCACCACTCCACCCTTGAACTTGAGATCGCGCACGACGGTGACGTCATCGCCGTCTTGGAGCAGGTTGCCCACGGCGTCACGCACCTGCGGCTCATCGACCACGGCGGGGTCGCCGTCGCTCTGTGCGGGAACCCACTCGTGGCCGCACATGGGGCAAGCGAGGAAGGCCGCGGAATCGTAGGTGAGATCAGAAGCGCACTCAGGGCAGGGAGGAAGATGGTCCGACATGGCTCAGGACCATACCCTCCGCCTGCATCGGCTCAGGGAGCGACCGGGTAGTGACTCATGATTGCGATGCGGTTCCAGCTGTTGATGCTGATCGCCAGCCACGTGATCGCCGACTGCTGCTCATCGGTCAGCACGCCGTCGTCCCAGGAACGCCGCGCAGGGACGTCGAGGTTGGTGACCTGCTCCGCGATGGCGAGCGCCGCCTGTTCCTGCGGTGAGAAGTATTGGCTCTCCCACCATGCAGCGACGACCGAGAGCCGGTCGATGGTCTCGCCCTTCGCGAGCGCATCGCGCGTGTGCATGCGCAGGCAGAACGCGCAGCCGTTGATCTGGGAGACCCGGATCTTGATGAGCTCGATGAGCAGTGGGTCGAGCCCCGCCTCGGCGGCCGCCGTCGCCGTTGCGGCATCAAGGGCGACCTGGGCCTTGTAGGCCTGGGGATGAAGCTTGGAGATGTTCACGGTATGCGTCATGTGGCGAGCATAGGCACACAACGAGACCCCTACCCGAGAAGTCTTCGCGGAAGTACGCTGCGATCATGACGGGTTACGACACCTCACTTCAGCGGGCAATGGCAGGCGCGGGCGAACTGCGCGCCGGCACTTGGGAGAGCGTGGAGGCACTGGCGCTGCTTGCCATCGAGAGCCGGGATAAGACCTTCCTGCAGTCAGCGCAGGACGCTGCCCGCAGCCTCAAGGGTTAGGGCACGTGGCAGGCCGTGAAGGCGCTGGCACTTCTGGCACGCGCAGAACGCGAGCTGACCTGACGCTTCGCCGTCGTTCGAGCGTAGGATCGCGGGCATGGCTCATGAGATCGACTTCGTGAACGTCTCGACGGCGGGGCTGGAGTCTTCACCACACGCTGAGGCCCTCGCCGGCCTCCGGGCAAACGAGGCGCGCTACTTCAAGAACAAGTACGACCACGTGTTCACCACAGTCCCAGCGGCCGAGGCACCCGACGTCGTGGCCTGGGTCGAGCGCCTCCTCGCGGAGGAACGCAGCCTGGTGGTCTCTTCGCCGCCCCTCGAGGTGAGCGTGGCAGATGTCGACGGCATCGACTGGATCCACGTGTTCTACGAGTCCGGTCTCGGCCTCAATGTGCTCTACACGCGCGAGGACAAGGGCAAGCGAGCCGTCGGGTTCAAGTTGTCTGACGGCATGGATCTCCCCGAGGAACTCAGCTCGTTCAAGTGGGCGCGGCAGAAGTCGAAGCTGGCGGGCACGATTCGCGGCTCCTATTTCGTGATCAAGGGCGAGCACCCCCGGTCGTGACCCCGTCTGATGCGGGCCAGAAGTCCGAGGCGAAGCCGACTTTCACGATCGACGGGCGGCGGATCCACGACATCTCCTCCTTCTACGCCGAGCTGAACCGGGTCTTCATGCAGGACGTGGGCTGGCGGTTGGGCGCGAGTCTGGACGCGCTCAACGACCTGCTGCATGGCGGGTACGGCGCCCTCCACGGGGTGGATGAAGCCGAGATCGACTGGCTTGCTCTTGAGGAGACGCGTCAGGCACTCGGCCTGTCAGCCACCCGGGCGTGGCTTCGCGCCAAGCTGGGCCACGGGTCGTTTAGCCAAGCCGCCGTCGAGGAACAACTCGCGGAGCTCGAAGCCGGCTGGGGCCCAACGTACTTCGACCTGGTGTTGGAGGTGTTCGGCGATCATCCGCAGTGGAGGATCAACCCGGTGCCCGCCGAGGAGGACGCGTTCGGTCAGCACGTGCGTACGGGCTGCGGTGAGGCTCGCGCCCTGGCCGACCGCATGAGCGACGGTGAGATCAACGCCGTCTTGCCGCTGATCCGAAGGCTGTGGATCGAGACCGAGGCGCCGTCGGCCTGCTCGGATGCATGGACGGAGATCTGGAGTGAGGTTGGACGCGCGCCAAATCCTGCGCTGGTGATGCGGGCGGGCGACAGACGCAAACTCGCGGCGCTGGGACCGCGGGTGCAAGTCTTCCGCGGCGCCCTGCAGGGCAACGAGAGGGGCTGGTCGTGGACGCTGGACCGAGCCGTCGCGGAGGATTTCGGGCGGCGCTACGACGACGAAGGGAGCAGCATCGGAGACGGCGTGCTGTGCACCACGGAGGTCCCGCGAGACGCCATCCTCGCGCTGTTCTCTGAAGGCGACGAGACCGAGGTGATCCTCAACCCAGCCGAGTTGACTTGGGGGGATGTGTCCATCGAGCCGCTTGGGGACCAAAGTTATCCACAGCTTTGAAATCGGGCATTGCTGATTCGCACGACGTGTGGCAACTGCAGCCCCATGCCGCGTAACTGGCCAGAGGAGCGTCGTCACCACAGACGCATCCCATTATGGGATGCATACGCCTAGGATGGACACGTGAGTACGCAGATTGCCGTCCGCTTACCTGATGACATGGTGGCCTTCCTGGATTCAGCAGTGGCATCCGGCGCGGCAAGGAGTCGCGCCGATCTGGTCGCGCGGGCACTTGAGCGGGAGATGCGCCGCCAGGCGGCAGAAGCCGATGTGGCAATCCTCCGCACCAAGGGATCTGACGACGATCTGGACGCACTGACCACTTGGTCCGCCACCCGTGCAGCGTTGGAGGATTAGTCCGTGCGCGAGATCCGCATCGCCCACCTCGACAAGTCCAGACCCGTCTTGGTGCTGACCCGCGAACTGGCACGGCCGGCCATGTCGAAGGTGACGGTCGCGCCCATCACATCAACGATCCGGGGGCTGTCGAGCGAGGTCGCGCTCGGTCCGCGGAACGGCCTGGACCACGAATCCGTGGCCTCTCTGGACAGCGTACTGACGATCCCCTCTGATCGGCTGGGCCAGACCATCGGTTTCCTGACAGGCGCCCAAGAAGCCGACTTGGCCCGGGCAATCATCCTCGCCTACGACCTCGACATCCCACTGCTCGAGTGACCGGAGCGCTCAAACGTGGAACCGGACGTCCTCCAGCAGCGCACCTGCCGGCAAGTCCGGATAATGGCTTCGCAATCCCGCTTGGTATTCGTCATCGAGATCCGCGAGACGGATCGACGTGCAGCTGTCGATCACGCCGGGAAGGACGCGGAACCCGCGATGCTCGCCGTCCTCGAAGACGAACGTCGTCGGGCCGAGCGGCACCGTCTCCCGATACCGCACCGTCTGAGTCTTGCGACCTGAGGCAACGTCGTCGTAGTACCGCGAGCTGAAGCGGAAGAACCGGCGCGGATTCCCATCCGGTTGCACGTAGGAGTAGGGGAGAAGCTGAGCGACGGGCACAGATTCGATTCCGCCGCGGGAGGGAACGAGGACGCAGCAGTCGGGGTGCTGATCTAGCAGCACTTGGCGGCATCGTCCGCACGGTGCGATCACGCCACGGCCACCGTCCCCGACGGCGACCATCGTGACCACCGGGCCGGCATGTGCACTTGCCGCCATTCCGAGGACCACGAGTTCAGCGCACGGACCGCCGTTGAAGTGATGGTTGTTCACGCCCGCCAAGATGTTGCCCTGAAGATCCATCGCAGCAGCGGCGACCGTGTGATTCGGGTCGTCCCCGAGCGTGGCCGCGAGTTCGGTGGCAGCCGCAATGACGGCGTCGTCGTTGGCCCAGCCGGTGGGAGTCGTCATGGTTCAACTATCCCACCCCCGTCAGTTCGCCTCGACGACGGCTCCTGATCCGACGCTCACTCTCCGCTGAGCCGGGGCGAGGTGGCGATAATGATCGACGCCCTTATCGACGCAGTGGACACTTACAACGTCCACGCCGCAGCGCCACTGCTACGCCTACAACTCGACACACTGTTCCGTGCCCACTATGTCGCCAGCGGCCCCGACCTGGACGATCTGACCATGCGACTGCTTTCTGGTGACGAATTCCGGAAGATCCGGGATGCCGAAGGTAAATATCTTAATGACGGGCGTCTCAAGGATCTTGCTGCGCCTTCGCATCCTTGGGCTCCTCCCGTTTACGACAAGACCTCAAGCTGGGTCCACTTCTCATTGAGTCACATCATGGCCACCGCGCAAGTCTCTGGAGAGTCCGACCTTCACATGAGCGTGCCCCTGCGTCCACAGGTGATTCCAGAGTCTCTGTGGCACGAGATCTACGGTGCCGCGATCCAGGCGACGGAGGAACTCTTCCTGTATCTCCGTGGCTGGGCCGCTCGGAAAGGCCTGCCCGCTGGGGAGAAGCGCACGCTTCCCGAGTGACCATCTTTCATTCCAGCGGCGTTCCTCCGTCAGACGATGAAGGACTGCAAAATTTCCCTTCAGAGCGGCTTCACCATGAATAGACAAGGCGACCCTTCACCCCACAGGTCCGTCTCTTCCAGCGGCAGGAAGCCGAACTGCTCATAGAAGTGCCGCGTTCTCGCATACCCCTCGTCTGGATGCGACGGTCCCAACGTCTTGACTTCCAGCAGTCGGACTGCGTTATCCCGCGCGTCAGCCTCGATGGCCCTCAGCATGGCCGTCCCGACGCCAGTACCATGCGCAGCTCGATCCACCACGGTCAGATAGATCTCGCACACGTGAGGAAAGTGCCGATCCACCAACGTGACTCCGCGAACGACGCCCCATGCGTCCCGAACCGTCCAGGTCTCCTTCTCGAGGGCCGCCCCCACATACTCGGCGTTGGCAGCTTCAAGCCCAAACCACTCCGGGACGGTCCCGAGGAGTCGCGCAACATCCTCCGGGACAGGTTGGTCCCGCGCGGCGAGCCATGTGGACGGTGTCATGCGGTCTGGAGCGGTTGGATGGCATCGAGAGAGTCACCCAAGGCGTCCATCTCGACTTCCAGGTCATAGTGCGACTGGAGATTGATCCAGAACTGCGGGTCCATCCCGAAGTAGCGCCCCAACCGCAGCGCGGTGTCGGCAGAGATTCGACGCTTGCCGTGCACGATCTCATTGATGCGACGCGGTGGGACGCCGATCGCCACAGCAAGCTTGTTCTGGGTAATCCCGAACCCGTTGATGAAGTCCTCCATGAGGATCTCTCCAGGGTGCACGGGAGGCCACTTCTCAGTGGTAATCAGTGAGTTCGACATCTTCAGCACCTCCTTCAGTCCAGACGAAACAGATTCGCCACTGGTCGTTGACGCGGATGCTGTACTGCCCAGAACGATCGCCCTTGAGAGCCTCCAACCTGTTCCCAGGTGGCACTCTGAGTGAGTCGAGATAGCGGGCAGCATGGAGCTGCGTCAGCTTACGGATCGTCGCCTTCTGCACTCGCGGATCGATCGACGGCACCTTCTCGCGATGCCATAATCGCTCGGTCGCTTTGTTCGCGAAGGATCGGATCACGCCACCCAGTATACCGTGACGCGTCAATAACGCTAGACGTTAAACCGGAACTCGACCATGTTCAGACGCTTACGTGTGCGTCCGGACGAAGATCCACGGCATAGGCCCAACCCATAGCGCTGACTAGACTCTCGACATGCCCGATCCACAACTCACGGTCGTCACTTGGAACGTGAACGGCTTTACGCATCGCTCCCAGCCGGAGTTCCTTGGCTCTGTCGACTGGGACATCGCCCTGCTCCAAGAAGTAACCCGGAAGACGTGGGCTGCGTTCAGATCCGTCGCGGACGATGGTGACCTAGCTTTCGACTACCTGCCTCCCCTGGCAGGGCGGGAGCCTCGATACGCGTGCGCGGTGCTGGTCCGCGGTGATCTACGTCTAGAATCCTTCGAACTCCTTAGAGACATGCCTTCCCCAGAGCGAGCTGCCGTCGCCAAGTTGACGAGCGGTGCAGGGCCGCTGTGGGCCTGTAGCTGGGCTGCGCCTCCTGGTGTTACTTGGGGTAAAGCTGCCAAGGCACGGCAGGTAGGACGATTCGCCTCCTGGTTGGGCAAGCGCCCCGGCCCCACATTGGTGGGGATCGATCGAAACGCTCCGAGGTGGGAACGCCACGAACTGGACCACGACGAGTGGTGGAACTCCACCGAGCCGCTTCTGTATGGCCCAGAGCGGACTCACGACCTCCGCGACGCCTTCCGCGACTATCTTCAACACAGTCCGCGCGAGGCGCGCCGGGTGAAGGAAGAGTTCCCAGACGGGCCCCTGGCAATCACGCATGTAAGGCGTGGGATTCCATGTCGATACGACGCGATCTATGCCTCGCCGGAGTTCGACGTCGTGGAGGTTCAACACCATTGGGAGGACGCGGTTCTGGCCGGAAGCGACCATGCGCTAGTTCGTGCGACTACCGAGCTCCGAGTTTAGGTTCGGCATGGCTGCCTACTTCTTGGACCCTGACGTTAGTCCTGTGCGGAACTCGACCACGTCACCGTCGGCCATGACGTAGTCCTTGCCCTCGAGTCGCATCTTGCCCGCCGCCTTGGCGGCGTTCTCGGAGCCGGCGGCGACCAGATCGTCGAAGCTCACCACCTGAGCCTTGATGAAGCCCTTCTGGAAATCGGTGTGGATCACGCCGGCGGCCTCCGGCGCGGTTGCGCCCTTCTTGATGGTCCAACCGCGGGCCTCCTTCGGCCCCGCAGTCAGGTAGCTCTGGAGCCCGAGCGTGTCGTAGCCGACGCGGGCCAGCACGTCGAGGCCAGGCTCTTCAACGCCCATCTCGGCGAGGAACTCACGCGCCTCGTCCTCCTCCATCTCGACGAGCTCGGACTCGAACTTGGCGTCAAGGAAGATGGCCTCCGACGGCGCCACCAAGGCGCGCATCTTGTCCTTGAGCTCCTCGTCGCCCAGCTCGTCCTGATCGCAGTTGAACACGTACAGGTAGGGCTTGGCGGTCAGGAGGTGCAGTTCATACAGCTCTTCTGCGTCGACGCCAGCGGCGCGAACGCCCTTGCCGGATTCGAGCGCATCCTTGGCGGCCTTGAACGCCTCGAGCTTGGGCTGCGCCTCCTTCTTGATGCGTGCCTCCTTCTCGACGCGCGGCAGCGCCTTCTCGACGGTGGCCAGGTCGGCGAGGATCAACTCGGTGGTGATGGTGTCGATGTCGGAGGCCGGGTCCACCTTGCCGTCGACATGGGTGACGTCCACGTCGTCGAAGACACGGGTCACCTGGCAGATCGCGTCGGCCTCACGGATGTTGGCGAGGAACGCGTTACCCATGCCTTCGCCCTGGGAGGCACCCTTCACGATGCCGGCGATGTCGACGAAGCTCACCGTCGCAGGAATGATCTTCTCAGAGCCGTAGATCTTGGCCAGCACCTCGAGGCGCGGATCCGGCACGCCCACCACGCCGACGTTGGGCTCGATCGTCGCGAACGGGTAGTTCGCCGCGAGCACCTCCGCGCGGGTCAGTGCGTTGAACAGGGTCGACTTGCCGGCGTTGGGGAGGCCGACGATTCCAAAGGTGAGTGCCACGTGGGCAGAGCTTACCGGTCGCGGTGCGGCTGACCGAATGTCGTGCACCACCCCGGCCCACCGTCGCCCAAGCCCCCCCCGACTCGGCGCCTGCTCTAATCGACGTTGCCTGCCCTACAGGGCAGGCAACTCCTACCAAGACAGGCGCCTCTCTCAGGAAGGCAGGCGTTGCC
>JAUNUF010000091.1 GCA_030538315.1 Propionibacteriaceae bacterium
CGCGGATCGCCCCTAATATCACGCGCGTCTTCTTATTGGCGGACATGGGCGTCCCGCCCCGCTCATCGTGAGTGTGGCGGGACGCCGTGTTCCACGTGTCAGCGGCAGGTGTAACCGCCGTCGATGGGGAGGTGCACCCCGGTGATCATGGACGCCGCATCGCTCAGTAGGAAGAGAACCGGGGAGGCAACCTCAGCCTGCGTGGCCCAACGGCCGAGTGGCATCTGCTCCAGGAATGGCCCGCCGATCTCGGGACGGCCCCAGTAGAACTCGGACATTTCCGTCATGACCACCGTGGGATGAACGCTGTTCACGCGGATCCCGTACTGGCCCAGCTCAAGGGCGCTGACTCGAGTGATGTTGTCCACGGCTGCCTTCGAGGAGCCATATGACACGTGGTTCTGGAGCGCCACCAGCGAAGCCTGGCTGGAGACATTGACGATCGAGCCACCCTGGCCCAGACGAATCATGGAGCGCGACGTGTACTTCGTCACCAGCATGGTCCCGCGGGCGTTGATGGCCATCACCTTGTCGAACACCTCGATGTCGGTGTCCTGAGGCGTGGCGATCTCACCGCCAAAACCACCGCAGTTGACGACGCCCCACACATCAAGATCTGCGAGAGCCGCTTCTGTTTCCTTCAGCGAGGTCAGGTCGAACGCCAAGGTCCGGCAACCCGTCTCCTCTGAAAGCTGGTCAAGGATCTCCCTGTTGCGGCCGGCAGCCACCACGCTGGCGTCCGAGGCTGCCAGCTGTCGCACGATCTCGGCTCCAATGCCGCCGGTGGCCCCGGTCACCAGCACCGTGCGTCCGTCGAATTCGATCTTCACGTCTACTCCCAGTCGTTGAGGATGGGCGCTCCTGTGCGCCCTCTCCTAAACGAATGATGACACCTTTTGTCATCGTTGTCACCAACTCTTGACATCGATGTCATGGCTGCCTAGCCTTGAATGAACGCAACGTCGCGCACCATTTACGCCCGGGAGGGTTTCATGACCGGCTCGCCCCAACCTGTTCAACGATTCACCATCGCCCAGGCGGTGGAGCGTGCCAAGGAACTGTTGCGAGGAGCTGCTGGCGGACGGGTGCTGCTGGGCATCGTGGGCAGCCCCGGTTCGGGCAAGTCGACCTTGAGCGAAGCGCTGGCCAAGGAATTGGCACAGGACGCCGTGATCGTGGGGATGGACGGGTTCCATCTGGACAACCCGTTGCTCGAGCAGATGGGCCGTCGGGCAGCGAAGGGCGCGCTCGACACCTTCGACGTCGACGGTTACGTCTCCCTTCTCAAGCGTTTGAAGGCCGCGGATGAGCCGGTGACGTACGCGCCGCGGTTCGACCGGGAGATTGAGACGAGCATCGGCAGCGCCGTCGCGGTACCCCAGGAGGCCCCGCTCGTGGTTACGGAGGGTCTCTACCTGCTTCAGGAGGAGGCGGGCTGGGAGCAGGTGCGCCCCCTGCTGGACGAGGTCTGGTTCATCGACCTCCCAGACGAGGTTCGGCGGCAGCGCCTGATCGCACGGCGCCTGTCCCACGGCCACGCGGAATCAGAGGCCCGAGACTGGGTCATGCGAGTGGACGAGGTCAATGCCCGCCGTGTCGCGCTCAGCGCAGCCAACGCCGACATCCGCATGCAGCTTGTGGATTCCGACCAACCGATCGAGGAGACCCCGTGACCAAGCAAGAGACCATCATCAGGCTTTCCACACTCTCCGGGGATTTCTCCGAGGTGCCGGTCGAGACGCCGTCCTATGACAGGAGTGCCATCACGTGTGGGGTGGTGCACATCGGGGTGGGTGGCTTCCATCGCGCGCATCAGGCGGTGTTCTTCGACCGCGTCCTCTCGGCTGGTGATCTCAGATGGGGCATCGTCGGAGTCGGGCTCATGCCCAACGACAAGGAGGTGAGCCGGGTGGCGGGCACCCAAGGCGGCCTCTACACGCTCACGGAATTGTCCCCCGACGGCGGAGCCGAGACGAGGGTGATCGGCAGCATCCTCGACGTGCTCTTCGCCCCCGAGGACCCGGGCCGCGTGCTCGAACTCATGGCTGCCCCCACCACGCACATCGTCAGCCTCACCATCACTGAAGGCGGCTACGGCATCGACGACGCGACGGGCGAGTTCATGCCTACGGATTCGCTGACGCTTGCTGATCTTGCAGGCTCCGAGAAGCCTCAGAGCGCTTGGGGCTTCTTGGCTGCGGCCCTCCGCATCCGCCGGGAGCGTGGCCTTGCGCCGTTCACCGTGATGACGTGCGACAACATTCAGGGCAACGGCGAGGTGGCCAAGTTGGCCCTGACTTCCTTCGTCGGTCATTCAGACGAGGAATTCGCCAACTGGATCCAGGAAAAGGTCGCGTTCCCATCGTCGATGGTTGACCGCATCACCCCGATCGTGACCTCCACACTGTCGAGCGAGGTGGCTGCCCGCACAGGGGTCGACGACGCCTGGCCCGTCCAGTCGGAATCATTCCTACAATGGGTGATCGAGGATTCGTTCTCGTCGGAGCGCCCGCCGCTGGGGGATGCCGGCGTTCAGATCGTGGCAGATGTTGAGCCCTACGAGCGGATGAAACTCCGGTTGCTGAACGCCTCCCATCAGGCCATGGGTTATCTGGGGCTGCTTGCGGGATTTGATCTGGTGCACGAGGCGTGCCGAGACCAGACGTTCGCCGCATTCCTGCGCCGCTACATGCATACCGAGGCCATTCCCACGTTGGGAGATGTCCCCGGAGTCGACCTCCACGAGTACTGCGAACAGCTCATGGAGCGCTTCTCCAGCGATGCAGTCAGGGATACCTTGGCGCGCCAAGTGGTCGACGGATCAGATCGGCTCCCCAAGTTCGTTCTGCCCGTCCTGCGCGAGCAACTCGCCACAGGGGGCGCCATCGATTGCGTGGCGCTCGTGCTGGCTGGCTGGGGCGTGTACCTCGAGAGCTTCCTCTCCGACGGCTCAGGGCCTCTTCCAGATCGCCGCGCCGTCGATCTGCTCGAGATCATCAGCCAGAAGGCCTCACAGCCAGGCGCCCTCCTGTCCCATGACCCCGTCTTTGGCAACCTTGCCGGTGATGAGCGGCTGCTGACTGCTTACCTCGATGCGCGTCGCGAGATTCTTGCCGCCGGTGCCTTACCCGCTGTCGAGGCAGTGGTTGGACAAGCATGATCGGCGATGCCGAGTACCGGCGGGCACTCCGTGCGGAACTCCTGCGCTTTGGAGTGGCTGCGAGGACGGCGGATGGGTTTGGGAACCTGGATTCCAAGGGACGTTTGGAGGTTGGGGAGCCCACCCAGCTGTACGTGACGGGCCGCTTCACGCATGTCTATTCGCTGGGGCTCTTGGCCAGGGAAGTGCCAGCACCCGGCGGCCCTTCGCTCGATGAGATGAGGGCTCTGGCCGAGCACGGCATCGGCGCGCTCTTGGACGGGCCGCTCAGGGATGACGCTCACGGGGGCTGGTTCGACGCCAACGGAGGCGCCCGGAACAAGACTGCCTACGGGCACTCCTTCGTCCTGTTGGCCGCCAGTAGCGGCCTCGTCGCGGGCATCGCGGGGGCGAGCGATCTTCTGTCTGCAGCTGCGGACGTCCTTGAGGGGCGCTTCTTCGATGAAGGCGAAGGCCTCGTAGTCGACGACTGGGACGCGCCGTGGACGCACCTTGATTCCTATCGCGGCCTGAACTCCAACATGCACACTGTCGAGTGTTTCCTTGCGGTGGGTGATGCCACCGGGGACCGGAAGTGGCTTGAGCGGGCGGCCGGCATTGGCAGGCGCGCAATGGGTTGGGCAGAAGCCAATGACTGGCGCATGCCAGAGCACTTCACCGAACGCTGGGAGCCCATGCTTGAGTACAACCGAGACCAGCCCACGCACCCCTTCCGCCCTTATGGCGCGACGGTGGGGCATGGGTTGGAGTGGGCTCGGCTGCTCGCGTCGACGGCGCTGGCCGTCGGAGAAGAATCGCTCTCGGATGGTGCCGTTGCGCTGGCTGATCGAGCGGTTTCCGATGGCTGGGGCCGCGACGGTGAGCCCGGCTTCGTCTACACCACCGACTGGTCAGGGCATCCCGTCTCCCGGGCACGGATGCACTGGGTCCTCTGCGAGGCGATCGCCACCTCGAGCGTGCTCGAGCGGGCGACGGGCCTCGCTCGCTTCGGTGAACAGCTCGAGATGTGGTGGGATTTCGCGGACCGTTTCCTCGTTGACCGGGAACATGGCTCGTGGCATCACGAGCTGGATGAGAAGAACGTGCCGTCCGGCGGCACCTGGTCCGGCAAGGCCGATATCTATCACGCATATCAGGCCGGCATCATTCAGGACGTTCCTCTCGCACCGTCCTTCGCCCGTGCCGTCGAAGCGGGGATCGGGTGAAGGAAAAGCAACCTTTGGCCTTAGTGGTGACGGGGCCGCCCGGGGTGGGCAAGACAACCATGGGGAGAGCCCTGGCGCGAGCCTTGCAGGCTGCTCTGCTGGATCTGGATGTCATGACGAACCCGCTCGTCGACGTGATTGCGGAGCAGGTGGGAGTTCCGGGCGATTATGCGGATCCGGACTTGGCCCGGGTGGTGAGAGGCCCGAGGTATGCCTGCCTCGTTGACACCGCCGTCGACTGCCTGGAGGCACGGGTACCAGTCGTGCTGGTGGCTCCCTTCACGAAGGAGCGAACCGATGAAGCCGCGTGGGCGAAGCTCGCTGGGGCCCTGGGCAACGCGGGTGGGCAGGCTCACATGGTGTGGCTGCGCGCGGATGGTGACTTGGTGCGAGCGCGCATGACGGAGCGCGGGGCTCTCAGGGATCGAGTCATGCTGGACAGCATTGCCCATGGCCAGAGCGACATCGCGACGGCCATGCCGGTGGTGCCACACGTCGAGGTGGATGCAGCCACAGGCGTGGCGGAGCAGGTTGCCGCCGTCCTGGCTGCACTAGAGCAAGAACAGTTATAACAATTCAGCCACGGTTCTGTCTGCTAGCAGAACTTCGGGCTACAGTGAGACCAACCGATGACAACGATGACATGGGAGGAGGGGCCAAGTGAAATGGACCGGAGCATCCACACTCAAGGATGTTGCAAACAGGGCTGGCGTGAGCACCAAGACTGCGTCGCGAGTGCTCAATAATCACCCCAGCGTGGCCCCGGAAACCAGGGCCTCGGTGCTCACCGCCATGGAGGATCTCAACTACGTCCCAGACGCTGCTGCTCGTTCGCTTCGAGTGGGGGTGGACCGGAGTGTAGGAGTTCTCCTTGATTCCATCGGCGACATCTTCTTCGCTGAGCTGGCGGCTGCCATCGAGGCCGCCCTTCATCGCCACGGCTATCACAGCCTGATCGTCTCCAGTAACCGTGACCCGGGTATGGAGGCTGAGGCAGCCAGTTCATTCATACAGCGCCGCTGCGCAGGGATGATCGTTGCGCCGCTCACCCCAGATTCGCTCAGCGCCGTGCCGCTCAGCAACACGCCCGTCGTCTTCGTGGACAGGGTAGGGAGTGTGCCGGGAGCTCAGTCGGTCGTCGTCGATGACGTTGGCCTCAGCCAGCAGGCGACGGAGCACCTCATCGCCCACGGCCACACCAGAATCGCCCTGATCACGGACCGTCTCAGCATGATCACGTCTCGAGACCGCTTCGATGGTTACAAACTGGCCATGGCCAAGCACTCGATCCCTGTGGATGATGAGTTGGTGTGCGGAGGGGTGCTCGAGGCCAACGAGGTCTTCCCTGCGCTGAAGCGTCTTTTCGAACTCGAGGACCCGCCCACGGCCATCCTCTCCACGAACTCCCGGCTCTCCCTCGGAGTGGTACCCGCCCTGCACCAGTTCGGACGCATGGACACAGCCATCCTCTCCTACGGAGATTTCGCGCTGGCTGGAAGCCTGTCGCCCGCGGTGAGCGTGATCGACCATGACCCTGCGGCCATTGGTGCCGCTGCGGTGGAGGCGCTGCTGCCGCGCCTCCAAGGCCAGCCTCCAAGCGGCGGCCAGACCATTTTTGTCCCAGCCCGACTCATTCCTCGAGGCTCAGGTGAGCTGCGCCCCAGAACCGAGGACCCAGCCGATCAAGGAGGATCATGAGCAATGTCAGTAGCGGGCAGATGGCCCCCGTCCCAGGGTGGGGGGGGGGGGTGACTCGTGAGCACTCAACCTGTCTATGAAGCCAAGGGAGTGGTGAGGACGTTTGGCAACGTCCGAGCGCTTCAGGGCGCGGACTTCGACGTCCGCCCAGGAGAAGTGTCGGCTCTGATTGGAGACAACGGTGCTGGAAAGTCCACGCTCGTCCGGATCCTTGCCGGAGCAGACACGGCCAACGAGGGAACCCTCCTCTTCGAGGGCAAGCCGCTGGAATTGAAGACGGCCATTGATGCACGTGAGCGGGGGATCGAGACGGTCTACCAGGATCTGGCTCTGGCGAACCACCTCAACCCCATCCAGAACATGTTCCTGGGGCGAGAGGTGATGAAGCCCGGCATCCTGGGCAAGCTCGGGTTCATGGAGCGCGCGCAGATGCGCGGGCATGGAATCGAGGCCTTCGCAGATCTCGGCGCGACAGTCAGGGACTTCGACAGCCCCGTCGCATCGATGTCCGGCGGTCAGCGTCAAGCGATCGCCGTGGCGCGCGCCGCGGCATGGGCCAGCAAGGTGATCTTCCTCGACGAGCCCACCGCGGCACTGGGCGTTGTCCAGACCAAGGGCGTCCTCGATTTGGTGCGTCGCATCCGAGACAAGGGAGTTGGCGTGGTCCTCATCAGCCACTCGATGCCTGAGGTCCTCGAGGTCGCAGACCGAGTGCACGTTCTCCGCCACGGCAAGCGGGTCGCCGTCTACCAAGGCAAGGACTCCAGCGTGGAGGAACTTGTTGGCGCAATGACGGGCAGCCTTGATGGAAAGGACGTCGCATGACTTCTCCCAATACCCCTAGCGGTGTCACCAAGTCGGCTCCCAGCCTCGGTTCACGCCTGCGTGCGTTCGCGGGAGCCCAGGCGATGCAGATCGTCCTGGTGTGGTTGGCCATCGTCATCATCTTTGCTGTCCTGGCTCCGACGTCCTTCTTCGCCACGAACAACTTCCTCAACATTGCCGTGAGCGTGTCGATCATGGCGGTCCTTGGTGTAGGTACCACCTTCATCATCATCACCGGCGGCATCGACCTCTCGATGGGCTCCGTGCTGGTGTTCAGCGGTGTCGTCGCGTCGTTGCTCATGGAATCAATGGGTGATGGTGAAGGCTGGGGAGTCGCCATCGCTGGCATCGTTGCCGCACTGGTCTCCGGAACCCTGTGGGGTCTACTCAACGGGTTCCTCGTGGCCAAGGCGAAGGTTCCGCCGATGATCGTGACCCTCGGCACGTTCGGTGCAGCGCTGGGCCTTGCCCAGGTTCTCACCGGAGGCATCGACCGCCGCTCCGCACCCGCGGTGCTGGTCGACACCATCGGGTTTGGCCGCGTTCTCGGTGTGCCCGTCCTCGTCATCATCGCCACCATCGTCGTCGTCATCGGAATCATCCTCCTGCGGCGCACCCGATTCGGCCTCTACACAGAGGCCATCGGATCCAACCCAGAGGCTGGCCGCCGGGTCGGGCTCAATGTTGATCGTCAGTTGATCAAGGTCTACGGACTCGCGGGCTTCCTCGCCGGCTTGGCAGGGCTCCTCAACCTGACCTTCTTCCGTTCCACAACCATCGCTGGCCACAGCCTGACGAACCTCGACGTGATCGCGGGTGTCGTCATCGGTGGCACCAGCCTGTTCGGCGGTTTCGGGACCGTCTTCGGGACCGTCATCGGTCTGCTCATTCCCGCCACACTCCGCAATGGCTTCGTCATTCTCGGAGTCCAGCCCTACTGGCAGCAGGTCGTCGTCGGCGCCTTCCTCATCGGAGCCGTCTACGTCGATCAGCAGCGCCGCGCCGCAGCCAGCAGGGGCCAATCCAAGCCAAGCATCTTCACTCGATTGTTCGCATCTAACCGAAAGGACGCGTAATGCGTAAGAACAAGGTAATCCTGAGCAGCGTTGCTCTTCTGATGGCCGCCGGTCTGGCTGCCTGCTCCACCGGAGGCTCGACCGGTTCCACCGGTTCCACGGATGGCGCGTCGGGCGGCGACAAGCCGTCGATCGCCTTCATCCAGGGCGTCATCGGTGACAACTTCTACATCTCCATGGAATGTGGCGTCCGCGCTGCTGCCGAGGAACTGGGCGCCGAGGTTTCTGTGCAGGGCCCCCAGAAGTGGGACCCCGCTCTCCAGCAGCCCATCCTGAGCTCCGTCTCGGCCACGAAGCCGGGCGCAATCCTCATTGCTCCCAATGACGTCAGCGCACTTCAGCGCCCGCTGGAGGAGGCCGCCAAGAACTCGAAGATCGTGCTGGTCGACACCACGGTGGAGAACCCTGAGTTCGCCGTTTCCGAGATTGCTTCGGACAACCTCGGCGGCGGTGCCGCGGCGTTCGAGGCCATCCAGCAGCTGGTGCCGGATGGCGGTCAGGTTCTCGTCATCGACAACCAGCCTGGCATCTCCACCACCGAGGCGCGCGTCAAGGGCTTCGAAGAGGCCGTCGGCAAGGACTCGAAGTTCGAGTACATCGGTGTCCAGTTCGCCAAGAACCAGCCGGCTGAGGCCGCCAACATCGTGACGGCGACCCTTCAGCGCTACCCGGATCTGAAGGCCATCTTCGCCACCAACATCTTCAGCGCTGAAGGTGCCGCCACCGGCATCGAGCAGGCTGGGGTCAAGGGCAAGGTCCAGGTCGTCGGATTCGACGCTGGTCCGGCTCAGGTTGACGCCCTCAAGGACGGCACCGTTCAGGCCATCATCGCCCAGCAGCCCTACGACATCGGCTACCAGGGCGTTGAGCAGGCGCTGAAGTCTCTGAAGGGCGAAGGCACCGAGAAGAAGATCCAGACCGGCTTCACGATCGTGACCGCCGACTCGCTCGAGACCGACGAGGGTCAGGCTGCCCTCTACGCCTCCGAGTGCTGATTTAACTCCAACCGGGCGGTGGCGCCGCCGCCCCCGCCGGGCCACCCCCCCCCCCAACAACCCAACACCGGGGCCCCCCGCGGCGGCGCACAAACC
>JAUNUF010000092.1 GCA_030538315.1 Propionibacteriaceae bacterium
CCTGCCGTCCCTGAGATGGGGTGGGGCGATAGGGTTCTGAGTATGCGCAGGATGAACGTCGAGGATTTGGCCCAAGGCATCGTCGAGGGCTCACGCGGGCACATCGCCCGGGCGATCACGCTGGTGGAATCGCTGAAGCCCGCGCACCGCGAGCAGGCCCACGAACTGCTCGAGACCATCGCGCCCCGCACAGGCGGCGCGTTCCGCGTCGGCATCTCCGGCGTTCCAGGAGCTGGCAAGTCCACGTTCGTCAACGCCATGGGCGTGAAGTTGATTGATGAGCGAGAGCATAAGGTTGCGGTGCTCGCGGTGGACCCGTCGTCGACGCGCACCGGCGGTTCCATTCTGGGAGACCGCACGCGCATGGCGGAGCTCGCCCAGCGCGAGAACGCCTTCATCCGCCCCTCCCCCTCCGCCGGGCACCTCGGCGGTGTGGCGCGCGCCACGCGCGAATCCATGCTGGTGCTCGAGGCCGCTGGCTACGACGTTGTGCTCGTGGAGACGGTGGGCGTGGGCCAGAGCGAGGTGGCGGTGCACGGGATGGTGGACACCTTTTTGATGCTGCAGGTGGCCCGCACCGGTGACCAGCTGCAGGGCATCAAGCGCGGCATCCTCGAGCTCGCTGATGTGATCGCCATCACGAAGGCAGACGGCGACAACGAACAGGCCGCACGGATGGCCGCGCGAGAGTTGAGCATCGCGATGAAGCTCATCACCTCGGACAACGAGAAGCGACGGGCACCCGTGCTCACCTGCTCGTCGTACACCGGCGCCGGCCTCGATGAGGTGTGGGACACGGTCACCAAGCATCGCGCCGAACTGGAGGCGGAGGGGTCGCTGCAGGCGCGCCGTCTGGAGCAGCAGCGCGATTGGTTGTGGAACATGGTGCGCGATGAGTTGATGGAGTCGCTGCGCACGTCGCCGGAGGTTCGCGCCGTCGCGGACAGGGTTGAGGAAGAGATTGCGAAGGAGTCGCAGAGCGCTCTGGAGGGGTCCACTGAGATCCTGCGGGCGTTCGCCGACAACATCGCCACGTTCCCGTGGGGCCGCGCTTCCCGCTGACCCCAGCCCGCCGTCGCACTCTTGGAACGGCTTCACGCCCGCTCCACGCAACGTCGCAGAGCTTGAGGCACCGTCGCAGGGCTACACGCCACGTCGCAGGCCTTTGAGCCGACTGGCCACGATGTCGCAGGGGATTACCTGACGTCGCAGGGCTTCTGGCGGCTGGAAGGCCTGCGACGTTGGCCAAAGGCCTGCGACGATGACGACGACGGCGAAGACGCGGATTCTTGGGTGGTGACGCAAGGTCCCCAGCAGCGCTGCGACTAGGAGGCCCGCTCACGCAGACGGCGTGCGGTCAGGAACGCGTTACGCAAGGTGGCAATGAATGCCACAGGGTTGGACAGGTCCTCCCACGCCCAATGCACAATCACCCAACCCTCGGCTTGGAGCGCTTCGTCGCGCCTCTTCCTCGCCTTCCACTCATCCGTCCCCGGCACCAGGTCGTACTTGTAATCACCATCGAACTCACCGAGAACTCCGTATTCCTCCCACATGAAGTCAGGGGTGTAGACCACTCGACCTCCCATCACGGGAACATCAACTTGCAGGGCCGGCTGCGGGATGCCGCCCTGAAACATGAGCCACCGGCTCCTCGACTCACCCGGGCTTTCCGAGAGCGGATCCAGCAGCCCCACGATTTGCCGCGCCAGCTTGATCCATGGTCGACGGGCTGCCCGGCGCAACTGTTCGTCGAGTTCCTCCACGGAGGTCAATCCCATCCGCAATGCCCGGTCCCCCGTCGCGAACCCCCAACCCGTGCGGTCGTCGTGCCTGGCAACATCGACGACGGTGCGGGCGACCGTTGTGACCGGTAGGTCTCCGATCATCGTTGCATCACCATCACGCACCGGGCAGGCATACAGCTTGAGATCCGGGCTGATCCGCGCACCGGAACGACGGCTCCGAGTGAGGTGAACGCGGGTCATTGCAGCGTTGGGTACTGGAAGGTCGTGCAGCCAAGCGGCAGACCAGTGGCTGAGCACTGCCGCATCACTGGCCGAAGTGACACCGGCAAGGATCTTTGGGTGCGCAGATTCCCGCGGTGGGCACGCGCTAAAGAGCCCCCTGCGCAGCCGCGTGAGGGTTCCTTCCCGGAGTGCCGCATCCATGGTGGTTTTGGTCCAGCCGCTGCTGTGAAGGTCAGCGGTTCGCAAGAAGTGCCGAGTCATGTATTGACTATCCGATGGAACGGGATCGTTCGGAAGCGTGATCTTTGCACCTGTGGATAACTATGGCCCCGAACATGCCGTCGACGGCCTGCCACCGTCGACCTATCCGTGCTCGTGCAATCCATGCCCGCCCCGGCGCACACCGTTCACCTGTCCGTTGCCCACCCGCCCGGCTGCAACGTCGCAGGGCTTCGTGCTTCCTCGCAGCCCTTCCAGCGGCCAGAAGCCCTGCGACGTCGAATGAAACCCTGCGACGATGAGCCCAAGCCCGCCAAACCCGCCAAAGGCCTGCGACGCCAGACGTCCTGCGGGAGGGGGAGCCCAACGTCGCCCTCAGTTCACGCGCCGTTCATGCTCACTCCACTACGCGACAACGTCGCAGGGCTTCGTGCTTCCTCGCAGCCCTTCCAGCGACCGGAAGCCCTGCGACGTCGAATGAAACCCTGCGACGATGAGCCCAAGCCCGCCAAAGGCCTGCGACGATGAGGGTTCCCCTGCGACGTGGGCCGAAAGCCTGCGACAGTGAGGGAAGGCCTGCGACGAAGGGCCGGGCCCCGCCGACAACCCCACCCGCTGCGCAAACCCAGTGCTGCACCCACCGCGACCGTAACGCCGCTACGCAGGCAGCGACACCCCTACAGGTAGACTGCCCGGGTACCGTTGTGTCCGTTCACCCCAGGAAGGAGGCGCATGGGAGTCTTCGACAAAGCTGAGAAGCGGATCGAATCCGCCGTCGGCAAGGTGTTCGCGCGCGCCTTCAAGGGCTACGTCCACCCCGTCGAGATCGTCGCCGGCATCCAACGCGAACTGGACGCAGAGGCCAAGCTCCTCTCCCGCGACAAGCGCCTGGTACCCAACGCCTTCACCATTGGGCTGTCCCAAGGCGACTATGACCGCCTCGCCCCCTATTCCAAGACGCTCAACACGGAAATCCTGCCCTCCATCCGCGACCACGCGGCAGACAGGCACTACGTGTTCAACGGCCCCATCTCCATCGATTATGAGCTGGACAAGTCCCTCCCGACGGGTCAGTTCACCGTCGCCTCGGAGGCCATCGCCCCGGAGACCCGCAAGGAATCGCCCCGCCCCGGGCGGCTCGTCCTCGAAGTCAACGGCGTGCGGCACCCCCTCGTCGAGCCCGGGATTCTGATTGGTCGCGGCACGGAGGCGGATCTGCGCCTGAACGACCCAGGAGTCTCCCGCCGCCACGCCCTCATCAGCGTCTCAGGCGACCCTTCCCATCCGGTGATCACCATCGAAGATCTCGGATCCACCAACGGCGTGCACGTCAACGGCAGCCGCATCAGCAAGACGAGGATCGGAGAAGGCGCCCGCATCGAGATCGGGAACACCAGAATGTTGGTCCACACGCCTTCGGAGACCTGAGTTGTCTGATCTGGTCATCGCGGCGATCAAGATCGTCTTCCTCGGGTTGCTCTGGCTGTTCATCTTGTTCGTCGCCAACGTGGTGCGGACAGACATGTTTGGCCGCCGCGTGCCCGTCTCGTCGCTGACCGCCATCCCCGCAGACCGCGGCCGCGGCAAAGGCCGCTCGAAACTGCCCACCCGGTTCGCGATCACAGCCGGCCCGCAACAGGGCGCCTCGGTTCCCGTCGAACCGACGATCAACCTGGGCCGCGCCGCAGATTCCACGCTGCTGCTGGACGACGACTACGCCTCGGCCCGGCACGCCCAACTGGTGCAGCAGGACGCCACCACCTGGATCATCTCGGATCTCCAATCCACCAACGGCACCTACGTCAACGGCAAACTCGTCACGGAGCCGGTCAAGGTCACCGTCGGTGATGTTGTTCGCATCGGCAAGACCCTCATGCGGCTGGAGATCTAGTGACGTTCAGCCTCCGTTTCGCCGCGCACTCAGAGGTGGGCCGCATCCGCAAGAACAATCAGGATGCCGGCTACGCCTCGCCCACCATGCTGCTCGTGGCAGATGGCATGGGCGGCGCGGCCGCTGGAGACCTGGCCTCCGCCGTCGCCGCCATGGAGGCCGCCAAGTCTGATGCCGCCGCGGAGATCCGGGAGGCCGACGGCGAGGAGATGCTGGAGCGCATCGCCGGCATGATCGCCCGTTCCAACGCCAAGCTCACGGATCTCATCGAAGCCAACCTCGAGCTCGACGGAATGGGCACCACCTTCTGCGGCGCCCTCTTCAACGGCACCCAGTTCGGTATGGCCCACGTGGGAGATTCACGCGGCTACCTCTGGCGCGACGGCGAACTGACGCAGCTCACGCACGATCACTCCTGGGTGCAATCCCTCATCGACGAGGGCAAGATCACCCCGGAACAGGCCGCCACCCACCCGCACCGCTCCCTCATCCTGAAGGTGCTCAACGGGCAGGTGCACTTCGAGCCGGATCTCTCCGTGATGGACGCGCAACCAGGCGACCGCATCCTCTTCTGCTCAGATGGCCTCAGCGGGCTGATCGACGACGCCAAGATCGCCGAACTCATCAGCGGCGAGGATCTCGAAACCGTCGCCAAGGAACTCTCGAAGGCTGCCAACGACGCCGGCGGCCACGACAACATCACCGTCGTCATCGGCGAGATCACCGAGAACGACGACGAGCTCAACGCCGCCACCCCGCTTCTGGTGGGCTCCGCCACCGAGGTGGAGATCCCGCCCCTCGGCGCCGCGGCCGCACAGGAGGGCGCGGGCTATCCCACGCCGTCGGACGGTCCCGTGGTGGTGGAGCACGACGCCACCGAGGTGGCCCGCTATGCCCCCACGGAAGACAAGCGACGGTGGCCCGGCGTGATCGCCACCGTCCTGGCCATCGCGCTGGTGATCGCCGGCGGCTGGTGGGCCACCTCCTCCTACGTGGCCTCCCGCTACTACATCGCCGCCGAAGACGGGCACGTCGCCGTCTTCAACGGCCTCCCCGGCGCCGTGCTGGGCGTGGAGCTGCACACCCTCGTGGAAAGAACCGACATCCACGTGCAGGATCTTCCCCGCTTCTACCGCGGTGAAGTCGACGCCTCCATCGCGGTGGGGGATCTCGACGCGGCTGAGCGCACCGTCGGCTCGCTGCGCGGCCTGGCAGACAACTGCGTGGCCATCCGCGAGGAGCGCAAGCAGATACTGGCGGAGGAGCAAACGGTGGATCCGGCTGTGTCGCCTGAACCACCGGCCACGGAGACCTCACCCCAGCCCACCGAAACCACCGCGGATCCCACGCAAACCTCCACCGCAGATCCCACCGATACGGATCCCCAGCCGGAGGGCCCCGGCCTTCCCGCGCCCGGGCTGATGATCTCCCCCGCCGCGCCCGCCCCCGCCACGGCGAAGGTGCCGGAGTTCCTCCAGCCCTTCACCCCACCGCCGCCCACCGAGACACCGGAGCTGGCAGAGGAGTTGGCCACGCTGGAGCCGGCCCCTGGCGAAGAGGCCGACCTGGAGGATTGCTGATGTCCGCCCAGGCACAGGTCCAGCCGCAGCTCGCGGATGAGGTGATCGTCTACAAGAAGCGCCGCAACGTTGAGCTGCTGCTGCTTCTGCTGGCGCAATCCTTCGGCTTCGGCGGCTGGGCCATCACGCACCTCAACCTGTACGGGGAGCTGCCCACCAACCTCGCCGTCGTCGGCGGCATCTGGTTTGGCTTGGGCCTGGCAACGCATCTGGTGGTGCGCTTCCGGCTGCCCTACGCGGATCCGGTGATCCTGCCCAGCGTGTTCCTGCTCAACGGGCTGGGCCTGGCCATGATCTACCGCATCGACCAGATCCCAGAGCCGGTGCGCACGGACGCCACCAAACAACTCGTGTGGACGGCGCTGGGCCTGGTGCTGTTCGCCGCCGTCGCCCTGGCCCTGCGGGATCACCGGCGCCTCCAGCGCTACCCCTACCTGCTGTTCATCGCCGGCCTGTTCCTGCTGCTGCTACCGCTGGCGCCCGTGATCGGGCACGCCTCGGGCGGCGCGCGCATCTGGATTCGCATCTTCGGCATGTCGTTCCAGCCCGCGGAGGTGGCCAAGATCGCGTTGGCCATCGCGTTCGCCGCGTACTTCTACGAGAAGCGCGAAGTGCTGGCCCTGGCCGGCAAGCGCTTCCTCGGCATCGAGTTCCCCCGCGCCCGAGATCTTGGCCCCATCGCCATCATGTGGCTGGCGTCGCTGGCCGTGATGGTCTTCCAAAACGACCTCGGCACCTCACTGCTCTTCTTCGGCCTCTTCACCGTCATGATCTACATCGCGACGGAGAAGCCGGCCTGGCCCATCATCGCCGGGCTCGCGTTCACCGCGGCCGGCATCGCGGCAGCCAAGTTCACCAACCACGTGCCGCGCCGCCTCAACGCCTGGCTGGACCCGTTCTCGGATTACGACCGCAACCTGCAGATCATCTCCGCCCAATTCGGGTTCGCCTGGGGCGGCCTGTTCGGCCGGGGCTGGGGGCTGGGCCGCCCGGGCCTGACCCCGCTGGCCAAGTCAGACATGATCGCCGCCGCCATCGGCGAGGAGCTGGGCGTGCTGGGCCTCATGGCCGTGGTCATGATCTACGCCCTGCTGATCGCACGCGGCTTCAAGACCGCGGTCACCTCGCCCGACGGCTTCGGCAAGCTGCTGGCCGCAGGCCTCTCGTTCGTGTTCGCGCTGCAGGTGTTCACCATCATCGGCGGCGTCACCCGCCTCCTCCCGCTGACGGGCCTCACCACGCCGTTCATGTCCCAGGGCGGCTCGTCCCTGGTGGCCAACTGGATCATCATCGCCATCCTGATGATCATCTCGCACCGCAGCCGCCTGCCCCAGGCCGCGACGGCGGCGCCGCAGGACGCCTCCGCGCTTGAGGCGGCGTCAGCTCAGGACGCCACGGCGGTGATCAGCCGATGAACGGGCCCATTCGCAAGGTGGCCACCTTCGTGGCCGTGCTGCTGGCCGCGCTGCTGGTGAACCTCACGTGGATCTCCGTGGTGCGCACGGAATCCCTCAACGAGGACAGCCGCAACCGCCGCGTGCGAGACGCGGAGTTCTCCCGCAACCGCGGCACCATCCTGGTGGGCAACACCCCCATCGCCCAGTCCGTGGAGCGCGCCGGCCGCTTCCCCTTCGTGCGCACCTATCCGGAGCCGGAAATCTGGAGCACCGTCACCGGCTGGTACTCCTACGATTACGCCCGTTCCGGGCTGGAGCTGAGCTACAACCAGCAGCTGGCCGGCACGTCTTCATTGCAGGCTGCCAGCCGCGCCATCGACATCCTCAGCGGCCGCCAGGGCCGCGGCGCCAACCTCTCCACCACGCTCAACGCCAGCGCCCAAGCCGCCGCCGTCCGGGCGCTCGGAAAGCAGCGGGGCGCCGTCGTCGCCATGAACTACGCCACCGGCGAGGTGCTGGCCATGGTCTCCACCCCCACCTATGACCCCAACCGGTTGGCGACCGTGGATTTGGCCGCGGAGCGCGAGGCCTGGACGGAACTGCTCAACGCCAAGGACGAGCCACTGAAGAACCGCGCCGTGCGCGAGGTGTACCCGCCCGGCTCCACCTTCAAGCTGGTCACCGCCGCCGCCGCGCTGGAGGACGGCATGGTGCCCTCCACGGAGCTCGACGCCCCCGCGTCGCTGCGGCTGCCCAACTCCAGCCGCTCCATGGGCAACTCCACCAATTGCGGCGGCACCCGCGTCAGCCTCGAACAGGCCATGAAGACCTCCTGCAACACGGCCTTCGGCAACCTGGGGCTCGAATTGGGCGCAGACAAGATGATCGCCATGGCGGAGAAGTTCGGGTTCAACCAGGATCAGCGCATCGACATGGCCGCCGCGCCGTCGCGTTTCCCCACGGAGATCGACGAGGCCCAGACGGCGCTCACCGCCATCGGGCAGTTCGACGTGGCAGCCTCCCCGCTGCAGATGGTGCAGGTGGTGGCGGCCATCGCCAACGACGGCGAGATGATGCGGCCGTACCTGGTTTCCACCGTGACCAACCGGGATCTCACCGTGCTCAGCGCCCAGTCCCCAGAGCGGCTGAACCGCGCCATCTCCAAATCCACCGCGGAGCATCTGCAGCAGATGATGATCGCCACCGTCGAAGACGGCACGGGCAAGCCCGCCCGGATCGACGGCGTGGTCATCGGCGGCAAGACCGGCACCGCGCAGAGCGCCCCAGACAGGCCGCCGTACGCTTGGTTTGTGGGCTATGCCGAAGACCCGCAGGTGGCAGTGGTGGCGTTCGTGGAGAACGCGGATGTGGACAGGGACGACATCTCCGGCGGCCGGCTGGCCGCCCCCATCTTCAAGGCAGTTGTGGAGGCTCTGCGGTGACATTCTCAGACTTCTCTCATGACCATGCGCCAAGATGGTTCGTGACGAACCGAAAGGACCGGGAGCGATGACAGAGCGAGGAGCCCTGCTCGGCAACCGCTATGAGCTCGACCAAGTGATTGGCCGAGGCGGTATGGCCGAGGTGTGGCGCGCGCGGGATATCCGCCTGGAACGCGACGTGGCCATCAAGCGGCTGCGCGTTGATCTGGCCAGCGACCCGACGTTCCAGGCCCGGTTCCGCCGGGAGGCCCAATCCGCCGCCGGCCTGAACCACCCCAACATCGTGGCGGTCTACGACACCGGCGAGCAGGTTGACCCTGTCTCCCAGGTGTCGGTGCCCTACATCGTGATGGAGCTCGTTGAGGGCATCACGCTGCGCGAGGTGCTGCGTGGCGGCCGCAAGCTTGTGCCCGAGCGCGCGCTCGAGTTCACCGCCGGCGTGCTCGACGCGCTGGCGTACTCGCACCGCGCCGGCATCATCCACCGCGACATCAAGCCC
>JAUNUF010000093.1 GCA_030538315.1 Propionibacteriaceae bacterium
CTGGGGAGTTGCCGCCCTTGGACTCAGGATCGTAGGTGGCAAGCACCTCGACGAGCTCGCCGTCTTCGTTCTTGACGACATCCGTGGCCGTGACGAAGTAGGCGCCGCGCAGGCGCACCTCGCGCCCGGGGGAGAGGCGGAAGTACTTCGGCGGGGGCACCTCGCGGAAGTCGTCCTGCTCGATCCAGAGCTCGCCGGTGAACTCCACCTGGCGCGTGCCGTCGTCGGGGTTCTCTGGGTTGTTGGCCACCTCGAAGTGCTCCACCACGGGCTGCCCCTCGTCGTCCACGGGCCAGTTGGTGATGCGCATCTTGAGCGGGTTCAAGACGGCCATCCGGCGCTGCGACGTGAGGTTGAGATCACGGCGCACGTAGCTCTCGAGTGCCTCGATGGACTGGCGCGAGTTGGTGCGCGTGGTGCCCACCTCGCGCATGAACTGCCGGATGGCCGAAGCCGGGTAGCCGCGGCGGCGCAGGCCCTGCAGGGTGGGCATGCGGGCGTCGTCCCAGCCGTCGACCACGCCGTCCATCACCAGCTTGGCCAGGCGACGCTTCGACGTGATGGTGTGCGTGAGTTCAAGGCGCGCGAACTCGTACTGGCGCGGGCCAGCCTCCACGCCGAGCTGCTCAAGGAACCATTCGTAGAGGGGGCGGTGGGATTCAAACTCCAGCGTGCACAGCGAATGCGTGGTGCCCTCGATGGCGTCTGACTGGCCGTGGGCCCAGTCGTAGTTGGGGTAGATGGGCCAATCGGTGCCCGTCCTGTGGTGCGCCACCTTGCGGATGCGGTACATGACGGGGTCACGCATCTGCATGTTCTCGTGGTTCATGTCGATCTTGGCGCGCAGCACATGCGTGCCCTCGGCGAACTCACCGGCGCGCATCCGGCGGAACAGGGAGAGGTTCTCCTCCACGCTGCGGTCACGCCATGGCGAGTTGGTGCCGGGCTTGCCGAAACCGCCGCGGCCAGCCGAGATGGCCTCGCTGTCTTGGTCGTCGACGTAGGCCAAGCCCTTCTCGATGAGCATTTCTGCCCAGTCATAGAGCTGCTGGAAGTAATCCGAGGCGTAGCGCACATCCGAGGGCTCGTAGCCCAGCCACTTGATGTCGTCGATGATGGCCTCGACGAAGCTCGTCTCCTCGGTTTCGGGGTTCGTGTCGTCTAGGCGCAGCAGGCAGATGCCGCCGAAATCCTGGGCCACGCCGAAGTCGACGACGATGGCCTTGGCATGCCCGATGTGCAGGTATCCGTTGGGCTCAGGTGGGAACCGCGTCTGCACCCGGCCGTCACGCTTGCCCTGTTCCACATCGGCGCGCACGGCGTCGTAGATGAAGTTCGAGGGCATGGCAGAGGGCTCAGTCATGCGGGTAAGTTAGCACGCTCCGCCTAAGGCGTGTTGATGAGGTCTGCCAGCCCCATGATCACAAGGATCGGGATGGCCACCACGATGCTCAGAATCAGCGCCACGAGCGACGCGACCCCCACCCAATACTTCACCGATGCCTGCCGCACGAGCTCGCGGTTCTCGATGCTGCGGTTGAGGAGTTTGAGGTTCTTCTTGTTGGCCCGGAAGGCCGCGTCGAAGAAGGCGCCGGCGAACGGGATCATGCCCAGCAGCCAGTCGAGGATGGTGTTGGCGCCCATCCGCGCGATCACCGAGATGGGCGCGCGCAGCCGCACGGCGTCCACCAGGATCGCCCCACCGAATACCGCACCGACGGCGGTACCGGCCCACGGCACCAGCGACAGGACCGGGTCAACGCCCACGCGGATCTTCGTGCCGGGCACCTGCACCAGGTCGTCGAGCACATAGGACATGGCACGGGTGAGCTTCGCGGGCGACTCAACAGGGAGTGCCCCGATGTCCTGCTTCACCTTGTCGCGGGCGGCCTTGAGCGCCGGGTCGTTCTTCGCCGACCCGGAGAGCGCCTCCTCGGCGACCTTGCGGGCTCGCTCGATGGCGCTTGCCGGCGTGGGTGCGGGTTCCATGCTCATGGGTACCAAGTGTGACACGCAGGCCCTAGCCAGCGGCCCCAACGTAGCGAGCGAGGTGCTGGCCGGTCAGCGTGTCTGCCTTCACCAACTCCGACGGCGGGCCCTCGAAGACGACACGTCCGCCGTCGTGACCGGCACCCGGTCCGAGGTCGATGATCCAGTCCGCGTGCGCCATCACGGCCTGATGGTGCTCGATCACGATGACGGACTTGCCGGCATCCACCAGCCGGTCCAGCAGCGCCAGCAGCTGTTCGACATCGGCCAGGTGCAGGCCGGTGGTGGGCTCGTCGAGGACGTAGATGGAGCCCTCCTTGGAGGCCATCGCGGTGGCCAGCTTCAGGCGCTGGCGCTCACCGCCCGAGAGGGTGGTGAGCGGCTGGCCGAGGCTCAGGTACCCGAGGCCGACGTCCGCCAGGCGCGCCAGGATGGCGGCCGCAGCCGGGGTCCTGGCCTCGCCCTCGCTGAAGAACGTGAGCGCCTCCTCCACCGGCATGTCCAGCACGTCGGCGATGTTCTTGCCCGCCCAGCGGTGCTCGAGCACCTCCGCCTGGAAGCGGCGGCCCTCGCACTCCTCACAGGGCGTGGTGACCACGTCCATGAAGCCCAGCTCGGTGTAGATGACGCCAGCGCCGTTGCAGGCAGGGCAGGCGCCCTCGGAGTTGGCGCTGAAGAGGGCCGGCTTGGTGCCGGTTGCCTTGGCGAACGCCTTGCGGATGGGCTCCAGCAGGCCTGTGTAGGTGGCGGGAGAGCTGCGGCGTGAGCCCTTGATGGGGGACTGGTCGATGCTGACCACGCCGTCGGTGGGCATCGAGCCGTGGATCAGCGAGCTCTTGCCGGATCCGGCGACCCCAGTGAGCACCGTCAGCACGCCCAGCGGCACGTCGACGTCGACATTCTGCAGGTTGTTGGTGGATGCGCCACGGATCTCAATGGCGCCCTTCGGGGTGCGGACCTTCTCCTTGAGCGCGGCCCGGTACTCCAGGTGATGGCCGGTGAGGGTGTCGCTCGCGCGGAGCCCGTCGAGCGTGCCCTCGAAGCAGATCTCACCGCCGCGGCTGCCTGCGCGCGGCCCGAGGTCGACGACGTGGTCTGCGATGGCGATCATCTCGGGCTTGTGCTCCACCACCAGCACGGTGTTGCCCTTGTCGCGCAGGCTGAGCAGGAGCTGGTTCATCTTCTCGACGTCGTGCGGGTGCAGGCCGATGGAGGGCTCGTCGAAGACGTAGGTCACGTCCGTGAGAGCCGAGCCCAGGTGGCGGATCATCTTGGTGCGCTGGGCCTCGCCGCCGGACAAGGTGCCCGAGGGGCGGCTCAGCTGCAGGTAGCCCAGCCCGATGCTGACGAACGAATCCAGCAGCGCCTGGAGGGTGCCGATCAGCGGCTTGGCCGACGGCTGATCCAGCCCGCGCACCCATTCGGCGAGGTCGCTGATCTGCATGTCGCAGGCATCCGCGATGCTCACGCCGTCGATCTTCGAGGTGCGGGCGTGCTCCGCCAAGCGGGTGCCGCCGCACTCGGGGCACGTGTCGAACGTGACGGCGCGCTCCACGAAGGCCCGAATGTGCGGCTGCATCGCGTCGGGATCCTTGCTGAGCATGGACTTCTGGATCTTGGGCACGAGGCCCTCGTAGGTGATGTTGACGTTGTCCACCTTGATCTTGGTGGGTGGCTTCCAGAGCAGGTCGTCGAGCTCGCGCTTGGAGTAGTCGCGGATCTTCTTGTCGCCATCGAAGAAGCCGCTGCCGATGAAGCCGCGCACGTACCAGCCGTCGGCCACGTAGCCGGGCACCTTGATGGCGCCCTCAGCCAATGACTTGCTGTCATCGATCAGCTGGCTGATGTCGACGTCGTTGACCTTGCCCTTGCCCTCGCACCGGGGGCACATGCCGCCGACGAGGGTGTAGGTCTTGGCTTCCTTCTGGACGCGCCCGGCCTTCTCCGTCTTGATCATGCCGGAGCCGGTCACCGAGGGCACGTTGAAGGAATAGGCCTGAGGGGAGCCGATGTGCGGCTCGGCGACCTTGCTGAACAGCAGACGCAGCAGGGCGTTGGCATCTGTGACCGTACCCACGGTGGAGCGCAGGTTCGCGCCCAGCCTCTCCTGGTCGACGATGATCGCGGTCGTCAAGCCTTCGAGCGCATCGACATCCGGGCGAGCGAGCGTGGTCATGAAGCCCTGCACGAACGCCGGGTAGGTCTCGTTGATCATTCGCTGGGATTCGGCGGCGATGGTGTCGAACACCAGCGAGCTCTTGCCGGAGCCGGAGACGCCGGTGAACACCGTCAGGCGGCGCTTGGGGAGGTCGAGCGAGATGTCCTTGAGGTTGTTCTCGCGGGCGCCGCGAACGCGGATCTGGTCTTGGCCGTCGGCAGGGTGGTTGTTGCTCACTGCGCAAGCGTGCCAGTGATGTGCGGCCATTTCCAGCGGTTTCGATAGGCTGGGAGGCACTATGAGCGAAACCGTGATCCCCGCCCGCACCCGCGTCGCCCCGTCGCCCACCGGCGATCCCCACGTCGGCACCGCCTTCATGGCCCTGTTCGATCTGGCCTGGGCGCGCAAGACCGGTGGCCAGTTCGTGCTGCGCATCGAGGATACGGATCAGGCCCGCCTTGTGGAGGGTTCCGAGGAGCAGATCTACGACTCGCTTGCCTGGCTGGGGCTGCAGCCCGACGAGGGCCCACACGTGGGCGGCGAGCACGGCCCCTACCGGCAGTCTGAACGCCTGACCACCTACCGGCCCTACGTCGATCAGCTGGTCGAGGCCGGCCACGCCTACTACTGCTGGTGCTCCTCGGAGCGCTTGGCTGAGCTTCGCAAGGAGCAGGAGCAGTCCAAGGCCTCCGTCACCGGTTACGACCGCCTGTGCCACGGCCTCACCCGCGAGGAGCGCGCCGAGATGGCGGGCTTCTCGGAGGTGCCAGTGGTTCGGATGCTGGTGCCGGACGACGTGCCGCTGACCTTCACCGACATCGTGCGTGGTGAGGTCAAGGCTCCGCGCCCAGATGATCAGGTGATCCTGAAGGCGGATGGTTTCCCCACCTATCACATGGCCGTCGTCGTCGACGATCACCTGATGGGGATCAACACCGTTGTGCGCGGCGAGGAGTGGATCTCCTCCACGCCGAAGCACATCCTGCTGTACCAGTGGCTGGGCTGGGAGTTGCCCGCCTTCGCGCACATGCCGCTGCTGCGCAACACGGACAAGTCGAAGATCTCCAAGCGCAAGAACCCGGCCGCCCGCCTCATGTGGTTCAAGGACGAGGGCTATCTGCCCGAGGCCGTGCGCAACTTCCTCCAGCTGCTGGGCTACGCCGGCGACGACGAGCAGGAGGTCAAGACCTTCGAGCAGTTCGTCGACGAGTTCGACTGGACCAAGGTCAACACCGTCGGCCCCATCTTCGACCTGAAGAAGCTGGACTGGCTCAACGGCCACTACATCCGCTCGCTCACGGCTGAGGAGCTGGCAGACCGGATCATCGCCTTCGAGGAGGCGAACTGGACGCCGTCGGCAGAGCAGGTGGAGGTGCTGCGCAAGGCCGTTCCCATCATCCAGGAACGCCTCGTCACCCTGAAGGACGCCCTCCCGCAGCTGGATTACCTCTTCGTGGCCGACGGCGAGCTCACCGTCGACGACGAGGCCTCGGCGTCGCTGGCCGACAACGCTGCAGACGTGCTCGACGCCGCGATCGCCGTCGCAGAATCCGTGCCTTTCGACACCGATTCCATCCAGGCCGCCTTGAAGGAGCGCATCGTTGAGGGGATGGGCATCAAGCCCCGCTTCGCGTTCGCGCCCATCCGGGTGGCGATCTCTGGCCGCAAGGTCTCCCCGCCCCTTTTCGAGTCGATGGAGATCTTGGGCCGCGAGTCCTCGCTCACTCGGCTGAGGGCACTGCGCGCCAGCCTCTGATCAGTCGTTGGCGCGCCGCGCAGTGCGCGCTTGTTGGTGCGCCGGGCCCTTTAGCAGGGTCCCTGGGCTACCTTTAACAGACTCTGGTATCAGTCGAAGACGAGCTCTGGGTAGCTGGGCATCCACATGGACTCGAACACCTGCTGCACCGGGTTGGTCAGCGGGTTGCGCGCCACGCCGTCCTCCTCTGCTGCCTTCGCGACGGCGATGGCTACCGTCGCCGACACGCGGCGCAGGTCGTTGATGCTGGGGAGCAGGGATTGGCCGGGCTTTCGCACGTCTGCCAAGCTCGCCACGGCCTCAGCCGAGGACGCGATCATCGCGTCGGTGACCCGCTCTGCCTTGCAGACCGCCACGCCCAACCCCAGGCCGGGGAAGACCAGAGCATTGTTGGCCTGCGCGATCGTGTAGGTGGCTTCCTCGCGGTGCACCGGTGCGAAGGGGGAGCCGGTGGCGATGAGCGCGCGCCCGTCGGTCCAATCGAGCAGGTCCTCAGGGAGCGCCTCAACCAGCGAGGTGGGGTTGGACAGCGGGAGGATCAGGGGCCGGTTCACGTGCGCCGCCATGTCACGCACGATTGCTTCCGTGAACGAATCAGGTTGGCCGGAGGTGCCGATCAGGACGGTGGGGTGCACGTTGCGCACGATGTCGGCCAGCTTGTAGACGCCGGGGGTGTCCAGTTCCCAGCTCTGCAACTCGTCCAGGTTGCGGGCGAAGGGGCGCTGGAAGTCGCGGAAACGCTGCGCTGGGTCGTCGGTGACGAGCCCACGGCTGCTGGTGATCCAGAACCGCTCGTGGGCCTCCTCGCGAGTGAGACCCTCCTTGGCAAGGAGGTCGACGAGCAGATCCGCGATCCCCACGCCGGCGGTGCCGCCGCCATGGATCACGAAGCGTTGCTCGCGCAGCTTCTCGCTCTTGGCCTGCACGCCGGCCAGAATCGCGCTGGCAACGACGGCGGCCGTGCCCTGAATGTCGTCGTTGAAGGTGCAGATCTCGTCGCGGTAGGTATTCAGGAGGCGGTGTGCGTTGTTCGCGCCGAAATCCTCCCAATGGATCATCGCGTTGGGGAACACCTTGCGAGCAGCTTGCACGAAGGTGTCGACGAACTGGTCGTAGCGCTCGCCGCGGACGCGGGCGTGCCGCTCGCCGAGGTACAACTCGTCGTTGAGGAGCCTGAGGTTGTCCGTGCCCACGTCCAGCACAACGGCGAGCATCCGGTCTGGGTCCAGACCCGCGGCCGCGGTGTACAGCGACTTCTTGCCCAGGCAGATCTGGATGCCGCCAACGCCCTGATCTCCGATGCCGAGGATGCCCTCGGAATCCGTGACGATGAGGATGTCCAGATCCTCGGGGTCAATCTGCGTGGCGCGGAGCGAGGCCTCCACCTGCTCCTGCTGGTCGATGGAGAGGAACACGCCGTCGATGGATTGGAACCAGAACGAGAACGCCTTGATGGCCTCACCGATGGTGGGGGTGTAGACGATGGGCATGACCTCTTCGAGGTGCTCGCTGAGGAGACGGTAGAAGAGCGTCGAATTACGCTCCCTCAGGCCCTGAAGGTACGAGAACTTCGACAGGGGAGTGGATGCCCGCTTGAAGCGCATGTACGTGCGGTGCAGTTGGCCCTCGAGTGCCGTCACGTGGGAGGGGAGCAGCCCCACGAGGCCGAGCTTCTCTCGCTCTTCGTGGGTGAACGCGGTGCCGCGGTTGATGCGGGGGTCCCGCAGGACGGCGCCGCCGCGGGCAAGGATGCGCACTCGGGAACCGTGGCTGCCGGGCAGGACCTCATACTGACGCTTGGGCATGGGCGTAAGCCTACTGGCAGTGCACGCTCCCGAGGGCCAGCCTCATCCGTCCTTCGGTCTGCCCCGCTCGCAAGCTCGCAGAAGCAGGCTCAGGAACCGCAACGAGCCCTGCGCTCACGAAGGACGGCCTAACGTCCCTGCGGCCCTGATCACATCCAGGCTGGTGACATTTCCACTTCGCGTTTCGGGCCTGACTGGATCCACAAGGGTTCGGGCGGTGCCGGTTCGTCGCCTGGGCAGGGTGGTGCCTTGGCTTGGTGTTTGAGTTGTCTCAGGAGGAAGCGTTGATGCTGCCGCGGCCGCTGCAAAGGATCGATGTGGCGCGGTGGGGTGAATACCGGCAATCCCGTTGTCGGGTCGAGATGCACTCGCCATTGGGAGTGTGCCGATTGCCCAGGGTCTGGTTCCAGCAATCGGTGGTGGTGTGGGCACAGGAGCACTGCGTTGTGGGTTGAGGATGGGCCGCCTGCCCACCAGGGGACGATGTGGTGACCATCGCAGGCAACCGGTGGGGTGTCGCAGCCGGGGAACGCACACCCTTGGTCCCGCAGGACGAGCGCGGCCCGGATGGCGGGGGTAAACAGGCGGTGTTCCCGGCCAACATCCAACGGTTCGGACGTGGAGCCGAGCACCGCGGGGATGATGCCGGCGTCACAGGCGAGTCTGCGGGCTTCGCCGGCGGTGATGCTGTCGATTTCGGGGATGCCGATCAGATCCGTGCTGCCGAGCCCGTCGAGGAGGGTGTCGAGGGTGACGCTGACGTAGACGTGGGGCCTGTCCCCACCCTGAGCCGGGAGATCTTTGGAGTTGGAGGCGATCTCTGCCCACAGCACCAGCGCGTCGGCTCGTCGCATGTCGGGTGCGGGGATCTGGTTGGTCTCGCGGTAGGAGGAGATGGGTGGCATGAGGGCGTCGATCTGTGCCTTCAGTTGGGCCATCTGTGCTTCGGGGAGGATGGCGCGCATGATGCCGGTGCCGTGGCCGTCGAAGCTGAACCGCACGGACCTGTTGCGTTCCGCGGCGCGGTCTTCAGCGGCGAGGCGTTTGGCTTGTTCCTCGTCTGCGCCGTCAGGGTCCACAACCTCGTACAGGCGTGCGGCTAGCTTGCGCAGCTCTTGTGGCCCGAAGCTGTGGGCGTGGTCGAGGATTGTTTCCTGACACCTGGTCAGCTCTGAACGCGTCAGTTGAGACGGCAGCTTACGGAGCCCGTCGATGATGGCTCTGGTTTGCTCCACCGAAATCCGCCCCTCATTGAGAGCCGCGGCGATCAGCGAGAAGCGCT
>JAUNUF010000094.1 GCA_030538315.1 Propionibacteriaceae bacterium
TCGTCGCCACTGGGTGCTCGTTCCTCGCACCTGTGACGCTCAGGGACCAGCGTCGTCCTTCGTGAGCATCCGGCGACTTCGTCGCGGGACGCTCCTCAGGAACCTCGCATCGGCTCAACCAGCGTGACGGGCGCTATTGTGTGACCCGTGATCACCAAGCTCTCGAACCTGTTTGTGCGCACGCTGCGCGAAGACCCGGCAGACGCGGAAGTTCCCAGCCACCGCTGGCTCGTGCGCGCCGGCTACATTCGCCGCGCCGCGCCCGGTATCTACTCCTGGCTGCCGCTGGGTCTGAAGGTGCTGGAGAAGGTTGAGACCATCATCCGCGAGGAAATGGCTGCCATCGGTGCCCAGGAGGTGCGCTTCCCGGCGCTGCTGCCGCGCGAGCCCTATGAGGCGACCGGTCGTTGGACCGATTACGGCGACAACATCTTCCGCATCGTCGACCGCAAGGGCGCCGACATGCTGCTCGGCCCCACGCACGAAGAGATGTTCACCCTCATGGTGAAGGACCTCTACAAGTCCTACAAGGATCTGCCGCTCTCGCTGTACCAGATCCAGACGAAGTACCGCGACGAGGCGCGTCCCCGTGCAGGGCTGCTGCGCGGCCGCGAGTTCATCATGAAGGATTCCTACTCCTTCGACGTCGACGACGCTGGCCTCGAGGCCAGCTACGACCGTCACCGCGCCGCTTACCAGCGCATCTTCGAACGGCTGGGCCTGGATTTCGTCATCGTCTCTGCCATGGCGGGTGCCATGGGTGGCTCCCGTTCTGAGGAGTTCCTCGCTGTGCTGGAGAACGGCGAGGACACGTTTGTGCGTTCGCCCGGCGGATACACCGCCAACGTGGAGGCCGTGAAGGTTGCGCCCCCGGCCGAGCTGCCCATCGGGGATGCCCCCGCGATGCAGGCCTTCGAGACGCCGCAGGCCGGCAGCATTGCCGCCGTCGTGGAGATCCTCAACCGTGACCTCCCCGGCCGCGAGTGGACCGGCGCCGACACCCTCAAGAACGTGTTGTTCATGGTCACGGAGCCGGACGGCAAGAAGCGGCCCCTCGCTGTCGGTCTGCCCGGCGACCGCGAGGTGGACGCCAAGCGTCTCGAGGCGGCCATGGAGCCCGCAGTCGCGGAACCGTTCGGTGAGGACGACTTCAAGAAGTACCCCGAGTTGGTGGTGGGCTTCATGTCGCCGGTCTCCCTCGACGGCACGCGCATCCTCGGCAAGGAATCTTCGACGAAGATCGAATACCTCGTCGATCCCCGCGTCGTCACCGGCACCCACTGGGTCACCGGCGCCAACGTGAAGGATCAGCACCTCACCGGCGTGACCGCCGGCCGCGACTTCACCGCCGACGGCGTCCTCGACGTCGCCGATGTCCGTCAGGGCGACCCGGCTCCCGACGGCTCCGGCCCGCTTGCGCTGGCGCGTGGCATCGAGATGGGTCACATCTTCCAGCTCGGCCGCAAGTACGCGGAGGCGTTGGGCCTCAAGGTGCTCGACGAGAACGGCAAGCTCGTCACCGTCACCATGGGCTCCTACGGCGTGGGCGTGTCACGTGCGGTGGCCGCCGTCGCCGAATCCACCGCGGATGACAAGGGCCTCAACTGGCCTCTGTCGCTGGCGCCGTACCACGTGCACGTGATCGCTACCGGCAAGGAGGTGGAGGTCTTCGTGAAGGCGGAGCAGATCGCCGACGAGCTGAGTGCCCGCGGCCTCGACATCCTCTTCGACGACCGCAAGGCCAGCCCGGGCGTGAAGTTTGCGGATTCCGAGGTGATGGGCATGCCCATCATCGTGGTGGTGGGCCGAGGCCTCGCCGACGGCGTGGTGGAGCTGCGTTCCCGCGCCACCGGTGACAAGCGTGAGGTTCCGGTGGACGAGATCGTCTCGGAGGTTATTGCGGTGGCAGCAGCGGGCGGCCTGCAGGCCGGGTAGGCAGGAAGTTGAGGGCGGTCGCTGCGGCCAGCAGGACGACGGCGACCCACCCCCACACGCTCTGCCCGCCGCCCCACATCAGGGCAATCGCGGCCAAGGCTGCCCCCAGCGCACTGACAACCATGGGGGAGCGCCAGATCCGGACGTTGCCGCCACGGGCTTGGCGTGCAGCCATGAACGTCAGCACGCCTGCGACGATGACCGCCGCGATGGCGCCCCAAGCGGCGAAGTTGGCTCCGCCGAACGGGACATACGGGCTGAACCAGGTGATGTGATTCAGCTGCGTGAGGATCTCTTTGCTGTCAGCGTCTTGGTACATGGTGTGGTACGGCAAAGTGGGGGCGGCCATCAGGCCAAGCGCCACGGCCTGGGCCCCGAGGGCACCCCAGCGGTACTTCGTCAGGTCTGTTGCGGCGCTCATGCCAACCACCCCGGCCACCAGGTCAGCGCCGTGCCCATGGCCTCCACGGGCGGCACCTGCGAGCGCATCGCGTCGCGCCACCTCGGATCTGCATCTGCGGCGACGAGCCGGGCGTAACTGTTCATGAGTTGTACCTCCAATAGGCCCCAAGCCTCGCGGATGGCGGAGGGGCTGTCCATAGCGGTTGACAATTCGAATGCTGCTGGCTGTTCCGGTGCGTTGGTGCCCAACTGGTCGCGCAGCTGGTTGCGGAGCTCCTGCGCCTGGCTCAGGCGGGAGCGGCCGATGGCGAGCAGCGGGTCATCCTTCGGCAGCTTGCCCATCCCCACGCCCAAGCCGTAGATCAGCGCCCACATGTGCCCCAGCAGCACGGGGAGGGAGGCTTCGAGCGTGGTGGGCTGCAACATCCGCGGGGAGGCATCACCCTCCACGGGGAGGACGCTCTGGTCGTTCAAGGCCAGCACTGCGGTGGACATGGAGGCATAGAACAGCCTGAGATCCGCAGATGCGGCGTCCGCCGCAGCGGCCTCCAGCGCGTTCACAGCGCGCGCCAGCTTCTCGCTCAGCCGGTTGACGGCGACAATCGCATCAGACGGAGGATAGGCAGCCTCAGGCTGCACCTCGAAGACGGGCTCGAGATCCGTCCAGGAGAGGGGATCTGCCAGCGCGAGCCGCGCCAGGTGGGCATCTGTTTGGGCCAGGGCCGCCGTCGTCCACTCCGTGGCCTCCCACTGGGGCGACAGCTGCAGCGCCTCCAACAGGGCCCGCACCTGAGCCACTGCGAGGTGCGCGCCTTCGGCAGCGGCGGAACGGGTGGGCTCTGGCGGCGGTGGAGGCGCGGTGGGAACCGGTGCCGTGGCGGGATCGCCCACGATGACCGGGCTGCCAGCACAACCCGTCAACCCCAAGGTGAGGGCGGCGAGGGCGGCACGTCGGGTCATGGGCATGGGCCCCAGCCTAGTGGCGCCGTCGATTCATGCTGGAACGGCGCGCGTGGGTATGCTGGGACATCACAATCAGGCCAACAACCGGATACGGAGTCGCGACATGCAAGAAGCCAAGCTGGTGGCGGTCATCGAGCCCATCCTCGCTGAACACGGGTTGGAACTCGACAGCATCGACATCACCCGGATGGGCAAGCGCTCCGTGCTCCGCATCACCGTCGATGGAGACGGCCCCAAGGGCCGCGGCCCGCTGCTCGACGACATCGCCGCCGCATCCTCAGCAGTTTCCGCCGCCTTGGATGCCAGCCCCGCAGTGGGGGAGCACCCGTACACGTTGGAGGTGAGTTCCCGCGGCGTCAGCAAGCCGCTGACGGCGGGCAAGCACTTCCGTCGCAACGCCACCCGCCTCGTCAAGCTGTGGCTCGACGACGCCGAGACCACCGGCCGCATCCTGTCCGCCACCGACGACGAGGTGACCCTCGACGTTGATGGCGCCGAGCGCGCTTTCGCGCTGGCCGACATCAAGAAGGCCGTCGTCCAGGTGGAAATGAACCGCCCGGCCGATGACGAGGACGAAGAGGAGAACTGAGATGGATGTCGATCTGGCTTCCCTGACGCTCATCGAGCGCGAACGCGGCATCGACCGCGAGTACCTGCTGAAGACGCTGGAGGACGCGCTCCTCAACGCCTACAACAAGACCCCCCACGCGCTGCGCGGCGTGAAGGTGGAGATCAACCGCAAGACGGGCAAGGCCGCGGTCATGGCGCCGGAGTTCAACGACGATGACGAGATCATCGGTTACTTCGACGACACGCCGGAGGATTTCGGCCGCATCGCCGCCGCCACCGCCCGCCAGGTGATCTTCCAGCGCATCCGCGAGGCGGAGGACGACCAGAAGTTCGGCCATTTCGCTGCCACGGAGGGCGACGTGATCGTCGGCGTGGTGCAGCAGGACAGAGACACCAAGGCCGTGCGCGTGCTGATCAGCAAGGGCGACCAAGACAAGTTCGAGGCCCTCATGCCGCTGGCTGAGCAGGTGCCGGGCGAGGATTACAGCCACGGCCGCCGCCTGCGGGTCTATGTGGTGAGCGTGCGCCGGGAGCTGCGCGGCCCGCAGGTGATCGTGTCGCGCACCCACCCCAACCTCGTGCGCAAGCTCTTCGCGCTGGAGGTGCCGGAGATCGGCCAGGGCGTCGTGGAGATCAAGGAAATCGCCCGTGAGGCCGGCCACCGCACGAAGATCGCGGTCACCTCGCTGGATCCCAACGTCTCTGCCAAGGGTGCCTTCATTGGGCCCATGGGCCAGCGCGTTCGCGCCGTCACCAACGAGTTGGGGGAGGAGAAGATCGACATCGTTGACTTCTCCGAGGACCCCACGGAGTTCGTGGCGGCAGCGTTGTCGCCTGCCAAGGTGCTCTCCGTGACGGTGGTGGATCAGACCGCCAGGGCCTGCCGGGCGATCGTGCCGGATTACCAGTTGTCGCTGGCGATTGGCCGGGAGGGGCAGAACGCCCGCCTGGCAGCTCGCCTCACTGGGTGGCGCATCGACATCCAGCCGGACGTAACTGCCTGAGAGATTCTCAGCTTTCGTTTGGAATTGTCTCAGGCGGGGGTTACTCTGTTACCGCTGGGCATTCTCAGCACCCCCTAGTCACGAGGTATTTCCGAGCAGATGGCGAAGAAGATCTGGGCCCCCGTAGCGGCCGGCGCGAGCGCACTGGCGCTGCTCGGCGGCATGGGCGTGGCCACCGCGCTGCACAAGAATGACGTCACCGTCGTGGTCGACGGCGTTGCGAAGACCATCGCCGTGCGTGAGGACACCGTCGGTGAGGTGTTGGAACTCGAGGGCATCGCCCCGGGTGCCCACGACGTCGTCCTGCCTGCGCCGGAGACGAAGATCGTGGACGGCCTGGAGATCAGCGTCGCCTATGCCCGCCCGCTCGAAGTCACCATCGACGGCGAAGTGCGCGAGCTGTGGACCACCGCGCGCAGCGTTGGAGCGGCCCTCGACATGCTGCGCCTGAACGAGGCTGATTCCAAGCTCTCCGCCTCGCGTTCGGCATCCATCGGCCGCGAAGGCCTGGCGCTGGACATCCACACCGCCAAGGACATCACGCTGACGGTGGCTGGTGTGGGTGAGGAGATCCGCGTGGCTGGCACCGTCGCAGATGCTCTGGCGGCCCGAGACATCACGCTCGATGACGACGACAAGGTGACACCCGCAGTTGATGCGTTGCTCGAGGACGGCATGAGCGTGGTCTTCGTCAGCGTGGAGACCAAGCAGTCCACCAAGCTCGTGCCCATCGATTTCGAGAAGCAGACGGTCAAGTCGAGCAAGCTCCTCAAGGGCAAGAAGGAAGTCACCACCAAGGGCGTGCCTGGAGAGGCTCGCGAGACCTACACGGATGTCTATGAGGATGGCGTGCTCACCAGCTCCACCCTCGCGGAACGAGTCGTCTCCAGCCAGCCAGTGCATCAGGTGACCACCGTCGGCACCAAGGAGCCGCCGGCTGGTACCACCACCACGTCGTCGTCCGGCAAGGGGCTCAACCTGGCGCGCGCCGCCCAGTGGGATCGCATCGCGCGGTGTGAATCCACCAACCGTTGGAACATCAACACCGGCAACGGTTACTACGGCGGCCTGCAGTTCAACCTGGCCACCTGGCGTTCGGTCAACGGGCAGGATTTTGCGGCCTACCCGCACCAAGCCACCCGGGAAGAGCAGATCACCGTGGCGAACCGTCTCTACGCCAAGCGTGGCTTCCAGCCGTGGAGCTGCAAGCCCTGATCCGCTGATCACGGTCAGGTAACGGCCTTTGGGGGTGATCCCCTGGGCCGATTACCATTGCTCCAGCCATGACTGTTAACCAACCAGACACCTCGCGTTCACTCGCTGGTCGCAGGCCATGGGGGCGCCTCGTCGTCCTCATGGTCCCGTTCGCCATCCTTGGCGTCTGGTTGAAGACGGTGCGCATCGAGCGGTTCTTCCCGAACGCCACGCTCGGCGAGTTCTTCGTGAAGCTCTCCTCGGACATCGCCTTCGGGCTGTTCTGGGCGCTCCTCTGGGTTGTGGTACTGCTCTACGTGCGCAAGCCCCGCGGCCGTGCGGTGTTGGTGGGGATCGCCCAACTGCTGACCGGGCTGATCGGAATTCACGTGGTGATGAACCACGCCTACGCCATGCGCACCGGCAACCCGCTCACCCCGGCCCAGATCGCCCTGGCATTCCAGGAAGCGGACGCCCTCTCAGGCCTCCTCAAGTCCCAAGTCGACGCGAACACGGTGGGTCTCCTCGTGGGCGTCGTGCTTTGGGCCGCTCTGGCGCCGCTGCTCTTGGGGCGTTGGGTGGCGCGGCTGGTGCGGGGCACGGCGAGCGTGCGCTCGCGCCGGGTCGGTGCGGCCGCCACCGTCGTGCTTCTGCTGGCGGCCACGTGGACCGCCCCCACCGCCTCTGCCGCCTTCTCCCTGGCCCCTGCCGTGCAGCTCGCCGTGTCGCCCATCCGAGAGGCCAGCGCCTACCCGGAGGAGTTGGCCTCCGAAGCCCCGCTGCCCAACCCTGACCGCACCACGCTGGTGCCGCGTGCCGGTGAGCAGCACCGCAACTTGGTGATCATCACCCTTGAATCCCAGCGGGCCACCTCGACGTTCCCAGAGACCAAGCAGCCAGTCACCCCGGTGCTTGATGCGCTCGCGGAGCAGAGCACCACGCCGGAGCGCGGCTACACGGTGCTGCCGCACACCTCCAAGTCGCTCGTTGCCATCCACTGCGGCATGGCCCCACCGCCAGACAGCGACAACACGGAGGCAGACGACGGCGGCCTCCCGCAGCGCTGCCTGCCTGGGCTGCTGGCGGAGCAGGGTTACTCCACTGCTTTCTTCCAATCCGCCACCGAGCACTTCGAGCGGCGCCGGCACACCGTCGCCAATCTCGGGTTCCACAAGTTCACCCCGGTGGACAACATGGACAACACCGGCTTCAGCAAGGCCAATTACTTCGGCTACGAGGACGACATCATGCTGGAGCCCGCCAAGGATTGGCTGGCAACGGTGGGGGAGAAGCCGTTCCTGTTGAGCTTCCTCACGGTTACCGGCCATCACGACTACGAGCTGCCGGATTACGAGCAGATCGATTTCGTGGACCGGCCGCTGTTGAACAAGTACCTCAACGCCATCCATGTGCAGGATCGTTTCGTGGGCAACGTCATCGAGATGTTCAAGGAGTTGGGCCTCTACGAGGACACCGTCTTCGTCATCACCGGTGATCACGGTGAGGGTTTCGGCGAACACCGCCTCTACCAGCATGACAACACCGTCTACGAAGAGGGTGCGCGCATCCCCATGATGGTGCATGACCCGCGTCGTGCCCCCGAGGTCATCGACGGGCCTGTCCAGCAGTTTGCCCTCATGCCCACCGCCGTGGACGCCCTGGGCTTCGATTTGGCCGGTGAGGTGGAATACAAGCCCTCGCTCTACAGCGGGGAGCCGCAGGGGCCCGTTGTCGTGAGCTGTTGGGTGCGTGGCCGCTGCACCGCTGTGCTCGACGGCGACCTGAAGCTGATTCACCACTTCGGCGACAGGCGTGACGAGGTGTTCAACGTCGTGACCGACCCCTACGAGCGCACCGACCTGGTTGCCACCACGGATGAGGAGTGGATGGAGCGCAGCTGGGAGACGGCCGTGAGCTGGTACCTCGACGTGGAGCGGTGGTACACGCAGCAGTGAATCCTCAGCGGACCTGCATCGGCTGCCGCGCCGTCGATGACCAGAGCGCCATGCTGCGCTTGGTGCGTGATGGCGACGTCGTGGTCGACGCCACCGCGCCCAGGCTTCCGGGCCGGGGTGCCTACGTTCACGTTGCGTGCCTCGAGCTCGCGGAGAAGCGTCAGGCCGTGCGGCGAACGTTTGGTGCGGGCGCGGTGCTGGCTCCCTCCGTGGACGCCGGAGAGGCTCCAAGTGGAAGCTCCGGCCACGGAGCGTTATGATGGTTGACGGCCTGCGCTCGCGCTGGCCACATCGTTCCACGCCCTGAGGGGCGACGACCAGAAGGTGGGCTGGAAGCTCATGACCACTCGATGAGTACCCAACGATGACCAAACACAACTAGGTCCGCGCCTTGGAGGTCGGGCCGCTGAAGGAGAGTAGTGGCAAAGCCTCGCGTCCACGAGATCGCCAAGGAAATCGGAAAGACCAGTAAGGAACTGTTGGCCTGGCTGGGCGAGAACGGAGAATACGTTCGCGGCCCGTCCTCGACGCTTGAAGCACCAGTGGTGCGTCGCGTCCGTGAAGCGTTCACCGCAAAGAGCGATGAACCCGCAGCCAAGCAGCCTGCACCTGCAGCCAAGGCCGCCGCCTCGGCGCCTGCTGCAGAACACCCAGACATGCCCGTGGCTACCCCCGGCGCGCCTGATCCGTCGGCGCCGCCGGCGAGTGAAGCGCCCGCGGCCCCCGCACGTCCGGCCGCCCCGCGCCCCGCACCCGGCCCCAAGCCGCCCGCGGCAGCGCCCAAGCCGGCCACGCCTGCTCCCAAGCCGGCGACCCCCGCAGC
>JAUNUF010000095.1 GCA_030538315.1 Propionibacteriaceae bacterium
GCGCCGGTGCCCATCATGGCCTCGGCCACGCCCTGCTCCTCGTTGACTTCGCGGTGCAGTTCGCGCCAGCCGAAGACCTCGGTGTGGAACTTGACGGCCTCATCGAGATCCGGGACGGCCAGGCCGACGTGATCGATGCAGATGAAAAGATCATTGTTTTCCATGAGGCCAAGCTTTCCACACCGGCGCGTCCTGCGCGTCGCGGGGGTGGGGCTCAGGCACACTGGGGTGGCAACTATCGTTAGGAGGCCGTTGTGGTCGGATGGATCAAGAAGATCCTATTGGCGCTGCTGGCTGCCTTCGTGTTGTTCTACCTGTTCACGCGCCCTGAGGCGGCTGCCGAGGCCGTGCTCACGTTCCTGGGCGCGTTCCAGTCGATCGGCAGGTTCTTCGTCGAACTGGTGAGTTAGCCCTCCCATGAGCATTCTCGGGCGCCTCATGGAGCCCAACGTGGAGGCCTTCCTGCTCGTCGACGAGGGGGAGAAGATCATCGACGAGGTGCGCAAGCACTGGGCCGCGTCGTTCTGGTGGTACTGCCTGGCCGCGTTGAGCCTGCCACTCTTCATCTCCATGTTCTGGTTTGCGGAGTTCTTCTGGGTGCCGATTCTCGCGGGGCTGGCCGCTCTCGCCGTCGGCATCTGGAAGATCCACGTCAACTACATGGACCGTTTCGTGATCACCAACATGCGGGTGTTCCGCGTGCACGGAGTGCTCAGCACCAACCTGGCCACCATGCCCATGAGCCGCATCCTCGACATCACGATGCACCAGCCGTTCGTCGGGATGCTCTTTGGCTATGGGCACTTCGTGTTCGAGACGGCCGCGCAGGATCAGGGGCTGCGCGACATCACCTTCGTGGCGCAGCCCGAGAAGCGGGATCTGACGATTCAGCGCGTCATCGCCCGCGCCGGCCTCCGCACCAAGATGCGGATGGACGACGAGGACGACGACGGCTCGTGACGCTCAGGCCAGCGCCTGATCCACCAAGGACTTGGCGGCGGCCTGGACCTCGCGCAGGTGATCCTCGCTCTTGAGGGATTCCGCGTAGATCTTGTACTTGTCCTCCGTGCCGGACGGGCGGGCGGCGAACCAGGCGGAATCAGTGGTGACCTTGATGCCGCCGATGGCCGCGTTGTTGCCAGGGGCGTGGGACAGGACGGCGGTGATGGGCTCGCCGGCCAACTCCGTCACCGTGACATCCGCCGAGCTCAGCTTCCCGAGGCGGGCCTTCTGCTCGCGGTTGGCGTCTGCGTCCACGCGGGCGTAGTAGGACTTGCCGAACTCGGCCTCCAACTCTGCATAGTGCTGGCTGGGGGTCTTGCCGGTCACGGCGATGATCTCCGAGGCAAGCAGCGCCAGCAGGATGCCGTCCTTGTCCGTTGTCCAGGTCTTGCCGTCGAGCGTCAGGAACGAGGCGCCTGCAGACTCCTCGCCGCCGAAGCCGATCGAGCCGTCGGTCAGGCCTGGGACGAACCACTTGAAGCCCACGGGCACCTCGACGAGGCGGCGGCCGAGCTTGGCGGCGACCTTGTCGATGAGGGAGCTGGACACCAGCGTCTTGCCGATGCCTGCATCCGCGGCCCAGCCGGGGCGGTTGGCGAACAGGTAGTTGATGGCAACGGCCAGGTAGGCGTTGGGGTTCATGAGGCCCGCATCCGGCGTGACGATGCCGTGACGGTCCGAATCCGCGTCGTTGCCGGTGGCCACGGAGTACTTGTCGCGCTGGTTGACCAGCGATGCCATGGCGGCCGGCGAGGAGCAGTCCATGCGGATCTTGCCGTCCGTATCCAGCGTCATGAAGCGCCAGGTGGGATCAACCTGGTTGTTGACCACCTCGATGGGAAGGCCCTGCTCGGCGAGGTACTCCCAGTACTGCACGGCGGCGCCGCCCATGGGATCTGCGCCGTGCACCAGGCCCGAGGCCTTGATGGCAGGGAAATTGAGGGCTTGGGCCAGTTCGGCACAGTAGGGGGAACGATAGTCGTAGCGCTGCACGCTACCGGCGATCTGCTCGTAGGGCGTGCGCTTGATGGCCCCCAGATCCGACAGAAGCTCGTTGGCGCGGGCCGCGATCACCGAGGTGGCATCCGTGTCGGCAGGGCCACCCGTGGGCGGGTTGTACTTGAAGCCGCCGTCGCGGGGCGGGTTGTGCGACGGGGTGACGACGATGCCATCAGCCTGGGCGCCGCCGTCGTTGTTGTAGCGGATGATGGCGCGCGACACGGCCGGCGTGGGCGTGTACTCATCCTCGCGCTCCGCCAGCACCTCGACCCCGTTGGCGTGGAGCACCTCAAGTGCCGTCTTCCACGCGGGCAGGGAGAGGGCGTGGGTGTCCTTGCCGATGAACAGTGGGCCGGTGGTGCCCTGAGATGCGCGGTACTCGACGATCGCCTGGGTGGTGGCGGCGATGTGCGCCTCGTTGAACGCGGTGTCGAGGGACGAGCCGCGGTGGCCTGAGGTGCCGAACACCACCATCTGGTCAGGGTTCGACGGGTCAGGCTTCTTGTCGTAATAGGCGGCGAGAAGCTCGTCGACGTTGATGAGATCTGATTCCTGTGCCGGGAGGCCGGCGCGCTCATGTGCCATGCGTCCATCCTGCCAGTGTTGGCAGGACGACGCTGGCAAGTTGCGGCTTGTTGGATGGCCTCAGAACAGCACGGAGGCGAGGCGGCGGCGGGCCTTGAGCACCGCTGCGTCGGTGCGGCCCACGATCTCGAAGAGTTCGAGCAGCCGCACGCGGATCTCCTCGCGCTGATCGGCGTCGGATTCTGCGGCGAGACCCAAGAGCCGGTCGAAGGCCTCCTCGTTGCGGCCGTTGATGATCTCCAGATCCGCCGCGTCGAACTGGGCAGCCAAATCGTTCGGGTTCTGCGAAGCGCGCTCCACGATCTTGAGCGCGTCGAACGTGGCCGAACGGTCCAGCAGCGCGCTCTGTGCGCGGCCGGCGATCACCTCGGGATCGTGCGGGGTCTCCTTCAGCAGTTCGTCGAACTCCCTGACGGCCTGCGCAAAGTCGCCAGCCTCGAGGGCGGCGTCCGCCTTCGCGAAGCGCGGGTTGGCCACCGGCTGCGCCTCGCCGTTGCCGTTGGTGGGTGCCGGGCCGGTCACGGGCTGCGCCCGCCCCGTCATGCCGTTGGCGATGGCCAACTGGGCCACCTGATCCAGCACAGCCGCGATCTCCTCACGGGTCTTGGTGCCTTGGAACAGCGGCGCCATCTGCCCGCCAATCAGCGCCACGACGGTGGGTACCGCCTGCACGCCGAGGGCCTGTGCCAGGCGCGGCTCGCCGTCGACATCAACGCGCCCCAGCAGGAAGCGACCCTCACCGGCGTTGACGAGGCTGGCCAGAGCATCCGAGACAGCCGGCCCGTTGGGGTCTCTGGGCGAGAAGAACTCCACGATCACCGGGTGCTGGACGGACTTGGCCGCCAGATCGTTGAAATCCGCCTCGGAAACAGCGGTCACGTAACCGCCGCCGCCCTGGGGAGCGCCGCTCGACAGGCTGGACAGGTCAACCGCGCCCGGGCGCGTGAAGTTCGCATCAGTCATGAGGCCCATCTTGCCAGCAACCGGAAATCTGGTCCCTCGGTGATCGAGACGGTGGTTTCGTCCCCCTCCACGGCGATGGTGATGTGGCCGCGCCGCATGATGACGCGGTCATCCGTGGCCTCAACCTCGACGGCGGCGAGTTCCGGGCTGCGAAGCGCGGGGTGCTCGCGGCGGAGGCGCAGCAGGGTGCGGTACCACTCAAGCATTCGGGCGTGCCCGCCCTCGGAGCGTTCCGTCCATTGGAGGACGGCGCTGCGGAAGGTGCTCGCTGCTTGGGGGTCAGGGGTTGCCTCCTCCCACCCCATGGCCGCGAACTCGCGCGCCCGGCCGGCGGTCACCAACGGGCCGAGCTCCGGCCCGAGGTGGCTGAAGAACGGGAACGGCGTGGAGGCGGCCCACTCCTCACCCATGAAGATCATCGGGGTGAAGGCTGACAGCAGGTAGAGCGCCGCGCCCGCCGCTTGGGCTGCCAGCCCCGCATGATGGTGAAAGCGATCCCCAGTGGCGCGGTTGCCCACCTGATCATGGTTCTGCAGGAACACCACGAACGAGTGCCCATCGTAGTGTGGGCTGTCCGGCAACACCGGCGCGCCCCATGGGCGCCCCCGGAAGGTGGACAGGTCGCCGTCGTGCACGAACACCCGGGTGAGTGCCTTCTGCAGCACCCGTGGGTCGCCGAAATCGACGTAGTAGCCCTGCCGTTCGCCGCTGAGGTAGGAGTGCAGCGCGTGGTGCACGTCGTCGGCCCACTGCCCGTCCATGCCGCAGGCCCCGGGTGAGGTGCCCACGGGGGATACCATCGCGGGCAGGTTGAGGTCGGATTCCGCGAAAAGGGTCATGGTACGGCCGGTCACTCGCTCCCAGGAAGTCACGGCGTCGGAGAGCTCGGCGAGGAAGTGGTAATCCGAGCCATCACCCAGCGCGTGCACGGCGTCGAGGCGGAGCCCGTCCACGCCGATGTCGACCAGGAAGTGGTGGGCCGAGCCGATGAAGTAGGCGCGTACGTGCTCCGAGCCGTCGTCATCCAGGTTGACCGCGTCTCCCCAGGGTGTGGCGTGCCGGGAGGTGAAGTAGGGCGCGTACAGGCCGAGGTAGTTTCCTTCGGGGCCGAGATGGTTGTGCACCACGTCGAGGATCACGCCCAGCCCGCGCTCGTGGGCGGCGTCGACGAAGCGGATGAGTGCCTCTTGGTCGCCGTACGCCGCATGCACTGAGAAGGGGAACACGCCGTCGTAGCCCCAGCCGCGATGGCCGGGGAAGGCGCTGAGCGGCATGAGCTCGACAGCCTCAACACCCAGCTCGACCAGATCGTCGAGGCGGTCGATGGCGGAGTCGAGCGTGCCGCCCTCGGTGAACGTGCCGACGTGCAGCTCGTAGAGGACCTTGCTGCGGAGGTCCTTCGTGAGCTCCCGCGCTCGCTCCTCCGGAATCACGCAGCGGCTCAGGCCGTGGACGCCGTCGGGTTGGCTCATGGAGCGCGGATCCGGGAAGGGGCCTTCGCCATCCAGCACGAAGCCATACCGGTCCTCGTGCTGCAGGAACACATCGGAGATCCACCAGCCTGGACGCTCCGGGTCCTGCCTCATGGCGTGGCGCACGTCCCCAACCTGGAGTTCGACGACAGAGGGGCGAGGCGCCCATACCTCGGCGCGCCTCATGTGTCCGTGGACACGAGGAGTGCCACCGGCAGCCCGCGCAACACGTCAGCCAGCGGCTGCGCCCCGCCGTCGATCTCCAAGCCGGTGAGCGCACACCGGAAGGACCCCTCGGGCAGGATGATCTGGTGTTCGCCCCAGCCACCGCGCTCGCTCAGCGACGCCGGTAGGCGCGTGGCCACCGCCACCGCAACGACTCCGCCCTGCTTCGTGCCTCGCGCGAAGGCGACGGCGTGGCCGCTGGTGGTGGGCACCGGGGCGTAGGTGGCCTCCGGCCCCCTGAAGGCGTCTGGATGGTGCCGGCGGATCCGCAGGGTGCGGCTGGTCACCAACAGCTTCTCGCCGTCGAGCCCCTCGGCTGCGGCGCCGTCGTCCAACGCATCGAGCAATTGGGCACGGCGTTCGAAATCCACGGGGCGACGGTTGTCGGGGTCCACCAGGGAAAGATCCACCAGCTCGCAGCCCTGATAGACGTCTGGCACGCCGGGCATGGCCAACTGCAGCAGCTTGGCTCCCAGCACAGCGACCCGCGCCGACGCCGCCGTTGCCGCGTCGAAGGCGGCCCACGCGGCGAGGCAGCGCTCGTCTGTGAGGCCCAGATGGGCCAGTTCCAGCACCGCCATCTCGTAGGCGCCGTCCGGCTCCGTCCACGTGGTGTGGCGCTTGGCCTCGCGCATGGCCTTGATGAGATAGCCGTCCAGCCGTACTTCGGTGATGGGCCGGGTGGCGGCCAGCGTCTGCCACACGAGCAGCTCCGTGGCCCCGTCCACGAGGGGAGAACGCGCGGATTCGGTGGCAGCGCGCAGGTCGGCAACGCAGGCCTCCCATGCCTTGGCGTGCTCGAGGAGCGCGGCGAGCCGGGCCCGAACGTCCTCGGAGCGCTTCGTGTCGTGGGTGGACAACGTGGTCATCGTGGCAGGCCACGCCTGCCCCTGCTGCTCGCAGAAGTCGTGGAAGGCATCCGGCGACACTCCGACGATCGTCGGCTCGCTGCCCACCTCGTTGACCCCGACGAACCGGTTCCAGCGGTAGAAGGCCGTGTCCTCCTTGGATTTGGCCATCACGGGCCCGCAGGTTTGGGCAAATCGGATCATGAACTCGCCGCGGAGGCTGCCGGGGCTCAGCGTCTCAGGGCCGCCACCCTCACCGAGGGGATCCTGCCCGCAGGCGAGTGCCACCACCAGATCGAGCGTGGCCTGCTCGTCCTCGTCCAGATCTGGGCGTGCCCGGTTCGCGGCCTCGTGCACGACGGCGACCTCGGAGTCGCTGGCGGGCAGGCCTGGTTCCAGGTAGGCACGGTAGCGGTCCATGTGGAGCAGGAGGCGGGTGATGGCGCGGTCCAGGGTGCGGCGCGTGTGGTCGTGGAGCCGGATCTCCGGCTCGCAGATGGCCACGGCGAGGCTGGTGAGGCGCCTGACCTCGGCGAAGAGCATGGTGCGCAGCACCTCCTCCTTGGCCTGCATGAGGATCTGGCCGAACCACCCTTCGGAGGTGTCTGCCGTGCGTTCCCAGAGGTCGTTGAGGCGGGGGAGCTGCGTGGGATCGTGGAAGAGGCCGCCCACGCGCAGGAGCGCGTCGTAGCCGGTGGTGCCTGCGCAACGGGACCCCGATGGCAACTGCTCGTGGGGTTCCAGAATCTTCTCCACCACCACCCAGCAGCCGCCGGTGGCCTGCTGCAGCTGCCGCAGATAGCCGCGCGGGGTGGCCAGGCCATCCGGGTGGTCGATGCGGAAACCGTCGATCAGGCCGTCGTGGAAGAGCTCGAGCAGCTTGGCGTGGCTCGCGTCGAAGACGGATTGCTCTTCAACCCGGATGGCGGCGAGCGTGTCCACGTCGAAGAAGCGACGGTAGTTGAGCTCCTCGCTGCCCACCTTCCAGTAGGCCAGCCGATACCACTGTTGGGCGAGCAACTTGTCGATGGGAAGATCCTCGGTGCCGGGGCGCACCGGGAAGACGTGATCGTGGTAGACGACGACGGGCTCGGCGCGGCCATCGATCGTGCGCGTCTCCACCCTGATGGTGTGTTGCGCCAGCTCGGCGCCGATGCGCCGGCCAAGGACGGGCATCAGGATGGCGCGTGATTGTGTGAGATCGATGTCGAACCATCCCGCGTAGGGAGAATCCGCGCCGGAGCGCAGCACGTCCCACAGGGCCTTGTTCAGCCAGAGCGGAGTGGGCACCGCCATGTGGTTGGGTACCACGTCGACAATGACGCCGAGGCCCAACTCACGCGCGGCGGCCACCAAGCGGCGGAAGGCACCTTCGCCGCCGCACTCCTCGGAGATGCGGGAATGATCCACCACGTCGTAGCCGTGCTTCGAGCCGGGAGCTGCTTGCAGAATGGGCGAGCAGAACACGTGGGTGATGCCCAGTTGCGCGAGGTAGGGCAGCCGCTCGGCTGCAGCGTCAAACGTGAAATCCGCGTTCAACTGCAGGCGATAGGTGGACGTGGGAAGGCTGTAGTCGGTCTTCGGCACGTTGCCTAGCCTAGACGCGCTACCCGAGGTTCAGCCCAGGTTACTGAGCCGAGGACCTGCGCAGCCACACCGAGCCGAGCGGCGGCACCGTCACGTTGGCGCGGGCCGGCCAGTGGCCCCACGGCTCTTCGACGGCGTGCACCTCGCCCAAGTTGCCGAACTCACCCGAACCGTCGTAGATGGGGGCGTCCGTGTTGAGGATCTCCTCCCACGTGCCTCCCAACGGCAGCCCGATCTCGTAATCCGGCAGCGGATCAGGGGAGAAGTTCGTGATGCACGCGATGTGGTTGCCGTGGCTGTCGTGACGCACCCAGGACAGCGTGTTGCGGCCCGCGTCATCTGCGTTGATCCAGCTGAAGCCCTCCGGCGAGTTGTCGAGCTGGTACAGCGCGGGGTTGGCACGGTAGGTGAGGTTGAGATCGCGGAACAGCCGCTGCAAGCCGCCATGGCCCCACAGCTCGCTGACCCACCACTCGAGCGAGATGGATTCGTTGAACTCCGGCCGCTGCCCGAACTCGCAGCCCATGAAGATGAGCTGCTTGCCGGGGAAGCCCCACATGAACGAATAGAACGCACGCAGGGTCGCGAACTTGCGCCAGTCATCCTGGGGCACCTTGTTGATCATGGAGCCCTTGCCGTGGACCACCTCGTCATGGCTGATCGGCAGGATGAAGTTCTCCGAGTACTGGTACATCATCGCGAACGTGAGCAGGTTGTGCTCGTACTGGCGGTAGACCGGATCCAGCTGCAGGTAGCGCAGCGAGTCGTTCATCCAACCCATGTTCCACTTGAAGCCGAAGCCGAGGCCGCCTTCGTGGACGGGCTTGGTGACGCCTGCAAAGCTGGTGGATTCCTCCGCGATCATCACGACGCCAGGCTGGCGCTCGTAGAGGTGGCGGTTGACGTAGCGCAGGAAGTCGATGGCTTCCAGGTTCTCGCGGCCGCCGTACTCGTTGGGCACCCACTGGCCCTCTTCACGTGAGTAGTCGAGGTACAGCATCGAGGCCACCGCGTCCACGCGGAAGCCGTCGATGTGGAACTCCTGCGCCCAGTACAGCGCGTTGGACACGAGGAAGCTCTTCACCTCGTTGCGGCCGTAGTTGAAGATGTAGGTGCCCCAGTCCTGGTG
>JAUNUF010000096.1 GCA_030538315.1 Propionibacteriaceae bacterium
CACAGGTGCGAGGAACGAGCACCCAGTGGCGACGAAGGGCCGCCAAGCGTGTCTCTGCCTTCACCACCGGGCTAGGTTCCGCGTAGCCCGGGAGAAGAAGGGCGCTCGCGTAGACATCCAGCTGGTCAGGCGACGTCACCGTGGCCTCCGTCCGGTTTGCGCACGAACTCGCGCCCTTCATCTCCCGGACTCCGCTTTGACCCTTCGCTTTTCTTGGGTGCTGGCCGAAACCGTTGTGGTTGCTGTTGCCGGAGCGTCCGGGGTCCGGGTACGTAGTCTTCTGGTTACGCTCTGTCGGGCAACCACTTTGCTAATCAGGGGTGTAATCCGCTTGCCGACATGCATCCCCCGGACCCCGGCCACTCCTTCACGCCTAGCCCAGGGGATAAGCCTCGGCGTTTGCGCTTGGGTGGCAATAGGTGCCCAGCGTCACCGTCTAGAGCCTTCAGTGTTTAGCCGTGGTGAGAGGGGCGGGTCGTGGGTAGGCTCGGGCGTTCGGGGAAGGCCGGTGACCGCGTCACAGCCGCAACCACGCTGCCACGTCTTCGCGCACCGGCCAAGGGCCCCCGTTGGGCGGCGAACCGCCCCTCTCAGCACGGCGAACCGGGCGGTGAGTTGAGTCAGGGCGAGCGCAGCCTCAGTAGTGCACCGTCGCCAGGGCGCCGACCTCGACGAAGCCCAAGCGCTCATAGCTCCGGATCGCGGGCGTGTTGAAGTCGTTGACGTACAAGCTGATCTGCGGGTAGTCCTGCATCGCCAGGTGGAACATCCCAGACAACGCTGGGGTGCTGATACCGCGACCTCGGAGGTGCGGGGCGACCCACACGCCCTGGAGTTGCGCGTGCTCCCCCAGCTTCGGGCCCAGGTCCGCCTTGAAGATCACGGCGCCCCGGTCGTCGACGATTCCGTAGGCGTCGCCCTGCTTCAGGCGATCCTTCACGAAGCGCTCGTATCCCCCGCCGTACTTGAAGGGTGAGCTGCCGATCTCGTCGGTGTACATGTGCACCGACGCCTCCAGGTAGCTGGGGTAATCATCCATCGTGAGTTGGCGAACCCGGCGGTCCGGGGCGACCTCCGGCAGGTGGTCCAACAGCATCAACGGTTGGCGACGCCGAATGTTCGAGACCCCACCCCAAGCTCCACGGAAGCGCTCCGACAGGCCCAGATAGAGCCCCAGCACAGAGATGGACGGCCCCAGGATGGACGTGCAGCGCCGGATGGGCCCCAACTTGTCGACGTAGGCGGGCAAGGCAACCGGGTCGAAGCCGGCGATGAACAGCGTGCCGCCGTCGAGCAACACCGAGGTCAGTTCGCCGTCGTGTTCGTACCCGTACACGGCCCCCAGCCGGCGCCGGTCGATTCCGTAGTTCGCCACGCGGGAGGCCAAGAACAGGTTCTCCACGGGGTTCTGCGCCAGGAAGCGGGCAACCAGATCGCGGTCACCCGCGCCCAGCGTGACAAGCCCGGAACTCATGGCGAAACTCTAGGGCCTGTTGGCCTGCGGCGATGCCGCCTCAGGAAACAGAAACCTCAGGCGAGCCGACCTCGCCCATCTCGGCCGCGATCCTGCGGGCCTCGAAGAGCAGCGTCTCGACGATCTCGTCCTCGGGCACGGTCTTGATGACCTCACCTTTGACGAAGATCTGGCCCTTGCCATTGCCGGAGGCGACGCCGAGATCAGCCTCGCGCGCTTCGCCGGGGCCGTTGACGATGCAGCCCATAACGGCCACGCGGAGCGGGGCCTCCATGCCTTCGAGGCCCTTGGTGACCTGCTCCGCGAGGGTGTAGACGTCGACCTGGGCTCGGCCGCAGGAGGGGCAGGAGACGATGTCGAGCTTGCGAGGGCGCAGGTTGAGCGATTCGAGGATCTTGAGGCCCACCTTGACCTCCTCTGCCGGCGGGGCCGAGAGGGAGACGCGGATGGTGTCGCCGATGCCCTGGCTGAGCAGCGCACCGAAGGCCACCGAGCTCTTGATGGTGCCCTGGAACGCGGGGCCTGCCTCGGTCACGCCGAGGTGCAGCGGGTATTCGCACTTCTCCGAGAGCATCTCGTAGGCGCGCACCATCACGACGGGGTCGTTGTGCTTGACGGAGATCTTGAAGTCGTGGAAGCCCACCTCTTCGAACAGGGATGCTTCCCAGAGAGCCGATTCGACGAGGGCCTCAGCGGTGGGGGCGCCGTACTTCTCCAACAAGCGCTTGTCCAGGGAGCCGGCGTTGACGCCGATCCGCAGGCTCACGCCAGCGTCGGCGGCAGCCTTGGCGATCTCGGCGACCTTGTCGTCGAACTGCTTGATGTTGCCCGGGTTCACCCGCACGGCGGCGCACCCGGCGTCGATGGCGGCGAACACGTAGCGCGGCTGGAAGTGAATGTCCGCGATCACCGGGATCTGAGACTTCATCGCGATGATGGGCAACGCGTCTGCGTCGTCCTGGCTGGGGACGGCGACCCGCACGATGTCACAGCCGGTAGCGGTGAGCTCGGCGATCTGCTGCAGCGTGGCGTTGATATCTGTGGTCTTGGTGGTGGTCATCGACTGCACGGTGATGGGCGCATCGCCACCCACCTCCACCTTGCCGACCCGGATCTTGCGGGTCTTGCGACGGGGGGCGAGGACCGGCGGGGGCGCGGCGGGCATACCGAGGTTCAAGGACATGCCGGCAAGCCTACTCTGCATCAGAGGATGCTTCAGCCTCCAAGAGCCTGGCTTCGGGTTGGTTGGCCAACTTCCGGTCCAGCGTCCAGAGCGGCCCGGCATCCGTGTCAAGTGCCATCTGCAACAGGAGCGAGTCCTCGAAGGAGAGCTTTGGGCGCAGCGAGCAATTGAATAGTGCCCTCTTGGCGATGCCGCTGACGTGAATATTGGGTTGATCTGCGAAGGCCAGCAAGATGTCGATGGCATGACCCCGCTCGACTCCGTAGCCACGCATCAGCACGAACAGCGCTTCGGCCACTGCCACATCGGCAACCGCGAATCGCCCACGTGAGATCAATCTGAGCGCCGCCTCCCGATGTTCAGGCACATCACCCATCACCAACCTCAGAACAACGTTGGTGTCAATGCTTCCAGCGAGCATCAAGATGCGTCCCGGTGCGCCTGATAGAACGCATCTGCGTCAAGAATGGGTGCAACCCCAGGCTTCGCCCACTGCTGCGCCAAGGCCGTGATCTCATCCATCGTCAATTGCTTGCGCAAGGTGATGGCCCCACCATCCACAATGAGCGTGAGCCGGTCTCCTTGGTCTATGCCCAGTTGCTCTCGGACAGAGACCGGCAGCGTGATCTGCCCCTTGCTACTGACACTTACCGAGACGCTCATGTAAGACAGAATACGTCAGGTAAGACAAGATGAAAGAGTCAGAACAGCCGGATGGGGGAAATGAGGTCGGCGGCAATCAGCACGATTCCGACGAGCAGCAGGAAGCCGCCCACGAGGTAGGTCAGGGGCAGGCCCTTCGCGGTGTCGACGGGCCCGGGATCTGGGCGGCCGGTGAGGCGCGCGGCCTGCCGTCGGAGCCACTCCCACAGCGCACCGGCCACATGCCCTCCGTCGAGCGGCAGCAACGGCACCAAGTTGAGGATGGCGACGAACAGATTCACCGCGGCCAACAGCGAGAAGTACGACGCCACCTTGCTGCCCGCCGACAGATTCTCTGCCGTACTGATTTCCCCCGCTACGCGAGAAGCGCCGATGATGGACAGCGGCGAGTTAACATCCCGCGGCTGGCCGGTGACCAGATCCACCGCAACGTTCCAGGTGCGCACCGGGAAGCTGGCCAATGCGACGGCAGATTGCTTGGTCATGGACCACATCTGGCGCAGCGTGGTGATGGGCCCGGCCTTCGTGAGCTCCTGCGTGGGCGACACTCCAAAGAAGCCCGCCTCGATGAACTTCGTGGGATCCAACCGGTCAGGCACGTGGTTCAGCACCGTGTTGACCGTGGGCAGGGTGACCAGCGCTCCCCCGCGCTCGACGACGACGGTGGCCGCGCCGTCGCGGTTCTCGCGGATGAGGTCGCCCATCTGCTCCCAACTGGTGAGCTCGACGCCGTTGAAGGAGACCAGCTTGTCGCCCACCAGCACCCCAGCGTCGACGGCGGGCGTGGCCGGATCTGCATCAGTGCAGGTGCGTTCCTCCCTGTCCAGCGGGATGGCGCACTGGGACACCTGCTGCACCGTGAGCGTCGCCTGGTAGGTGCCGTGGAAGAGGTTGATGCCGAGGAACATCAGGAACGCGAGCAGGATGTTCATGGCCGGGCCGCTCAGCATGATGATGATCTTCTGCCAGGTCTTCTTCTGGTAGAACAGCTTGCCGTCGTCCTCCGGCCGGATCTCGTCCCATTCGAAGGCGCGCGCCTGATCCGCAATCCTTGTGAGCCAGGTCTGTTTCGCGCCCTTCTTCTCTGGCGGGTACATCCCCACCAAGCGCACATAGCCGCCCAGCGGAATGGCCTTGATGCCGTATTCGGTCTCTCCCCTGCGAGTGGACCAGAGCGTCTTGCCGAAGCCCACGAAGTACTGCGTGACCTTCACCCCGAAGAGCTTGGCAGGCAGGAGGTGGCCCACCTCATGCAGGGCGATCGAGACCATGATCAGCGCAAAGAACAGCACCGCGAACACGACGGTGAGCAGCACGGTCATGCTGCGGCCCCGGCGATCTCGGCTGCGCGGGTGCGGCCCCACGCGTCCGCAGCGAGCACGGCTTCGAGGGTGAGCGCCTCATCGGCCACGTGACCGTCAGCGAGGTGCTCGTCGACGCACTGCCCCACGATGCGGGAGATGTCCAGGAATCCGATCTTCCCATCCCAGAAGGCGTCTACGCACGCCTCGTTGGCCGCGTTGTAGACGGCGGGGGCCGTGCCGGCTGCCTTGCCCGCGCGGCGGGCCAGTTCGACGGCGGGGAAGGTGTGGTTGTCGAGCGGCTCGAACGTCCAGGTGGCCGCCGTCGTCCAGTCACAGGCCCTCGCAGCATCCTTGAGCCGCTGAGGCCAGGTGAGCGCGATACCGATGGGCATGCGCATGTCCGGCGGCGAGGCCTGGGCGATGGTGGAGCCGTCGTGGAACTCCACCATGGAGTGCACGATCGACTGAGGATGCACGGTGACGGTGATGTCATCGAAGTCGACGTCGTAGAGAAGAGCCGCTTCGATGAGTTCGAGCCCCTTGTTGACCAGCGTGGCGGAGTTGATGGTGATCACGCGCCCCATATCCCACGTGGGATGCGCCATGGCCTGCTGCGGAGTCACGTCCGTGAGTTCGTCGCGGGTCTTGCCGCGGAACGGGCCGCCGGAAGCGGTGAGGATGAGGCGGCGCACCTCGTCGGCCCGCCCGGAACGCAGCGCCTGGGCGAAGGCCGAGTGCTCGGAATCGACCGGCACGATCTGGCCGGGCTGAGCGGCCTCCGTGACGAGCAGTCCGCCGATCACGAGGGATTCCTTGTTGGCCAGGGCGAGAGTGCTGCCGGCGGCCAGGGCGGCCAGCGTGGGCTCGAGGCCAGCAGCGCCGGTGATGGCGTTGAGCACCACGTCGGCGCCCGAGCCGGCCAACTGCGTGGACGCATTGGGCCCGAGGAGGAGCTTCGGCAGGCGGTACTCCCCCTGTGCCCAGCCTCGTTGCCCGGCCTCGGCATACAGGGCGCGCTGCAGGTCGTTGGCGGCGGCCGCCTTGGCGAGCGCCACGGTCTCAGGCTCGAACTCGATGATCTGGCGAGCCAGCAGTTCGATGTTGCCACCCGAGGCTGACAGGCCGGTGACGCGGAACTGGTCTCGCCTGGAGGCGATCACGTCAAGCGTCTGGGTACCGATCGAGCCGGTGCTGCCGAGGAGAACGATGCTGCGCACCCCCCGAGTATCCCACGCACTCAAGCACGCAAGCCGCGCGCTGGGCGGTGCGCCTAGTATCGAGAGCATGCCTGAAGCCTCCGTTCCCCCGCCCGGCACGCCGGTGCCCTTCGCCATCACCAAGTGGGCGGCCGCGCACCAGCGCCGCGTCGACGAACTGGTGTGGCGCAACGAACTGGGCGGCATCACCGCGCGTCTGGTAGCACCAGACACCAAGCCCCTGTACGCGAAGTGGAGCCCTTTCGACCTGGAGCCCGAGGCCGAACGACTGAGCTGGCTCAGCAGCCGCTACCCCAGCCCCCGCATGGCGGATTACGAGGAACTCGACGACGGCTGGCTTATCGTCACCGTCGGGCTGCCCGGCCGCTCAGCCATCCTCTGGGAGGGCGACCCCGCCGTCGCAGCGCGCGCTCTCGCCAACGCGTTGGGCGAGCTGCACTCCCTCGACGCCACCGACACCCTCTTCGACGCACCGGCGTGGGTGAGCGATCAGAGTGACATCCACGACCTCGTCATCGTGCACGGCGATCCCTGCGTACCCAACGTGTTGCTCAATGACGACGGCGGCTTCGTCGGCATGGTCGACCTCGGCGAGCTGGGCGTGGCGGACCGCTGGGCAGACCTCGCCGTCGCCTCCTGGTCCCTCATCCACGACTTCGGAGAGGGCGCGGACAAGGAGTTCTGGACAACCTACGGAGAAGCGCCGGACCCTGAGCGGATCCGGCGCTATCTCAACGCGTACGAGGGCTGATCAGACGAGGCCGAAGGCCTGCATGGCCTTGGCGACCTTCTCGAAGCCCGCGATATTGGCGCCCACCACGTAGTCGCCGGGTGCATCGTAGGATTCCGCGGTCTCGTAGCACACCTCGTGGATGTTCTCCATGATCGCGGTCAGGCGCTCCTCGGTGTACTCGAAATCCCAGCTGTCACGCGAGGCGTTCTGCTGCATCTCGAGCGCCGAGGTGGCCACGCCGCCGGCGTTGGCTGCCTTGCCCGGAGCGAAGAGCACCTTCGCATCGCGCAGGGCGTGAATGGCGTCAGGAGTGGTGGGCATGTTGGCGCCCTCCGCGACGACCTGCACGCCGTTCTTGATCAGCGTTTGGGCGTTCCCCAGGTTGAGCTCGTTCTGCGTGGCACACGGCAGCGCCACGTCCACGGGCACATCCCAGATGGAGCCGCCGGAGTTGCCGAGCTTGGCAGACGGACGGCGCTCCACGTAATCCGAGACACGGCCGCGCTCCACCTCCTTGATCTGCTTGAGCAAATCGAGGTTGATGCCCTTCTCATCGACGACGAATCCGCCGGAATCCGAGAAACCGACGACGGTGCCGCCCAACTGGGCCACCTTCTCCGCCGCGTAGATGGCCACGTTGCCGGAGCCGGAGACGACGACGCGCTTGCCGTCGAAGGTCTCGCCGCGGGTCTTCAGCATTTCGTTGGCGAACACGACGGTGCCGTAGCCGGTGGCCTCGGTGCGCACGAGCGAGCCGCCCCAAGCGATGCCCTTGCCGGTGAGCACGCCGGATTCGTAGCGGTTGGTGATGCGCTTGTACTGGCCGAACATGAAGCCGATCTCGCGGCCGCCCACGCCGATGTCGCCGGCCGGGACGTCGGTGTACTCACCCAGGTGGCGGTAGAGCTCCGTCATGAAGGACTGGCAGAATCGCATGACCTCGGACTCGGACTTGCCGCGCGGGTCGAAATCAGAACCGCCCTTGCCGCCGCCAATGGGCAGGCCGGTCAGGGAGTTCTTGAAGATCTGCTCGAAGCCGAGGAACTTGATGACGCCCAGATAGACGCTGGGGTGGAAGCGCAGGCCGCCCTTGTAGGGGCCGAGCGCGGAGTTGAACTCGACGCGGAAGCCACGGTTGACCTGCACATCGCCCCGGTCGTCCTGCCACGGGACCCGGAAGATGATCTGGCGCTCCGGCTCGCAGATGCGCTCCAGCATCTTGGATTCGAGGTACTCGGGGTGCCGCTGTATGACAGGTTCCAGAGACTCAAAGACCTCGCGCACTGCCTGGTGGAACTCTGCCTCACCGGGGTTGCGCGCCACGACGCTCTGGAAAACAGCTTCCAGCTTCGGATCCATCGGTACTCCTTTTGCCTGTAGGGATACTGGCCGCGTTGATCCTAAGGCCAAAAAGGCGATGTTTCGCTATCGGGTCACCTGACGATCACCCGGCTTGGGTGCTCAGACCTGATCCACACTGGCTGCGAGCTGCCCGCAGGCTCCGTCGATGTCCTGTCCGCGGGTGTCGCGCAGGGTCACGGGAACGCCACGCTTCTCCAGGGTTTCGATGAAGGCCCTCTCGTCTGCCTTCCGCGAGGCCGTCCACTTGGAGCCGGGCGTGGGGTTCAGCGGAATCAGGTTCACGTGCACCCACCCCCAGTCACCGCGCTTCTTCAGCACACGGGCGAGCAGCTCGGCGCGCTCCACCTGGTCGTTGATGTCGCGCATCATGGCGTACTCGATGGAGACGCGGCGCTTGGTGCGCTCGGCGTACTCCCAGGCGGCGTCCACCACCTCGTCGACCTTCCACCGGGTGTTGATGGGCACGATCTCGTCGCGCAGCTCATCGTCCGGGGCGTGCAGGGAAACGGCCAGAGTGAGGGGCAGGCCCTCGTCGGTCAGCTTCTTGATGGCCGGCACGAGCCCGACGGTGGACACGGTGATGCCACGGGCGCTCATGCCGAAACCGTTGGGGCCGGGGGCCAGGAACGTGCGGATGGAGCCCAGGACTGCCTTGTAGTTGGCCAGCGGCTCCCCCATGCCCATGAAGACGATGTTGTTGAGGCGGCCGGTGGCGCCAGGCACCAATCCCTGGGCGATCTGCTGGTTTGCGGCCAGCACCTGGGCGGTGATCTCCGCCTGCGACAGGTTGCGCTTGAGGCCGCCCTGGCCGGTGGCGCAGAAGGGGCAGGCCATGCCGCAGCCGGCCTGCGAGGAGATGCACAGCGT
>JAUNUF010000097.1 GCA_030538315.1 Propionibacteriaceae bacterium
AGCGTCACAGGCGCGAGGAACGAGCGCCCAGTGGCGACGAAGGGCCGCCAGGCGTTCAGACCGCCCCGAACTCCCGCCCCGTCAGCTTCCGATACGCCTCGAGATACCGGTCTCGCGTGGCCGCCACCACATCAGCGGGCAATTCCGGCGGCGGTGCGTCAGACGAGCGGTCCCACCCGCTTTCCTTCGCCAACCAATCCCGCACATACTGCTTGTCGAAGCTCGGCAGCGCCTCCCCCGGCGACCACAGCTCCGCGTCCCAGAAGCGCGACGAATCAGGCGTCAGCACCTCGTCGGCCAGCACCAGCGTGCCATCGGCGCGCCGGCCAAACTCGAACTTCGTGTCCGCGAGGATGATCCCCCGCTGGGCCGCGATCTCCGCGGCCCGGGAGTAGATCTTCAGCGTCAGCTCCCGCAATTCTGCGGCCAGTTCCTCGCCGTGCAGGGCGACGATCGTCTCGTAATCGACGTTCTCGTCGTGCTCCCCCAACGGCGCCTTGATGGCGGGGGTGAAGATGGGCTCGGGCAGCTTGTCGCCGTCGCGCAGGCCCTCGGGCAACGGCACCCCACACACGGTGCGGCTGTCTTGGTATTCCGCCCAACCGCTCCCGGTGAGGTACCCGCGCGCGACGCACTCCACCTCCACCATGTCGAGCGCCTCCACCAACGTTGCCCGCCCGGCAACCACCTCGGGCACGTCCGTCGAGATCACATGATTCTCGACGATGTCCTTCAGCTGGCCGAACCACCACAGCGAGAGCTGCGTGAGGATGGCGCCCTTGTCTGGAATCAGTGTGCTGAGCACGTGGTCATACGCGGAGATGTTGTCCGTCGCCACCATGAGGATGCCGCCGTCGGCGTCATACAGTTCGCGGACCTTGCCCGCATGCCGGAGTGGAAGGTTCAGAAGGTTCCCGTACTGGCTCACCCGTGGAGCGTACCAACCTGCGGCGGGGCCTACTCGGTGACGCTCACACCCCGCGCGACGCCTTCGCCCTCCGCCTGCATGGAGTGAACACCGATGATGCCGAGGAACAACGTGTCGTAGGTGCCGTGCACAGTGACCCGTGCGCCGGTGGCCTCGGTGAGGTGCACCTCCGCCGTGTAGCCGGCTGCCGCGGCGTAGCTGTGCGCGGCGCTCTTGCCTGCCGCCACGTCGAGCTTTGGCCCGTCTGCCGTCAGCACCACCTGATGCGCAGCGGCCCGGGCCGCCTGTGCGGCCACCTCTCGCGCCTCTTGCTCCGCTGCTGCGTGCCCGGAGAAATCCACGCCCAAGCCCACTGCCACGATGAACGCCGGCATCGCCACCGCCGTCCATACCGACAGCGACAGCCCTCGCTCGTCTCTTCTCCTGCTCACGCCTCCATTCAACCCCGCGCAGGGGTCACCTCCAGCCCCGCAGCGCGCAGCTGTGGATAAGTGGCTGTCGGGAAGGTCAGAGAACCGACCCTGGGTGGTAGGCAGCAGCAGCCGGATTCGCCTCCACCAGCTCCGCCACCCGCTCGGCAACCCGCGCGACCTGCGCCTGGGCCGTGCCGGCCAACTCCAGTGGGCTGGTCACCAGGGAGCCCAACTCCTCACGCGTCAGCCCCAGCCGCTCATCAGCAGCCAAGCGATCCAGAAGGTCATTGGTCCGCGCGCCCTTCCGCAGGTCCAGCGCCACGGCGACGGCGTGCTCCTTGATCGCCTCATGCGCCACCTCGCGGCCAACGCCCTTGCGAACAGCAGCCATCAGCACCTTCGTGGTGGTCAGGAACGGCAGGTAGCGCTCCAACTCCGCCTCGATGACAGCAGGGAAGGCACCGAAATCCGCCAGCACCGTCAGGAACGTCTCGAACAGGCCATCCAGCGCGAAGAACGCATCTGGCAGCGCCACACGGCGCACCACGGAGCAGCTCACATCGCCTTCGTTCCACTGGTCGCCCGCCAACTCACCCACCATGGACACGTAGCCGCGCACGATCACCGCCAGGCCGTTGACCCGCTCGCAGGAGCGTGTGTTCATCTTGTGCGGCATGGCGGAGGAGCCAACCTGGCCCTCCTTGAACCCCTCGGTCACCAGCTCGATGCCGGCCATCAGGCGGATGGTGGTGGCCACGTTCGACGGCGCCGCCGCCACCTGCGCCAGCGCGGTCACCGCGTCGTAATCCAGCGACCGCGGGTACACCTGGCCCGTCGACGTGAAGACGTCAGCAAAGCCCAGCTCATCGGCGATCCGGCGCTCCAACTCAGCGAGCTTCTCGGCGTCGCCACCGAGGAGATCCAGCATGTCCTGCGCCGTGCCGACGGGGCCCTTGATGCCACGCGCCGGGTAGCGGCCAATGAGGTCGTCCAGGCGCGCAAGCGCCACCAGCAGCTCATCCGCTGCGGTCGCGAAGCGCTTGCCCAGCGTGGTGAGCTGCGCCGCCACGTTGTGGGAGCGCCCGGTGAGCGGCTGATCCGCGTACTGCGTGGCCAGGCGCGCAAGCTCGGCCAGTGCCGCCACCACCCGCACCCGGATGACCTGCAGCGATTCCAGCACCTGCAGCTGCTCGATGTTCTCCGTGAGATCCCGCGAGGTCATGCCCTTGTGGATGTGCTCGAAGCCCGCGAGGTCGTTGAACTCCTCGATGCGCGCCTTCACGTCGTGCTTGGTGACGCGCTCACGGGCGTCGATGGAGGCCAGATCCACCTGATCGATGACCGCCTCGTACGCCGCGATCACCTCGTCAGCGTTGGCGCCACCGAAGTCGACGCCGAGGTCTCGCTGGGCGCGAAGCACCGCCAGCCACAGCTTGCGTTCGGAGATGATCTTGGCTTCTGGGGCCCAGATGCCACGCATCTGCGTCGACGCGTAACGGTTGGCCAGCACATTGGGGACGCTCATGGGCCCTAAGCCTATCGCCACCCGCTGGTTGAGCCGATCGCTTCCGAGCTTGCGAGGAGCGCGATCCCGCACCGCTGGTTGAGCCGATCGCATCCGAGCTTGCGAGGAGCGCGATCGCGTCGAAACCCCCAAGCATCCAAGGAACCCAGGCTCGTGCCCTACGCTGCCAAGCATGGCGAAGGCAGGTAGTTGGTTGATCACAGGGGCGGGCGGCTTCCTCGGCAATGTCCTCGTGCGTGAACTGTTGGCTCGAGGTGAACATGTGCGCGCAGGCATCCGACGCAACAGGGAGGCGCTCAAGGGCCTTGAATGCGAGCAGGTGGTCATCGACATCACCAAGCCCGAAACCCTCCCCGCCGCCTTCGAGGGGCTGCCCCACCCCATCACTGTGGTCCACTGCGCGGGGATGGTCTCGATTGCGGGGGTCGTCTCACCCATGCTCCAGAAGGTCAACGTGGAAGGCACCCGCAACATGCTGGAGGCCGCGAAGCGCGCCGGGGCGGGCACGTTCATCCACATCAGCAGCGTGCACGCAATTCCAGAGAAGCCAGGCACAATGCGCGAGGTCACCCACTTCGACCCAGAAGCCGTGATCGGCGGCTATGCGCGTACCAAGGCGGAAGCAACGCAGCTGGTCCTCGATGGCACCGGGATGCGACGCATCATCATCCACCCAGCTGGCATCACCGGCCCTGGGGATTTCGACGATTCCCACCTCACCCGCCTCGTGCGAGATCTGGCGTCCGGGCAGCTCAAGGTGGTTGTTCCCGGCGGCTACGACTTCGTCGACGTCCGCGACGTGGTCAGCGCCATCATCGAGGCCCAGAAGCGGGGCCGCGACGGCGAGCCTTACATCATCAGCGGCCACTACGCCTCCGTCCCGGAGATCGCGGGCGTCGTGAGCCAACTCACGGGCCGCCGCCCACCGGCGGTGGTTCCCATGTGGTTGGCCAAGACCTTCGCACCGCTCGCGGAGTTCTCGGCGAAGCTACGCAAGGCGGCCCCGCTGTTCACCAGCTACTCGCTCCACACCTTGGCGGCACCGTCGAACTTCGACCACTCGAAAGCCACCCGAGAGTTGGGCCACCGCCCCCGCCCGCTGGCGGAATCCCTCGCCGACACCGTGGCCTGGCTGAAGCAAGACAAGTGACAGCGTTATTCCTGCACATGTCGCTGCATGGCGAAGATGTGCAGGAATAACGCTGTCGAAGATTCGCGCCTCAGCCGGCGACAGGCGACAACTCGCCCACCAAGTGAGGCTTCCCCTCCCTATTCACGACGGCGAACGTCCAGGCACCGTCAGACTCAGCCGCGGCGAACCCGACCTTGCCAGGCAGCAGGATCGGCTTCGCGAACTGCACCTTCACCGAGTAGGCATCAGGCAACCCACCGCCCAGCGCCGCGATGGCCCGGGCGTGCGTCCACATCCCATGAATGATCGGACGCGGGAAGCCAAACAGCTTCGCCGTCAGCGGGTACAGGTGGATGGGGTTGGAATCCCCGCTCACCTTCGCGTACTGCCTGCCCAAGTCGCCCGGCAGGCGCCACTGTTGCGACGGCGACACTTCCGGCGCCTTCAACCGCACCGCTTCACCAGGCGACCCCGGCACCTTCGCCCCTGACGCCAGGTAGTTCGAGGAACCGCTCCACACCAGCTCGTCTCCAGAGTGGATCTCGCCCACCATGTCGAACGTCGCGCCCTTCGCGTGCGGCTGCAGGTTCTCCGCCCGCACGGCCATGCGCAGCTTCTCCCCCACCTTCACCGGGCGGTGGAGCGTCATGGTGTTGGTGACGTGCACCAGCCCAGCCAGCGAGAACGGGAAGGAATCCTCCGCCATCAACGCCGCCTGCATGGGGAACGTCTGCACGTGCAGCCACGTGGCGGGCACCTCGTCGCGCACGCTGAAGCCGGTCACACGGCAGTACGCAGCCAATCCGGCAACGTCCTGCTGGTGGCCCAGCATCAGGAACGAGCGGTTCGGCAGCTCGGCCTTGCGCCCCTTCTTGGTCACCGCCCCCGTCAATGCCTTGAGCAACAGCTTGTTGACATCCGGCATCTGCCGCAGTTCAACGACATCTCGGCCCATCAGGCACCCACCAGATTCTGGCCGCACACCCGGATGACCTGCCCGTCGACACCGCCGGAGGCCGGCTCGCACAGGTAGGCGAGAGTCTCCGCCACGTCGACGGGGTTGCCGCCCTGGCTGAGCGAGTTGGTGCGGCGGAAGATCTCCCGCTGCACGAACGGAATGGCCGCGGTCATCTCAGTTTCGATGAAGCCCGGAGCCACCGCGTTGGTGGTGATGGGCCGGTCCGCCAGCTCATCTGCCATCGCCCACACCAGACCCATGACGCCGGCCTTGGACGCCGCGTAGTTGGTCTGGCCCTTGTTGCCGGCCACGCCGGAGGTGGAGGCGATCCCCACGATCCGCGCCTCATCCGCGAACCCACCCGGCACGTCGTTGCCCAGCAGGAAGTCGTTGATGCGGATCTCCGCGGCGAGGTTCACGTCGAGCACGGAGCCCCACAGCTTCTCGTCGAGGTTGGCCAACATCCGGTCTCGGGTGATGCCCGCGTTGTGCACGATGGCCCAGATCTTCTTGTCCGCACCATGCACCTGCGCGATGTGCCCGGCAATCCGTTCCCCGGCATCCGCGGCCGTGATGTCCAACTGCAGCGCCGAACCCTTGATCTCGTTGGCGACCTTCGCCAGCGCGTCCCCAGCCTGCGGGATGTCGACGGCGACCACCTCGGCCCCGTCGCGGGCAAACGTGCGGGCAATCGCCGCACCAATACCGCGCGCGGCACCTGTAACGACCACCACACGCCCCGCAAACGGACGAGCAGAAACCTCATGGGCGACCTTCGCCGGCCCCACCCGCCACGTCTGACCCGACACGAACGCCGAGCGGCCCTCCAGCAGGAACGACACCGTCGACGCCAGATCTGCAGCCCCAGCTCCACCCTCAACGAACACGAGGTTCGACGTGGCGCCGCCTCGCAGCTCCTTCGCGACGGTGCGGTTGATGCCGTCGATCCCCTGGGCCACGGCCTTGGCCTCCAACCCCTCAACCTCGGCAGCATCCGTGGCCAGGATGATCACGCGACCCGACGGCTCCAGCCCCCGCATCACGGGGCGCAGCAGCTGACGGAAGCCCTCGAGCTGCGCGATCTCACGAACGCCCGTGGCGTCGATCAGCAGCGCACCCGGCTTTTGCTGGTAGCGGGGTGGCTGCTGGCGACCCTTCTGGTCCGGGGTCCGGTTCTCCGCCAGGTCCAGCAGCGGCTGACCTGGCGTCACACCCAACAAGGTCAAGACCTCGCGGCCCAAACCAGCGCCCTCAAGCTCACCAAGCACCACCGGCCCGGTGGGCATGGTGCGCCCGCGGCGCAGGCGCGGCGGCTCCGTGAGCCCCATCTTCTTGGCGATGAACTTGCCCGCGGGTGTGCCGTAGATCATTTCCAGTGCGCTCATGCTCAGGCCTCCAGGATTGCGACGACACCCTGGCCGCCGGCTGCACAGATCGAGATCAGGCCGCGGGAACCCGGGCCCTTGGCGGCGAGCATCTTTGCCAGCGAGGCGACGATGCGCCCGCCCGTGGCGGCAAAGGGATGGCCCGCGGCGAGCGAGGAGCCCTTGACGTTGACCTTCGAGCGGTCCACCGCACCCAAGCCCTGCTCCTCAAGCGACTTCAGCGTGGCCAGCACCGTCGATGCGAACGCCTCGTGGAACTCGTAGAAGTCGAAATCCTGCAGCGTCAACCCATTGCGCGAAAGCAGCTCAGGAATGGCACGAGCCGGCGCCAACAGCAGATCCTCAGAACCCGTGACGTAATCCGACGCAGCCACCTGCGCATCCACCACCTTTGCCAGCACCGGCCAACCCTTGGCGCGCGCATGCTCCTCCTCGGCCAGCAGCACCAGGGCCGCGCCGTCGGTGAGCGCCGTGGAGTTGCCAGCCGTCATGGTGGGGTTGTCCTTGCCGAACACCGTGCGCAGCTTCGCGAGTGCTTCGACGGTGGTCTCAGGCCGCAGGATGCCGTCCTTGGCCACCTTCAGGTAGGGGGTGACGAGGTCGTCGAAGAAGCCCTCGTCCCACGCCTTGGCCAGGTTCTGGTGGCTCTGGAACGCCAGCTCGTCCTGCTCCTCGCGGGAAACTCCCCACTTCGCAGTGGTCAGCGCCTGGGACTCGCCCATGCTCAACCCAGTGCGGGGCTCAACCACGGCTGGCGGCACCGGCATCAGATCAGCCGGGCGGATCTTCGACAGAGCAGACAGCTTCGCCCCCACCGTGCGAGCGGAGTTGAGCCGCAGCAAGGCCTTGCGCAGGGGCTCGGTCACGACGATCGGCGCGTCCGATGCCGAATCCACGCCGCCAGCGATGGCGACATCAGCCTGCCCCAGACGGATCTTGTTGGATGCGTAGACCACGGCCTCAAGGCCGGTGCCGCACGCCTGCTGCAGGTCGCACGCGGGGCTGAGCGGCGAAAGCGCCGAGCCCAGCACGGCCTCACGCGTCAGGTTGAAATCACGGGTGTGCTTGAGGACGGCGCCGGCCACCACCTCGTCGACCTTCTGCCCGGCCAACCCAAAGCGGGCAACCAGCCCGTCGAGCGCGGCAGTGAGGAGATCCTGGGCGGAGGCGACGGCGTACTTGCCGCCTGCCTTGACGAAGGGGGTGCGGTTGCCACCGACCACCACCGCGGTACGTGGGTTCATGAGTGTTGTCCTCCGTAGCGGAAAAAATTATCTGTGAATGAGGGTAGCAGGTACGCAAAGTTTCCGGTACCTTAATTTACATGAACAGCGTTGAGCCCCTTGCGGGCGCGGCAGAAAGCGCCGCCGAGGCTGCCCTGCCGGTGGCCGATGGCCGCGCAACGCGCTGGGAGGAACACAACACCCAGCGGCGTCGCGCGCTCGTGGAGAGCGCGGTGAAGGCCATTCGTGAGCACGGCCCCGGGATCGGGATGGATGAGATCGCGGCCGCCTCAGGCACGTCGAAGACCGTGCTCTACCGCCACTTCGGAGACAAGGCTGGCCTGTATCAGGCAGTCATTGATTCGGTGCACGACTTCATCCTGCGCAAGCTCCCCCTCGAGGAGACGGAGCACATGGACCCGGCGCAACTGGTCGCCACACTGGCCGACGCCTACCTCGCCGTCGTGGAGCGAGATCGCAACTTGTACTTCTTCGTGGCCTCCCGCCCCACCGGCGACACCCCCACCTCTGATCCCGTGGGCTCCATCACCACCCGGATTGGCAACCAGGTCTCGGAATCCATGCGCGCCTGGCTGCGCCGCGAAGGCCTGAGCGAGGAACCCGCCAACATCTGGGCCCACGGCGCCGTCGGCTTCATCTGGGCCGTGGCGGACCGCTGGATCATCACCAACCTGCGCCGCCCCCGCGCCGAGGTCGTCGCCTACATCAACCAGTTCTTCATCCCCGCATTCAGCGCCCAGACGGCCGACTGGTCCCTGAGCGACACAGGTGCGAGGAACGAGCACGCAGCAACCCTCGACCGGTCCCTGACCGACACAGGTGCGAGGAACGAGCACGCGGAGCCCACCTAGTGCCCCCACGCAGACACCGCACCCACGACCGAG
>JAUNUF010000098.1 GCA_030538315.1 Propionibacteriaceae bacterium
TCCTGCTGCCCTTCGTCCTGCTCTACCTCCGCCGCCGCTGGCTCACGGGCCAGGGCGGCCTTTTCGACTGCGCCTACCGCCTGAGTGAGAAGACTCCCGGCTCGGGGTGGGTACTGGGCATGGCGAGGTATCGCGGTGAGTACCTCGAATGGTTCCGGGCGTTCTCCCTCAGCATCCGCCCGAAGCGCACCTTCTCCCGCGTGGGCACGTTCTACGTCAACCAGCGCCCACCAGCTGGCCTCGAAGCCATCGCGCTGTTCGAGGGCGCGATGATCGTCACGCTGCGTGATCACGTCACCGGCGACGATGCATCGCTGTCGATGAGCCGCGACGATGTGCTTGCGCTGATGAGTTGGCTCGAGTCGTCGCCTCCCGGGTCGTTCTACATCCCCGGTAGCGCAGATTCCCCGCCTTCTCCACCGCTGCCGTAGCACCCAACTCACCTCTGTGGAACAGCTCAGCGGTTCTTGGCGGGCTTCTCTCGGTCCGTGCCAGGGACCCACAGGACCTCGTGATCCGTACCGTTGGTGGCCCGGCTCATGATGAATAGCAGATCGGACAGGCGGTTCAGGTAGGTGATCGCCAACGAGTTCACCCCACCGTCGCAATCGATCCCATGCTCCTCGGCGCAGGCCCAGGCGGCGCGTTCAGCGCGGCGGGCGATGGTGCGCGCCACGTGGAGTTGGGCACCCGACGGCGTGCCGCCAGGCAGGATGAAGCTCCGCAGCACCGGGAGATCCTCCTGCAGCTCGTCACAGTAGGCCTCAAGGCGGTCGATGGACGACTGCTCGATGCGCAGCGGCGGCCACTTGGGATCTGGATCCAGCGGGTTGGAGAGGTCTGCGCCCACGTCGAAGATCTCGTTGCGCACCAGATCCAGCATCTCCACCACGCGCTCGGGCAGGCCGCCCAAGGCGACGGCGACGCCGATCGCGGAGTTTGCCTCATCCGTGTGGCCGTACGCCTCGACCCGAAGGTCTGTTTTGCGGACTTCAGAGTTGTCCGAAAGACGGGTGTTGCCAGCGTCCCCGGTGCGGGTATAGATCTTCGACAGTGTGACCATGGTCCCAATCTATGCCAAGGTGAGTGGGTGCGTAAGACTGCTCTCGCCCTGATTCCCGTGGCCGCCCTCATCGCTCTGGCGGGGTGCACGGATGCGAACCAATCCAACACCGGCCCCGTCGATGCCGCGGGCACGACCACCTGCGAGTATCCGCCCGCTGGCAGCCCTGCCAAGGCCGTTGACCCGCCGCCGACCAGCGGGGTGCCAACGCAGGGCACCGTGACGGCGACCCTCAATCTGACCGCCGGGGACATCACGATCACCATGGACCGGTCCAAGGCCCCGTGCACCGTCAACTCGTTCGTCTCGCTGGCGGAGCAGGGGTACTTCGACGACACCGTGTGCCACCGGCTGACCGACTACGGCATCTTCGTGCTCCAGTGCGGTGACCCGTCTGCGACGGGCAGGGGTGGTCCCGGGTACAGCTACGCCGATGAGTTGGAGGCCATCAAGTCGATGGGCAAGGGCGCGTATCCGACGGGCACCGTGGCGATGGCCAATGCAGGGCGCGACACCAACGGGTCCCAGTTCTTCCTCGTCTACGCGGATTCGCAGCTCGATCCGCTCTACAACGTCTTCGGTGTGATGGACCAGGCCGGCATCGACGTCGTCGGTGGGATCGCAGCTCAGGGCGTCGATGCAGGCGATGGGACCTCCCCGATTGCTGAGGCCAAGATCACCTCTGTAACGCTTGGATAATCACATCGCTTGATACCCCCGGGGGTATGTGTCATACTCGGAGTCATCACCGACTCCGAGGAGAATCCCCATGCTGCTGCACCGCTTCTACGATGAGGATCTCGCCCAGGCCAGCTACCTGATTGGCTGCCAGGCGAAGGGCGAGGCTGTCGTCGTCGACGCTCGTCGCGACATCGACGAGTACCTCGAACTGGCCGCCCACCACAACATGAAGATCGTCGCCGTCACCGAAACGCACATCCACGCCGACTACCTCTCGGGCACCCGCGAATTGGCTGCTGCCATTGGCGCGGAGATCTACATCTCGGGCGAGGGCGGCGAGGATTGGCAGTACGGCTTTGACGGCATCCGGCTCTTCGACCGCGACACCATCACGCTGGGCAACATCACCATCGAGGCCCGCCACACGCCCGGTCACACGCCGGAGCACCTCTCGTTCCTGATCACCGACGGCGCCTTCGCCGACGCTCCCGGGTACCTGCTTTCGGGGGACTTCGTGTTCTCGGGCGATCTTGGCCGTCCCGATCTGCTCGACGAGGCGGCCGGCGGCATCGACACCCGCTTCGGCGGCGCGAAGCAGATCTTCGCCAGCCTCAAGAACGTCTTCCTCGACCTGCCAGATCACGTGCAGGTCTACCCGGCCCATGGGGCTGGTAGCGCGTGCGGCAAGGCGCTGGGCGCGCTGCCATCGACGACGGTGGGCTACGAACGCACCTACGCCTGGTGGGCGCCCTATCTGGCCAATGACGACGAGCAGGGCTTCGTCGACGAGCTGCTCGATGGGCAGCCCGATGCGCACGCCTACTTCGGCCGCATGAAGCGCCAGAACAAGTCTGGCCCCGCCGTGCTCGGATACCCGCTGCCGGCACTGCCTGAGCTGGATGCCGAGACCTTGTCTGCACGCATCGAGGACGGCTCGGCCATCCTCATGGACACCCGCTCCTGGAGCCAAGTGCATGAAGGCACCGTCAAGGGGGCCGTCAACGTGCCGGGCATCGGCAAGGCCGCGACCTACGGCTCCTGGGTCTACGACCCGGAGACGGACACGGCCTTCCTCATCGTGCTCGCCGCCGATTCCGATGAGGCCGACGAGTACCGGGCGCACCTGATCCGCGTGGGCATCGATGAGCTCCGCGGCTACACCACCAGCCTGGATGGGCTGCCCCAGAACAAGCCGAGCGTCATCAAGCCGGCCGAGCTCGAGGGCTACGAGCGCGCGATGCTGCTCGACGTCCGCAACAAGACGGAGTTCGCCGCAGGCTCCATCCCCGGCGCCTACCAGCTGAGCGGCGGCCGAGTGCTCTGGAACCTCGACGAGTTGCCTGAGGACGGCCGGATCGTGTCCTACTGCCAGAGCGGCGTCCGCAACGCAGTGGCCGCCTCCGCTCTGCGCAGGAAGGGCTACGACGTGGTCGAGCTCGAGGGCAGTTGGCTGGGTTGGGTTGAGTACCAGGAAGCCAAGTAGTTGACCACCACCATCCTGGTACTGGTTCTCGCCGTCGCCGTCGGCCTCTCCTTGGGGCTGCTCGGGGGCGGCGGCTCCATCCTCACCGTTCCGCTGCTGACCTACGTCGCAGGGATGGAGCCGAAACAGGCCATCGCGTCCTCTCTCTTTGTGGTGGGGGCCACGTCCATCATGAGCACCTTCACCCACGCAAGGGCCGGCAACGTCCAGTGGCGCACGGGGCTGATCTTCGGCGTCGCAAGCATGGCCGGCGCCTTCATCGGTGGGCTGGCCGGTGGCTACATTCCCGGCGTGATCCTGATGCTGCTGTTCGCGGTCATGATGATCGCCACTGCCGTCGCCATGCTCCGGGGCCGCCGCAACAAGGCCTCAGCCGAGGAGAAGGAGCAACTCCCGATGGGCAAGATCATCATCGAGGGCCTCGTCGTCGGCATGGTGACGGGCCTCGTGGGCGCAGGCGGCGGCTTCCTGGTCGTGCCTGCGCTGGCGCTGCTGGGCGGGCTGCCCATGCCCGTGGCAGTGGGAACCTCACTGCTGGTCATCTCCATGAAGTCGTTCGCCGGCTTGGCCGGCTACCTCACCACCGTGAGCATCCCCTGGCCGCTCGTCTTGGGTGTGACGGGAACCGCGATCCTCGGCGCTCTTCTCGGGGCTCGGCTCACCCGTGTGGTGCCGGAGAAGGCGCTGAGGAAGGGCTTCGGCGTGTTCGTCCTGGTGATGGGCATCTTCGTGCTGAGCCAGGAGATCCCCACGCTGCTCGGTGGGTAGCTCCTCAGCCCTGTGTCAGGAACATCCGCACGACCGTGGTGAAGGCCTCGGGATCATCCGCATGCACCCAGTGCGCTGCGTTCTTCAGGGTGACCTGACGGGTCCGCGGGAAGAGGCGCAGCATGGGCTCGGCGTGCTCGGGGAGGATGTACGGCGAGCGGCCACCTGCCACCCAGACCACCGGCCCGTCATATTCGCCGTCGATGGCCGGCCATCCGCCCACGGCGTGGAGTGAATCGGCCAGCAGGTCGAGGTTGGCCAACCAGAACCACACGCCGTCCTTGTGATGCAGGTTCTGCAGGAGGAAGCGACGCACCGTCCGGTCTGGGATGAGCTCTTCAAGCTCGTCATCCGCCTGCGTCCGGCTGCGGACTTCCTCGAGATCCAGTTGCCGCAGTGCAGCCACGAGGTTGACGAACTGCGCGGCCTCCACGTTGCGGGCCGGGGAGATGTCCACCACCATGAGCTTCTCGATCAGCTCCGGGGCCTGCAGCGCCACGCGCATGGCGATCTTGCCACCCAGCGAGTGCCCGATCAGCGCGACGGGGTGGTCGAACGTCTGATAGATCCATTCGGCCACCTCGGCGGCCTGGTTGTCGAGGGAGAATGTCTCGGTCCACGGGGAGCGGCCGTGATTGGGCAGGTCCACCAAGTAGCTGGTGGCCACATCTGCCAGCGAGGTGGCGATCGAGCCGAAGTTCTTGCCCTGGCCGAACAGCCCGTGAAGGAACACCGCGGTGTGCTCTCCGGAGCCGACGATGGAGTGATTGAGTTGTGTGGTCATGCCTGTCCCCAGCAATGAGTGTGCCAATGGCGCCGGGCATCCAACCCCGTGGCGAGGCCGTAGGCCCCGCTCTCCGGCCACGCCACGACGTGGGCCGTGCCGGGGGCGATCCGCTGCTGGCAGCCCGGGCAGCGGTACTCCTTCTCTGCGCGGTGGGCGGGTACGCCCCGCACGATGAAGCTGACGCCCCGACGATGCACCCTCTGCTGCGCGCCGCCGGAGAGCAGCGGGCGTGGTGGGCGCAGGTGCTTCGAGGGTCGCCGTGCCATCAGAACAGCCGCTCGTCCGAGTTGTCGAGCCCGCGGAGGGCGTCGTAGTCGATCAACCTGCATTCGATGCCGCGGTCTGTGGCCAGGGTGCGGGCCTGCGGCTTGATCTGCTGGGCAGCAAAGATGCCGCGCACCGGTGCCAACTGAGGGTCTCGGTTCATCAGCTCCAGGTATCTGGTGAGCTGCTCCACGCCGTCGATCTCACCGCGTCGCTTCACCTCGACGGCGACATAGCCTGCATCTTCACGAAGCAGCAGGTCAACGGGGCCGATGGGGGTGAGGTATTCGCGCTGCACCAGCTTCAGCCCCTCACCGAGCGTGGCGGGGTGCTCGGCCAGGAGCGCTTGCAGGTTCTCCTCGACTCCGTCCTTCTGCAGGCCGGGATCCACGCCGAGGTTGTGGGCTGAGTCATGCAGCACATCGGCGATCGAGATGTGCAGGGTGTCCCCGTCCTTCGACCGCACCTGCCACACCTCGTTGATCCCCAACTGCTCTGCTGCTTCAGGATCTGGCTGGGTGACGGATAGGGTGCAGGGCGGGCTCATCCAGTTGAGCGGCTTGTAGGCGCGGTCATCGGCATGGATCGAGACGGATCCATCAGCTTTCACGAGGATGAGGCGGGTGGCCAAGGGAAGGTGGGCGGTGAGCCGCCCCACATAATCAACCTGGCATCGCGCAATGACCAAACGCACCAGTCCAACCTATCAGGCTGGACCAGTGCCCCGCGCTGTCACGAGGCGTCGAGGGCGGGCTGGACGATCTCCCGGTACAGCAGCAGCACGGCGGCGGTGGTGGGGATGGCGATCACCGCTCCGATGACGCCGAACAGCATGCCGCCGATGATGGCGGAGAGCACCACGAGCGCCCCGGGCACCTTGACCGTGCGCTTCATCACGTTGGGGTACAGCACGTAGGCGTCGAGCTGCTGGTAGATCAGGAAGTAGATGATGGTGGCGATGCCGATGGTGGGATTCACGGCGAAGCCCACGATTGCGACGGTGACCATGGCGAGGCTCGAACCGACGAGCGGGATGAAGCAGAAGATGGCCACCACGAAGGCCAGCGCCAGGGAGTAGGCGCCCAACCCGGCGATGTTCATGAAGATGAACGCGCAGACTGACGCGATGGCGACGATCACGAACATGCCGGTGATGTAACCGGACACGCCGCGGAAGATCTCGTCTGCGAGGTAGCGGGCGCGAGGGCGACGGCTGGCTGGCGCAAGCGCGTAGATGGTCTCCTTGATGGTGGGCAGGGAGGCCAGGAAGTACACGGTGAGGACCAGCGTCACGATCACGGAGAACACCAGATTCGCGACCAGCCTGCCGGCGCCCATGATGCCGCCGAAGAGATTCTCGATGAGCGCGCCCGAGGTGATGAACTCCTGGGCACGTTTGAGCACCTCGTCGCGCTGCTCCCATTCGGCGAGGACGGGGTGGTTGAGGAGGTTCTGCAACATGCCTGGCAGTTGGCGGCTGAGGTTGGTGGCCTGTTCGGTGATGATGGGCACCAGAGCCGTCACGCCCAGCGCCATCACGCCCAGCAGGATCACGGCGACGAGCGTGACGGCGAAGCCGCGGGGCATCCGGAGCCTCACCATGAAATCGACGGCGGGGCTGAGGCCAAGGGCCAGGAACAGAGCCAGCACCGCGAGGATGAGGACGCTCTGGACCGTGAGTACGGCTTGGGCCAAGGCCAGCGCGACGAAGACACCGATGGCGCCGAGGAAGCCCACGGCGAAGGGGGAGTAGGTGCGCTCCTCCGTGATGTGGATGGTGGGCGGGACCGGCTCGATGACCTCCTCGGGGAGAGGAGTCAGGATCTTGCGCGCGCCGCGCGCAGTGGTTCCGAAGACGCGCCCGATGACCCGCGGTAGTCGCTTGCGGCGGGGCTCGGCCCCCGGAGCCTCTGTCACGGCTGTGGTTCGTTCCTAGTGATGATGGTGGTCTCGGATTCCTCAGCCAAAGCCCGCAGGTCGCCCAGTTGTGCCAGCGCGTTGGCACGGCGGGCTTCGAGCGAAGCGATGTCTCGCTCCAACTGCTCCTTGCGCCAGGCCACCTTCTCTTCGAGATCCTCCTCCGCCGCGCGGGCCCGTTGCCGCATCACGTCGAGGGTTTCTTCGCTCTGGCGGGTGGCCATCATGCGGATCTCCTCCGCAGTCTTCACCGCATCTGCGCGGATTTGCTGGGCCTCTTCGCGGGCCTCAGCGGCCCTCTCCGCTGCCGCAGCGGCGTCCTTGTCTGCCTGGGCGATGCGCTCTGCGATGGCGTCATCAGCAGCCTTGGCGTTGGTGGCCAGATCTGCGGCGGATTTCTCCGCCACCCGCTGCGTCTCGGCGGTCAGATCAGCGGCCTTGCGCTCCGCCTCCTTGAGAATGCGGTTCGCATCAGCACGAGCAGCCTCGAGCATGCTCGATGATTGAGCGGTTGCCGCGTCGACGAGGGCCTTGGCCCGTACCTTGGCGTCCTCGACGATCAGCTCGCCGTCACGGCGCGCCATCTCCAGCACGGACTTGCCCGCCTCCGCCTGCTCCTGGCGGAGCTGACGGAGGCCGGCCAGGCCGGTGAGGCGCACGTCATCTGCTTCCTGCTGCGCCGATTCGCGCAGCGCGCCGGCCGTGCGGCGCGCCTCGGTCTTGATGCGTTCCGCCTCATGCTGCGCACGGTCGATGAGATCGCCCGCCTGCGCTTCAGCGGCCCGCAACAGCCCGGTGGCGTGCGCTCCGAGCCTGCTGAAATCCGTGTCGCCGACGGACTCGCGCACGTAGCGGACTTCGCGGGCGTTCTCCCGAACCTGGGCCTTGAGCTCGGCAACCTTGTTCTCAAGTTCCCGGACGTAGCTGTCCACGGAATGCTTGTCGTAGCCAAGCATCGAGTTGGGGAAACTCCCCACCGCAGAAGCCCTGTCGTCGAACAGGTTGAGGCCGGTCTCCTCGGTTTCGAGGTCCTGAGAATCAGTCACCGCGCAGTCCTTCCATATGGCTGGATCAGAGCCTAGTCGGTGGTGGCGTCAGTTCTTGGAGCCACACGGGGCTCAGTGCTCTGCGGCTTCCTTGGGCAGTTCGACGAGCTCAAGCAGCACACCGCGCGCATCCTTGGGGTGCACGAAGTTGATGCGGGAGCCCCCGGTGCCACGCTTGGCCTCGGGGAAGAGCAGGCGCATGCCGCGCTCCTTGAGGACGGCGCTGACGTGGTCGAGATCCGCCACGCGGTAGGCGAGCTGCTGCATGCCCGGGCCGTTGCGGTCGATGAACTTGGCGATGGTGGAGTTCTCGTTGAGCGGGGCCAGCAGCTGGATCTTGCCGTTCTCCTCGCCCTGTGCGCCGGTGCCCATCATGGCCTCGGCCACGCCCTGCTCCTCGTTGACTTCGCGGT
>JAUNUF010000099.1 GCA_030538315.1 Propionibacteriaceae bacterium
AAACGCGAAGTGGAAATGTCACCAGCCTGGATGTGATCACAGGCCGCGGGGACGCTTGGGGGTTTCACGTCGTCACACGCTGCCGACTTCGTCGCAGCCTACGATAAACCACATTACCCCCTGGGGGATTTACCCACAAAGCCGCCAAAGCCCTCCTCAGCGCGGCACACAGGGGGCGCACAGGAAACCCATAGCTTTGGCCCACGTCTTGGTGAGACGATGGGGCAATGGCCCATGCTGACCCCCTCACCAGACCGGACGGGACGCCCATCCGGATCCTCACCGTCGACGACGAGCCCAGCCTCATCGAGCTGCTCTCCATGGCGATGCGATACGAAGGCTGGGACGTCTACACCGCCACCACGGGCACCGAGGCCGTGAAGGTGGCACGCGAGGCGCAGCCTGATGCCCTTGTGCTCGACATGATGCTGCCCGACTTCGACGGCCTCGAGGTGATGCGGCGGATCCGAGCCGAGGATCCGGATGTGCCGGTGATCTTCCTCACCGCCAAGGACGGCGTCTCAGACCGGATCGCCGGGCTCACCGCTGGCGGCGACGACTATGTCACCAAGCCCTTCTCCCTCGAAGAGGTCATCGCCCGGCTCCGCGGCCTGCTGCGCCGCTCGGGCGCGACCTCCGTGCGGCCGGACACCCAGATCGTCGTCGGCGACCTGATCCTCGACGAGGAGTCGCACGAGGTCACCCGCGCCGGCGAGCCCATCAAGCTGACCGCCACCGAGTTCGAGCTGCTGCGCTTCATGATGCGCAACCCCAAGCGGGTGCTCTCCAAGGCACAGATCCTGGACAGGGTGTGGAACTACGATTTCGGCGGCCAAGCCAACGTCGTCGAGCTCTACATCTCCTACCTGCGCAAGAAGATCGACGCAGACCGCGAGCCCATGATCCACACCATGCGCGGCGCCGGCTACGTTCTCAGGCCCGCGTGAGCCCCCAGCGACGCGGCTCACTCGCCGCCCAGATCCAACCGCGGGTGGTCATCACCGTCGCGGTGCTGGCGCTGGTGGTCAGCCTGGTGACGGTCTTCGCGGCCGGCACCATCCTCTACAACCAGCTCGACGGCGAACTCGACGGCGCCCAGGTGCGTCAGAGCCGGGTGCCCGGGCAGGCCAGCGGCGACATCGTGCCGGGCATCGAGACTCCCGGCAACCGCATCGGCACCGTCATCGCGTTGAAGACCCCCGATGGCCGCATCTACGGCTCGGTCATCCAGGACGGCGAGGTGGAGACCGTCACCGCTGAGGCCGTGTTCCTGATGGTCGAGCTGCCAGTCGACGAGGTGAAGCGCACCGTGATCCTGCCCGGCATGGGCAAGTACCGGGTGGAGGCCCGGGAGACACGCCTGGGCACGGTCGTCGTCGGGCTGCCCACCGAAGACATTGACCGCTCGCTGATGTGGCTCACCCTCTTCGCGCTGGGCATCTCACTCACCGCTGTGGCTGTCACCGCGCTCGTGACCCGTGAAGTGCTCAGCCGGGCAACCCGTCCCCTCGCCGCCCTCACCAACACTGCGGATCAGGTCAGCCAACTGCAGTTGGAGCGCGGCCGCGTCGAGGTGCCCCGCGTTCCCGTGGGCGCGTTGCCGGAGAACAACGAGGTCACCCGCATGGCCGCGGCGTTCAACGAGATGCTGGAACGCGTCGAGAACGCCCTTGCCGCCCGCGAAGCCTCAGAAGTGAAGCTACGCCGCTTCGTGGCGGATGCCTCCCACGAACTGCGCAACCCCCTGGCTGCCATCCGCGGATACAGCGAGCTCGCGGAGCGCGCCCCGGAGGGTGAGAAGTCCTTCGCGCTCCAGCGCATCGACGCCGAATCCCAACGCATGACCAAGCTCGTCAACGACCTCCTCCTCCTCGCCCGGCTCGACGCCGATACGCAGGTGGAAGCCAAGCCCGTCGACGCCGTCGAGGTGGTGCTCAACGCCGTCAGCGACGCCCAGGCCACCAGCCGTGACCACCACTGGCAGCTCGACATCCCAGAGCCGGAGGTGATCGTCATGGCGGATGCAGATCAGCTGCATCAGGTGATGGTCAACCTGCTCAGCAACGCGCGCACCCACACGCCGCCCGGCACCATCGTGCGCACCTGCGTGCGCCGCCACGGTGACCGCGCGGTGATCGAGGTGGCAGACAACGGGCCCGGCATCCCAGAGGAGACCCTCCCCCGCGTGTTCGAGCGCTTCACCAAGGCCGACGACGCACGCACCCACCACACCGTCCCATCGACGGGCCTGGGGTTGGCCATCGTGCGCGCCATCACCGAGGGCTTCGGCGGCTCGGCCATGGTGTCGTCGCGCCCCGGCCGCACCGCATTCACCGTCACTTTTCCACTCGCCCAGTAACATCGCTCACAACGAAAGGACCCTCATGCAGATCACCCGCTCGGCTCTTGCCCAGATGATCGACCACACCCTCCTGAAGACCGACGCGACCAAGGCCCAGGTGGCCGCGCTCGTCGCCGAGGCACGCGAACTCGGCACCTTCTCCGTGTGCGTTTCGCCGTCCATGCTGCCCATCACGGAGGAGCTTGGCGACGTCAAGGTGGCCACCGTGTGCGGCTTCCCCTCCGGCAACCACACCGCCGCCGCGAAGGCCGCCGAGGCCGCCGAATCCGCCCGCCTGGGTGCAGATGAGGTGGACATGGTGATCAACATCGGCCTCCTCAAGGAGGGCCGCGCTGATCTGGTGGAGGAAGAGATCCGCGCCGTGCGCGAGGCCGCGCCAGATGTGCTGCTCAAGGTGATCATCGAGTCCGCGGCCCTCACCGACGACGAGATCGTCGCCGCCTGCAAGGCCTCCGAGGCCGCTGGCGCTGATTACGTGAAGACCTCCACCGGCTTCCACCCGGCAGGCGGCGCGTCCGCCCACGCAGTGAAGCTGATGGCTGACACCGTCGGCGACCGTCTCGGAGTGAAGGCCTCCGGCGGCATCCGCGACTTCGCCGCGGCCAACGAGATGGTTGAGGCCGGCGCGACCCGTCTAGGCCTCAGCGGCAGCACCGCCGTGCTCGACGGCGCCGATGGCGCAGACGTGGCAGCAGACGACGCCTACTGAACTGAGTACACGTCACCACTCGGCAATCTCGGTTGAATACCAACGACCAACCAGACGTTTCCAGCTCACGCGATCATCTGAGCAATCCACTGATGGACCTGCATCTGGAACGTCGATGAGAGACAACGTGAGCGTATCCGTGTCGTAGATGAACACCCTTTCACCGTCTCCACCAGAGGTGGCGGGGACGAATGCGACCTGGCCAGAACACACAGCCAATTCCCAGACGGCCCGATCCTCAGGGATCGGGATCTGGGCTAGCGGCTGTCCGCTCGTGTTCAGAATCAGCACTGCGTCTCCGATGAAAATGGCCACAATGTCATCGTCAGAGGCCACGGCTCTGATGCCGCCGCTCCCCGGAGCCACTAGAACCAAGTCAGTCAATGCTCCACTGACATCGATGAGAACCAGCCCTCTCTGCTGCGGGGATGTCTCGACCTGTGGCGCGTCCGTGAGTTCCACGGCAACAACGCCGTCGGCAACCGGCGAGATCCCATACCCTTGAGGAAGCATCTCCTTGGCGCCACCGCCTGCCGGATCGGCGGCAAGAACCCTGACGCGGAATGAGCCATCCGGCTGTTCCGTTGCCGTCCACCACCACACGAGCCCTTGTGACAGCCGGGGGAATGGGTCGCCTCCCACCAGTGGTAGCACCTCAGTTGCGGTGGCACGTTGGTCTTCGGCAGCCGCGACGAGGATGGGTTGACCCCCGTCGATCTCGTGCGCAAACAGCCGCCAGTTCGATTCGAACATGTTGCGGGAGCTTGTCTCCATCCACACCGCCCACCGCTCATCCATGTCCCCGGCGTAGGTCTGGCGCAGAAAGCCGTCGGAGCGAACACTTTCCGTGTCATCGAAGAGATTGACGGTGCCGTCATCGCGGAGCAGCCCTACCCGCTCGCTCTTGAGGGGATCAGTGGCGGCATAGTTCTCGGCGGGGCTGATGGCCACCAGGATCTCGTCGTTGCCGAGCTTGAGAGGGATCGCATTGTCCTGTCCGGGCTGCGCTGGTGCGAGCGTCGCGGCAGGAGGAAGGGTGAGCGGCTTCGCTGCAGCGAGAGCAACGACGGGGAATTCCAGCCCAACGCCCGCAGCGTCAAGGAGCAGATGGGCAGATGGGGTGGACTCAGGAGCACTGGCCGACGGGGTGGGTTCAGGCCAAACGCTTGGGGCGGACGGGGTAGGTGCTGGTGCCCCGAGGCAGCCAGACAGCACGGCCATGGACAGCACAGCGGGAGCCAAGCCCGCGGCTCGCGGCGAGATCACCCGACAATCCCATTGGTTGTTACGTACTTGTGGAAACCGGAAGCAGACATGCTGAACGACATTGTGACCCCTTTGTCGACGGACTCACGGTAGCAGGGCCAGAGTCGCGCCCACATTGGGGCAACCTTGTGGCTTGAGTGGCGCTACTCGGCGAACTGCGTGGAGTACAACGTGGCGTAGTGGCCACCGGCTGCCAGCAGCTCCGAGTGGGTGCCGTGCTCGACGACGCGGCCGCCCTCCACCACCAGGATCTGATCCGCGTGGCGCACGGTGGACAGTCGGTGCGCGATCACGATGGACGTTCGGCCCTCCCGCGCGTTGTCCAGCGCGTCCTGCACCAGCGCCTCGGATTCAGAATCCAGATGGGCAGTGGCCTCGTCGAGCACCAGGATGGGCGGGGCCTTCAGCAGCAGGCGGGCAATCGCGAAGCGCTGCCGCTCACCGCCACTGAGGCGGTACCCGCGTTCGCCCACCACGGTGGACATCCCGTCGGGCAAGCGGCGCACCAACCCTGCGATCTGCGCGGATTCCAACGCCGCCCACAGCTCCTCATCCGTGGCGCCAGGCTTGGCGTAACGCAGGTTGGCGCCAATGGTGTCGTGGAACAGGTGCGCATCCTGCGTGACGTAGCCAATCTCGTTCTGCAGCGACGCCAACGTCACCTCCCGCACATCTGAACCGGCAATCTCGACGGCGCCGGAATCCACGTCGTAGAGGCGCGCCAGCAGATGGGTGATGGTGGTCTTGCCAGCACCCGATGGGCCCACGAGCGCGACGGTTTGCCCGGGCTCAGCTGTGAACGTGACCCCGCGCAACACGGGCTGATTGGCGGATTCGCCGATGGACGCCGTCGGTTCCAGGGATTCCAGCGACACCTGCTCCGCATCCGGATAGGTGAACCACACGTCGCGGAACACCACGCTGGGCGGGCCGGACACCGGCCGGGCGCCGGGCGCGTCGACGATGAGCGGCTTCAGATCCAGCACCTCGAAGACCCGCTCGAAGCTGACCAGCGCCGTCATGATGTCGACCCGCAGCGAGCTGAGCTGGATCAACGGGCCGTAGAGCCGCGCCAGCAGCGCCACCAGTGCCGTCAATGTGCCGACGGTGAGGTCGCCCTGCACCGCCCCGTAGCCGCCGAACCCGTAGAAGAGCGCGGTGGCCAGCGCGCCGACGAAGGTCAGCGCCGTCATGAACACCCGCGAGGTCATGGCGATCTTCACGCCCGTGTCCGCAACCGCCTTGGCTTGCCGGGAAAACGTGGTGTTCTCCGTGGCATGGTCGCCGAAGAGCTTGACCAGCAGCGCGCCGGAGACGGAGAACCGTTCCGTCATGGTGGCCGACATCTCAGCCTGCTGCTGCATCCGATCCCGCGACAGGTCTGCCAGCCTGCGTCCCACCATGGCCGCCGGGATCATGAAGATGGGGAGCAGCACCAACGCACCCAGGGTCAGCGGCCAGGAGAGCACAAGCATCGAGCCCAACACCAACACCAGGGTGACGCCGTTGGACACCAGCGACGACAGGGTGGAGGTGAACGCCTGCTGCGCCCCGTTGACGTCGGATTGGAGCCGGGAGACCAGCTTGCCGGTGTGCGAGCGGCTGAAGAAGGCGATGGGCATGCGCAGCACGTGGTCAAAGATCTGCGTGCGCATGGAGTAGATCAGGCCCTCGCCGATCCGGGCCGACGTCCAGCGCTCGAGGATGGAGATCAGCGCGGAGCCCAGGGCCATCGCGGCCACGGCGGAGGACAGGATGACGATGAGGCGCACGTTTCCGGCGAGCACGCCGTCGTCAATGATGCGTTGGAACAGCAGCAGGGGCACTACGGACAGCGCCGAGCCCAGCGTGACCGCCACCAGGAACCCGACGATCAGCCACGTGAAGGGCTTGCCGTACGCGATGACCCGGCGCGCGGTGCCCGAGGCGAGCTTGTGTTCGCGGATCTCGGAGCCGGTGGCAAGCCGACCCAACACCCGGCCGCCGCCCATTCCCCCGAGGCCGCCCCTTCCAGCACTCATCCGCGCCTCACACCTGGGTGCGGTGGAAGTTGAGGAAGGAACGCGACGGCGTGGGCCCACGCTGGCCCTGATACCTGGAGCCGTAGCGCTGGGAACCGTAGGCATGCTCCGCGGCAGAGCTCAGCTGGAAGAAGCAGAACTGCCCAATCTTCATGCCCGGCCACAGCTTGATGGGCAGCGTGGCCATGTTGGACAGCTCAAGCGTCACGTGGCCGGAGAATCCGGGGTCGATGAAGCCCGCCGTCGAATGCGTCAACAGCCCGAGGCGCCCCAGCGAGGATTTCCCTTCAAGCCGGGCGGCGACGGCGCCCCCGAGCGTGATCTTCTCGTAGGTGGAGGCCAGCGCGAACTCGCCGGGGTGCAGCACGAACGGCTCCCCGTCTTCCACCTCGATCATGCGGGTCAGCTCAGGCTGCTCCTGCGAGGGATCGATGGACGGGTAGCGGTGGTTCTCGAACACGCGGAACCACTTGTCGAGCCGCACGTCAACCGACGCGGGCTGCACCATCTCTGGATCCCACGGGTCCAGCACGATGTTCCCGGCATGGATTTCGGCGCGGATGTCGCGGTCGCTCAGCAGCATGGTGCCGATGCTACACAGCGTCGCGGCGGAGCACGGTGAACCAGCGGTTGCCGTAGCTGACCTGCCGGCCCTCCCCCACGCGCGTCTGCACCCCCGCGGGCGACGGTTCAAGCACGCCTGCGGCCGTAACCAGCGCCGTGCCGTTGGTGGATCCGCGGTCCACGACGAAGACGCCGCGGGGATCTGTGCCGATGAGCACGTGGGTGCGGGAGATCATTCGCCCGTCGCCGGATGCAGGCACGAGGTGCACCTCGGGGTCATCCGGGCCCTTCTGCGGGTTGCGGCCCAACAGCACGGTGACGTTGAGTTCCACCTCGCGGCCGTCGTCGAGCCGGAGGTACCAGCCCTCACCCCCGCCTCTGCCCTCGACGGTGCCCGCCTTCACGGATGGCCCGATGACCGATGTGGGCGTGGGCAGCGGAATCCACTGCGGCACGGGCCGCGACGGCGAGGGTGTGGTGGGCGGAACGGGCTGTTGGGGCTGCCACACGGGGTTGGCGGCCGGCATGGGTTCGGTCGGGTCGTTGCTGGGATCAGAGTTGGCCCGTCCGAACAGGCGCGTCAGCACTCGCCTCCTCAGACCAGCCGGGATCAGCTGCCTCACCCTTGCCCTCCTCGCCTGAGCTCAAGCTTGAGGATACGGCGGCGGGGTGTCACTCCCGCGGGTTTCCGGCCGGAAAACCGCTAACCGCGCGGAGGCTCGATCCTCAACGACACTCCATCGCCCAGATCCAGCACCGTGCCGATCGACACCTCGACGGTGGCCCCGTCGCGCAGCGTGAACGGCGCCTCGCCGTCTGGCAGCACCGTGGTGCCGTTGGTGGAATGGAGATCCGTGACGTGCACGTTCCAGCCCTGCGTGGAGACCAGCACATGGCTGCGGGAAATGTCGTTGCCAGGGCTCAGTACTCGCATCAGATAGCTGCCCGCAGGGCCCTTGCTGGCATCCGGCGCGCGCCCGACGATCACACCTGAGATCACGTCGGCGAAATCACCGCGGTTGGTGTGCACTCCCGCGAGCGTGGGTCGACGGATCAGGCGGGGGTTGGAGGAATCGACGGGGTACTTGCAGATCCGGCACCTGTGGCTGCCCGGTGCGTTGGCGTGGCCATTGGTGCAGGGCGCGGCCAACACGAGCTCCTCGTCATCCTCCTGCGCTGGCTCCTGCTCCTCCTCGGGCACGAACTCGTCGACGGCTGCCGGCGAGGGGACGGAGACCCCTGAAGTTTGAGGCATGCCGGGCAAACCCGCCGGGACCCCGGCGAGAGCAGCCGCGATCTCCTCCGGGCCCGCCTCGTAGGTGGGAGCCCGCAGCGGATCCGGGGCGGGGTCGAACGCCTCGAACGACACTTCGTCGTCCGCGTCATAGCTCGCCTGTTCTTCCTGCGGCTCTGGCACCC
>JAUNUF010000100.1 GCA_030538315.1 Propionibacteriaceae bacterium
TCCGCTCAGGGACCAGCTCCGCTCAGGGACCGGTCAATTGCGCCAGAAGTAGGTGACCGTGCCTGCCGCCACGGCCACGACGGCGGCCAGCAGCAGCGCGATGATGGTGCCGGAGCGCGCCGGCGCGTCGTCTTGGGCGGCTTGCTCCTCGGGAGCGGCCGTCTCCGTGGCCGACGCCGACCCCGTGGGGGTGGGCTCAGCGGTGGGCGATTCCGACGCCTCTGGGGAGACCGTGGTGGAGACCGACGAGCCCACCACCTCGTGGGTGCGAACGCTGGGGTTGCCGCCCACGTAGAGCTGGTCGTCGGGGCCAAGGGCGATGGATTCGTCTGCCGGGGCGCCCTCGATTGTCTCGGTGGAGAGGGGCTCCCACTTCATGGCGTCGATGTATTCGATGCCCTTGGCAGAACGCAGGGCCAAGGTGGTGCCGTCGGAAAGGAACACGGCATCCGTCACGCCGGCAGGCGCGTCGTGGACCCGCACGAGGGTGTTCATCCGCTCCCGCGAGGCTTCGCCACGGATTCGGAAGATGCCTGGGTTGTCGCCGTCGGAGATGACGTAGATGTTGCCGCGCCCGGAGATGGCCATCGCCTTCGCGTCGCGCGGGCCGTCCTGGTACCGGTAGTCGAACGCGTGATACGTGCTGCGCCCGCCCTCGGTGGAACCCAGCCGGTACACGACGATGTGGTCGCGCTCTGCGGCCGGGTCACCGATGTCGCCCAACCAGAGCCTGTCCGCGTGCCAGCCCAGGGCCTGCACCGAGACGAGCGTGGCGTGCAGCTCAACCTCCGTGGTGCCTTCCGCGTTGACGATGACGCCGCGATCCGCCCGCGGGCCGGCCACCCACAGCTGCTCCGTCGCCGGATCGTAGGCCATTCCCACGATGGGGGTCTCGTCTGCAGGCACGGGGATGTCGTCTGCAAAGGCCGGGAGGATGGCGCTGAGCATGGCCAAGATCACGAGGGCGGCGAGCACCCCCGTGACGATCATGCGACGACTTTTCGGATTCACTGCGTCGATACTACGCGGCGGCTACCGTGGATGCATGCAGGGGCTCGTCGTCTACGCAATCTCGATCGACGACGTGCGCGACATCTTCCGCGCTCCGCCGCAGCTCGCGGAGCGCCTGCGCGCCGTCGCAGCCGAACGAATGCCTGCGCCCGCACGCCCCCGTCGGAGCTGGTTCGCCCCGTTGATGCGCCGAGATCCGGCCACGGAGGTGGACCCTGCGCGGCCCTCGCGCGTGGACATCGACACCATGCTCACCGGCGCCTACATCCCGCCGGACAGGTTGGAGCAGAGCTGGCAGCTCCTCACCGTGTGGCTGGAGGAACTCAGCGCGGCACGTTGCACCATCCCGTGGGACCGCGACGCGTTCGACCGCGTGGAGTGGGATCTGGCGCGCGCGGAACTCAACAGCGACTACTCGCTGCGCTCGCTGGCAGACCGGCCGCTGGCCATCCCACTGCGCCCACAGCCTGATCAGGTGGTGGGCTACGCCAAGCGCGTGCACGCCGTCGAGGCGCTGGAGGAGTACCGGCGCGTGCTGGCAGATCCCGAGCTGACCGACGAATCGCGGGCATGGCTGGAGCCTGTGGCCGGCGTCCTCGAAGTGGTCAAGGCCGACGAGCGGCTCGACGCCGTGGTCGCCGGCTGGTAGGCCTCACTCCAGCACGAGCACCAGGTCTCCGCCCTCGAGCTGCGTGGGGCCGGGCAGCACCACGCGCTTGACCGTGCCTGCCACCGGCGCGTTGATGGAGGCCTCCATCTTCATCGCCTCGATGGTGGCCACCTGCGCGCCGGCCTCGACGGTGTCGCCCTCTGCGACGGTGGGGGTCACCACGCCGCTGAACGGTGCGGCCACGTGGCCCCTGTTCGACGGATCCGCCTTCTCAGCGGTGGCGACCTCGGACTTGATCGAGTGGTCGCGCACCCGCACCGGGCGGATCTGGCCGTTGAGCAGGGTCATCACGGTGCGCTTGGCGCGCTTGTCGGGCTCCGAGATGGCCTCAAGGCCAGCCAGCAGGGTGACGCCCTTCTCCAGCGTGATGGCGTACTCCTTGTCGCGTTCCATGCCGTAGAGGTACGGGATGGTTGGCAGCACGGAGATGTCGCCGAAGTCCTCGCGGGCCTGCAGGAAGTCCTTCGTGGGGCCGGGGAACAGCAGGCGGTTGAGCGTCTCCTGACGCTCGCGGCCCTCGTTCTCCAGCAGCTTCAGGTCCTCGTCGGCGACCTCGGTGATGCGGACGGGGTGTTTGCGGCCGCCCAGCGCCTTGGAGCGGAAGGGCTCAGGCCAGCCGCCTGCGGGTTCGCCGAGTTCGCCGGCGAGGAAGCCGATCACGGAATCCGGGATGTCGAACTTCTGCGGATCCGCCTCGAACTCCTGGGGATCTGCCCCGACGGCCACCAGGTGCAGGGCGAGGTCGCCCACCACCTTCGACGACGGGGTGACCTTGGTGGGGCGGCCGAGGATCTTGTCGGCAGCCTCGTACATGTCCTCGATCTGCTCGAACTTCTCGCCCAAGCCCAGCGCGATCGCCTGCTGGCGCAGGTTGGAGAGCTGGCCGCCGGGGATCTCGTGCGAGTAGACGCGGCCGGTGGGGGCGGGCAGGCCGGATTCGAACGGCTTGTACAGGTTGCGCACAGCCTCCCAGTAGGGCTCGAGGTCGAGCACGGCCTGCGGATCGAGCTCAGTCTGGCGCTCGGTCTGATCCAGCGCCATCAGCAGCGCCGACATGGGCGGCTGCGATGTGGTGGAGCTGAGCGCGGAGTTGGCCACGTCGACGGCGTCGACCCCGGCGTCGATGGCCGCCATGAGGGTGGCCAGCTGCCCGCCGGTGGTGTCGTGGGTGTGCAGGTGGACGGGCTGGTCGAAGCGCTCACGCAAGGCGGTGACGAGGCGACGTGCCGCTTCGGGGCGCAGCAGGCCGGCCATGTCCTTGATGGCCAGGATGTGCGCACCGGCGTCGACGATCTTCTCCGCGAGGCGGAGGTAGTAGTCGAGCGTGTAGACCGTCTCCTTGGGGTCGAGGAGGTTGGAGGTGTAGCAGAGCGCCACCTCCGCCACCGAGCTGGTGGTGTGGACGGCCTCGATGGCGGGGCGCATCTGCTCGACGTCGTTGAGGGCGTCGAAGATGCGGAAGATGTCGATGCCGGTGGCGGCGGCCTCAGCCACGAACGCCTGCGTCACCTCGGTGGGGTACGGGGTGTAGCCCACGGTGTTGCGGCCGCGCAGCAGCATCTGGAGGTTCTGGTTGGGCATGGCCTCGCGCAGCTTGGCGAGGCGCTCCCACGGGTCTTCGCCCAGGAAGCGCAGCGCCACGTCGTAGGTGGCACCACCCCAGCACTCGACGGAGAACATCTGCGGGAGCAGGCGCGCCTGCGTGGGGGCGACGGCGAGGAGGTCCCGCGTGCGGACCCGGGTGGCCAGCAGCGACTGGTGCGCGTCGCGGTAGGTGGTATCGGTCACCCGCACGGCCTTGGCGTCGCGCAATTCCTTCGCGAAGCCCGCGGCGCCGAGCTCCAGCAGGCGCTGGCGTGCGCCGTCGGGGCATTCGGTGTGGAGGTCGACCTCGGGGAGCTTGTCTGCCGGGTCCAGCATGGTGGGGGCGTCGCCGTGGGGCTTGTTGACGGTGACCTCGGCGATGTGGCGCAGCAGCTTGGTCGCGCGATCTGCCGGAGTGCGGGCGTTGAGCAGGTAGGGGCGCTCGTCGATGAAGCTGGTGGTGACACCTCCGGCCAGGAAATCTGGGTCTTCGAGGACGGCGCGCAGGAACGGGATGTTGGTGGCCACGCCGCGGACGCGGAACTCGGCCAGGGCGCGGTTGGCGCGGGCGATGGCCATGTCGAGGTTGCGGGCGCGAGCGGTGAGCTTGACCAGCAGCGAATCGAAGTGGGGGCTGATCTCGACGCCGGTGCCGGTGGTACCGCCGTCGAGACGGATGCCAGCGCCGGAGGCCGAACGGTAGGCGGTGATGACGCCGGTGTCGGGGCGGAACGAGTTGAGCGGGTCCTCCGTCGTGATGCGGCACTGCAGGGCCGCGCCGCGGATCTGGAGCTCGTCCTGGCGGATGCCGATCTCTTCCAGCGTCTCGCCGTTGGCGATGCGCATCTGCGCCTGGACGAGGTCGACGTCGGTGATCTCCTCGGTGACGGTGTGCTCGACCTGGATGCGCGGGTTCATCTCGATGAACACGTGCTGGCCGGCGCGCTCACCCTCGGTCTCGACGAGGAACTCGACGGTGCCGGCACAGAAGTAGTTGATGGCCTTGGCGAACTTCACCGCATCCGCGCAGAGGGCCTCGCGGAGCTCCTGCGAGATGTGCGGCGCAGGCGCCAGTTCGATGACCTTCTGGTGGCGGCGCTGGATGGAGCAGTCGCGCTCGAAGAGGTGAACGATGTTGCCCTCGCCGTCGGCCAGGATCTGCACCTCGATGTGGCGGGGCGCGGCCACGGCCTGCTCGATGTAGACGGTGGGGTCGCCGAACGCGGCCTCCGCCTCGCGCATGGCCGCCTGCAGCTCGTCCTTGATCTTGGCCCCGTCGTCGACCCGGCGCATGCCGCGGCCACCGCCGCCGGCCACTGCCTTGACGAATACCGGGAAGCCGATCTTCTCCGCGGCGGCGACCAACTCGTCGACATCAGTGGAGGGTGGGCAGGAATCCAGCGTGGGGACGCCGGCCTTGCGGGCCTGCTCCAAGGCGCGCACCTTGTTGCCGGCCATGCTGAGCACCTCTGACGAGGGGCCGATGAACGTGATGCCGTTGTCCTCGCAGGCCTTGGCGAACTCCGGCTTCTCGGACATGAAGCCGTAGCCGGGGTAGACGGCGTCTGCGCCCGCCTCCTTGGCGGCGCGGATGATCTCGTCGATGCTGAGGTAGGCGCGCACGGGGTGGCCCTCTTCACCGATGAGGTAGGACTCGTGCGCCTTCACGCGGTGGTCCGCCTTGCGGTCCTCAAAGGGGAAGACTGCGACTGTCTTGTAGCCGAGCTCGTACGCTGCACGGAAAGCGCGAACGGCGATCTCGCCTCGGTTGGCGACCAATACCTTGTGGAACATGGCCGCCAGCCTAATGGAGCCTCACCCGTGGCCGAAAGCTATCCACGGCCGGTTGGCGTGAACTCCGCCACCACCACGGGCTCGTCGCGCACCACGTGCGGGATGTCCACCCGGTCACCGGCCGCGACGGTGAGTTCGCCGTCGGCTCCCAGCCACCTGAGCTGTCTGCCGGCCAACTCGTGCGGCACCGCAAGATGGCCGACGGCGGGGTCGAGCAGCGCGTAGACGGTCTCGCCCTTCGCTGTGTAGTGCACCTCACCATCGCCGAATCTGACCCATGGGCGGGTGCCGTAGATCGCCTCGCCGTGGGCGCGCAGCCAGCGGCCCATCTCGGCCATGGATGCGGCCTGAAGCTCCGGGATCGAGCCGTCTGCCCGCGGGCCAACGTTGATCAGGAGGTTGCCGTTCTTCGACACCACGTCGACGAGCAGCCGGATCAGCTCAGCGCCGCTGAGGCTGTGCTCCTCGCTCTCGGCCTGGTTGTAGCCGAACGAGAAGCCGAGCCCGCGGGTCGCCTCCCAGGGCGTCTCGACGATGTCGTCGATGGCCATGTATTCGCGGGTGAGGAAGCCGTAGTAGGGCACTCCCCATCGGTCGTTGACAACACCCTCCGGCACAGCTGCGAAGTAGCGCTCAAGCAGCGCGGCGACGGCGTAGTCCTGCGTGCCCTTGCCGCCGTCGGGCCATTCGATGTCGTTCCACAGCACATCCGGCGCGAAGCGGCGCACGAGTTCCTCGAGCTGGCTGGCGGCGTAGCGGGAGAAGCGCTCATCGTGGCGGCGGAAGCGGAACAGATCCGTGTCGGATTCGATGGGCGGGAAATCTGAGACGTGCCAATCCAGCGCACCGGAGTAGTAGAGGCCGAAGCGGGCGCCGGCGCGACGGGTGGCGTCGTGCAGTTCGGCGATGAGATCGCGCCTCGGGCCGCGGACCACGGAGTTGAAGCCGGTGGAATCCGTGTCCCACAGGCAGAAGCCCTCGTGGTGCTTGGAGGTGGGGATGACGTACTGGGCGCCGGCGTCGACGAGCTTGCCCACGAACTCGTCGGCGTCGAAACCATCCACCTGCCAGAGATCCGCAAGGTCCTCGTAGCTGGTGCCGGTGCCGAACGTGTCTTGGTGGTACTGCCACGTGGGGCTGCCCGCGATGCGCACGGTGTTGCCGTACCACTCGGCGTACCGGTGGTGGGTGTAGGCGTCCTCGGCGGGCACTCCCCCGGGGCCGTGCGTGGTGGCCCAGGCCGGAACCGAGTACAGGCCCCAGTGGATGAAGAAGCCCAGCTTGGCATCGCGGTACCACTCGGGCACCACGCCGGTTTGGCGGTAGACCGGGGCGTTGCTGCCGAAATCGGGGCCAGTGCGGGTCTCGAAACGAAGCATCAGTTTCTCCTGGTGACGGTGGCGGTGAGGTGCGGCTCAACACCCTGCTCAAAGGGATAGACGCCGGGCGCGAGGCGGTGGTGTCCCAGCCGCAACAGGTCCTGATCCACGCCTCCCGGGGTGAGCGCGAGGATCCATCCTGCGGCCAGCTCGAACAGCTCTGGCTCAAGGTAACCGATCTTCACCACCACCACGTCGGCGTTGGTGGGATCCAAGCCCAGGTTGGTGAAATCCGCCAGGTAATGGAAGGGCTTGCGGCGCTCGGTGAGGATCGCGTGCACGGAACCTGCGCGCACCACGGCCTGCCGTCCGGCCACGGGGTCGCCGTCGGTGAGGGAGAACACCTCGCCCTTCAGGTGGGCCGGCGGTGCGGTGCGGGAGTCGACGCGGCCGCCCACGTGGATGTCGACGGCGCCCCCCACCCCGGCGGCAAACGCGGCGGCGACCGCCTCCGCGTCGAAGATGGAGGCGTGGATGACGCTCTTGCCCGGGCGGGCGAGGTCGCCTCGCTCCAAGAGTTGGGTGAGCGACCAGGACACGTCGCCTGCGCCGCCCGCCGTCGGGTTGTCCCCGGAGTCAGAGATCACGAACGGGCGCGGCGCTTCCTCTGTGAGCGCCTCGTCCAGCGCTTCGCCGAACATGGCGGTTGGCCCCACGAACACGAAGTCTTCGCGCGCGTCCCAGTAGGCCCGCGCCAGTTCCTCGGCCTGCTGCTGGATGAGCGCAGGGTCATCGCCCAGGACGACGACGGCGGCCTGACACCGCGGCTCGTCAGCCCACGCGTAGCCCACCCAGATCGAGGCGTCGAGCACGCCGTCGAGCGCCTCCACGGCAGGCAGCTTGTCATAGAGGGACTTGGCAGGATCCAACCGCGTGCTGGTCTTCTCGCCGGGCAACAGCACCGGCACCTGCAGCCACGCCTTGTACGGGCGGCGCTCCACCACATCCGTGGTTCGGCGCAGACAGACGAGGAGGTTGTGTACCGCGCGCTGCTTGGTGTTCCACACGTCCTCGTGGGGCGCCATGCGGTAGCAGGTCAGCAGATCCAGCTGGTCCAGCAGGGTGCGCGACACGTTGCCGTGCAGGTCCATGGAGGTGGACACCAAGGTGTCGGGGCCAAGCGCTTCCCGCACTGCGACGGCGAGATCGGCCTCTGCGTCGTCCATTCCCTGCACGCTCATGGCGCCGTGGATGTCGAAGAAGAACCCGTCGAACGGCCCGCTCTGGCGGATGCCATCGAGGATCGCCTGCTTCATCCGGCGATAGGTCTCGGGCGCGACGGCGCCGCCCGGCAGCGAGCGGCCGTGATGGATGGGCACCCACTCGGCCGCCTCACGCAGCTCCTCGCCTTCGGCGAGGAACGGGTAATAGGCCATCAGGTCGTCGCCCCTGCGGATGCGGAAGGCCTCATCCCCGCTGACGTGCGGGGAGAAGGTGCTCGATTCGATCGAGATGCCCGCGATCCCGATGCGGGGCCGAGCCAAGCCGTCGCCCATCGGGGGCAGCGGCGGCATCCACACCTCAGACGCCAACGGGTTCACGAGATTCCTCCTCGATAGCTGCTGCGGCGGCACCCAGTGCGACGCCGTGATCGCCCAAGGTCGACGGCGAGACGCGCACCGTCGCTCCGGACACGGAGGGCACCCGTGCCAGCCAACGTTCCAGGGGGACGGACAAGACGTCCCACGCGTTGCGCACGCCTCCGCCGACGACGACGTGCAGCAGGTCAAACAGGTTTGCCGCGGTCACGGCCGCCTGCCCCACCGCCTCAGCGGCGTCTGTGTAGACGGCCAGCGCATGAGGGTCACCCAGCCGGGCGCGGTCTGCGATCTGCGGAGACGAGCACCGCTCTCCGGTGCGAACGGCA
>JAUNUF010000101.1 GCA_030538315.1 Propionibacteriaceae bacterium
CGTCGGGGGTTGCGTCGCCGGGGTTGCGTGGGTCATGTCGGTCTCCTTCTGCTGGTGGGCGTGTCGCCGGGGAGGACAGCAGCCCTCGGACGTTCTCAATGACGACCCACTCGGGCTGGAGTGCGTCGATCGCTTCCGCCATATGCGCCCAGAGCCCAGAGCGGGTGCCGGGTGCGAGGCCCGCGCGTTTGCCGACGGTCGATACGTCTTGGCAGGGGAACCCGCCGATGAGGATGTCCACGGGCTCGACCTCGTGCCAGTTGATGGTGGTGATGTCGCCCAGGTTCGGGACGCCGGGCCAGTGGTGGGTGAAGACGCGGGCGACTGGTTCGTTGAGTTCGGAGAACCACACGGTTTCGGCGTTGAAGACGTGTTCGACGGCGAGGTCGAGGCCGCCGTATCCGCTGAACAGCGAGCCGATCTTGAGTCGCGGCGGCTGGTCTCCCTGGTCGTGCATGAGGACTCCGAGTGACGGGCGGCCCCGGCCTCAGTTCTTCGCGTTCTAATGCCGGGCTGGTCACCTGTCAGGTGCACGCACCACCACCGCCTCGCCGCCGTTTCTGCCTCCGCGTTCTCGTCCGAATCCGATCCACTCCTCATCGCGCTGCTCTCCGATCTCGACCCCACTCCCTGAGCGGACACGCCTCTTGCAGGTCGAGGTTGAGCCCCAGGGCTGGCGCCCACGGGAGGGGTTCTCTGGTGCTCACCTGCTCGTCAGAACGGGAGGCGGCGATGACGGTTTCGATGCGCGTGATGAGCGCGGGTGATGGTTACAAGTACCTGTTGAAGACCGTCGCGGCCGCCGACGGCGATCGGCCGCTTTCGACTCCGCTGACCCGCTACTTCATCGAGGAAGGCACGCCACCGGGACGGTGGCTCGGCGCCGGTGTGGCGTCGCTTGGCAAGGGCGAACTGGTCGTCGGTGACCAAGTCTCAGAAGAGCAGCTCCAGCTGCTGATGGGCTCTGGCTGTGATCCGATCACCGGCAAGCAGCTCGGGCTCGCATTCCCTGCGTTCAAGACCACAGAGGAGCGGATCGAGGCTCGAACCGCGAAGCTCGACGCCACCCTGACGCCCGGCGCGAAGGGCGAGGCTGTCGCGCGGATCGTCGCCGAAGAGAATGCCCGTTCTGGGCGTCGTGCGGTGGCGGGGTTCGACTTCACGTTCTCGATCCCGAAGTCCGCGAGCGTGCTCTGGGCAGTGGCCGACGCAGGCGTCCAGGCGATGATCGGGGCCGCGCATCACCGGGCGGTTGCGGAGGTGGTTGCGTTCATGGAACGAGAGGTTGCAGCCACGCGCACCGGCGCAACCGCAGGTGACGGAGCAGTTGCACAGGTCGCCGTCGAGGGGCTGATCGCGACCGCGTTCGATCACTTCGATTCCCGCGCCGGCGACCCCCACCTTCACACTCATGTCGTTATCAGCAACAAGGCCAAAACCGCGCTGGACGGGAAGTGGCGATCACTGGATGGCCGACCGATGCACGCCGCCGTTGTCGCACTGTCGGAGCTCCACGAGGCAGTGTTCGCCGACCACATGACCCGCATCTTCGGTGTCGAATGGGAAGCAAGGGACATGGGTCGCGACCGAAACCCCGCTTGGGCAATCACCACCGTGCCCGAGGCTCTGGTGACGGAGTTCTCCAGCCGCGCTCGCCACATCGACATTGAGACCGACCGGCTCATCGATGGCTACGTGGGCGCGCATGGTCGGCGGCCGACACCGGCGGTGTTGATGAAGCTCCGCGCGCAGGCCACGCTCTCCACCCGACCCGACAAGCAGGTCCGCTCTCTCGCTGACTTGACTGAGGAGTGGCGAACTCGAGCCACGACCGTGCTCGGCCGTGACGCGACCCGGTGGGCGATGGACGCGACAGACAACGACCGCCCCTTGTTGCTGCGTGCCGATGACATCCCGCTCGACGTGATCCGCGACATCGGCAGCTCCGTGGTCGAGACCGTTGGTGAGAAGCGTTCGACCTGGCGCAGGTGGAACCTCATGGCTGAGGCATCCCGGCAAACGATGGGCTGGCGCTTCGCCACCATGAACGACCACGAAGCGATCCTGGCGATGGTGGCCGACGCCGCCGAACTCGCCTCCGTCCGGCTCACCCCGCCCGAACTCGCGCTCTCACCGGCAGTGTTCAGACGCGACGACGGCACCTCGGTATTCCGGCCCGTCAACTCAGCGATCTTCACCTCCGAAGGGCAACTCGCGGCGGAAGACCGACTCCTTGAACGCTCCCGTGACCTCACCGGTCCCACCGTTGCGGTTGTCACCGTGGAGAGGGTCGCCCGCGAGCCTGATGCTGACGGGCTGGTGTTGGGTGAGGATCAGGCCGAAGCGTTGACGCGGATCGCCGTGTCTGGGCGAGCACTTGATGTCCTCGTCGGTCCGGCCGGGGCGGGCAAGACGACGGCGATGAACGCGCTCCGTCGAGCATGGGAGGCCGAGCACGGGACAGGCTCCGTCGTCGGGCTCGCCCCTTCGGCAGTGGCCGCGCAGGTCCTCGCCGACGATCTCGGGATCGAAACCGAGAACACCGCGATGTGGTGGCAGAAGCACCTCACCCAAGGACTCACCTTCCAGCCCGGGCAGTTGGTCATCGTCGACGAAGCCTCCCTCGCCGGCACCCTCTCACTCGACCGGATCACCGGCCTCACCCAACGGGCGGGTGCGAAGGTGCTGCTCGTTGGTGACTATGCCCAACTCCAATCGGTCGATGCTGGGGGTGCGTTCTCGATGCTCGCCCACGCCCGCACCGACGCCGCCGAACTCATCGACGTCCACCGCTTCCGCAACCAGTGGGAGAAGCTCGCCTCGCTCGAACTGCGCCACGGCCAGACCTCTGTGATCGACACCTACCTCGACCACGGCCGCATCCGAGACGGTGACACTGAGACCATGACCGACGCTGCCTACTCGGCGTGGCGAGCCGACCGAGACGACGGACGCGTCAGCGTCTTGATTGCCGAGACCCGAGAGCAGGTGACCGCGCTCAACCAGCGCGCCCGCGCAGACCTGCTCATCGACGAAACCCTCGCGCAAGATCGAGAAGTGCAACTGCACGACGGCAGCCATGCCGGCCTCGGTGACACCGTCATCACGCGCCGAAACGACCGGAGGCTCACAGCGAGCAACGGGAACGACTGGGTGCGCAACGGTGACATCTGGACCATCACCGACGTGCGCGACGACGGAAGCATCACCATCCGCAGGCCAGGCCGTGACTACGGCGGTGCGATCGTGCTGCCTGCCGCCTACGTCGCTGAGCATGTCGATCTCGGATACGCCGTCACCGCGCACCGAGCCCAAGGCGTCACGACCGACACCGCGCACGTCCTGGTTGAGCCGACCGCGACGAGGGAGAACTTCTACGTCGCCATGACCCGCGGCCGTGCGGCGAACCACGCCTACGTGATCCTCGACCAGGCAGATGACCACCAGCAACCCCATCCAGGCGACGACCCTCACGCATCGAGCCGCAGTGTCCTCACGGGCGTGCTCCAACACGTCGGCGCCGAGGTGTCAGCGAACGAGACAATCACGGCCGAGCAGGAACAGTGGGGGTCAATCGCGCAGCTCGCCGCTGAGTACGAGACCATCGCCGCCGCCGCACAACGCGACCGTTGGGCTTCTCTTGTCCGTACCTCCGGGCTCACCGCTGAGCAAGCTCAAGCCGCCATCGAGTCAGAAGCGTTCGGCCCACTTACCGCTGAACTCCGCCGCGCTGAAGCCAACCACCACAACGTTCAGTCCTTGCTCCCACGCCTGGTCCGGGCGCGCGGATTCGACGATGCGGACGACATCGCCGCCGTGATCCACTACCGGATCTCCCGTGCCACTACGCGGCCAGCCGGGTCAGGACGAGCGCGGAGAGCGCCCAGGCTCATCGCAGGTCTCATTCCACACGCGGACGGAGTGCGCGACACCGAGATGCGCGCGGCTCTCGACGAACGAGCAACACTCATCGAAGCCCGAACCGACGCCGTTCTCGACCGCGCACTCACCGACAAGTCACCGTGGACGAAAGCGCTTGGCACGCCGCCAACCGAAGCCCGCCGCGCCGCCGCTTGGCGTAACGCCGCACGCGTGGTCGCCGCCTACCGAGACCGCCATCTCGTCACCGGGGACACACCCTTGGGAGCGCAGCCGGTGTCCGAGGTGCAGAAGATCGAGGCAGCAAGAGCGAAGGCGTGCCTCGATCGTGCGTTGTCCTCAAGCGCGGACGTAGCAAGGTCGGAGAACATCAACGCCCAGGTGCCGACGCGCCGTCAGCCAGAGCCCGGCCGAACCATCTGACGCCTTCCCAATGTCGGCCCGCAGGCGTAACCTTGAAGACGAGGCGGATTTCTCCTTACCTTTGGGCCGTTCGCGGCAGACCTCCAGGTCACTCTCCACGCACCGTCTCCACGAGGCAGGCGCGTGTCGAGAGGAGCCGATCATGATCCGCCTACTGTGGGCAGCGAGCGCACAAGTCCGATATTTCCTGCAGCGCTACATGCCGAGCAACATCATCCTTGATCTACTCCGCACCAGACAGGGACTCAAGTGGGGCGTCCCAGCGATGCTGCTCGCCATTCCCTACCTGGCCATCGCCCACTGGTGCACCACCCTCATCGGTGGTGGAGCGCCGGGCTGGCTTCACCTCGTCGTTCTTGTCTGCATCTGGAACGCGCTCAAGATGATGCTCTTCGGTCCGGTGAGTCTCGTCATGCTGGGAAGGCGCGCGCTCGCGAACGCCGATCACGGCGCCAGCGCGAAACACGGTGTACGCCGGTGCAACCCGAACTGGTTCACAGCCAGCTCTGACGGCCGAGCACGAGGCCCCCTACAGGGTCCGCTCCTGCTCGGAGGAGGGGCGGCGAGTCTGCACCGCCGTATGCCTCGCGCGCAGCGCCGGTTCTTCGACCGAGTGCTGGCGATCCGCGAGACGCACGAGGTCGGCAGCGTCGGTCACCAGCGACGCCACGCCGGCCTGCAACAGTCGGTGCGGTCCCGCACTAGAGACGTTCGTTACCGGTCCGGGGACCGCCCCAACTCCTCGCCCCAGTTCCGAGGCGCGATGGGCCACGGCCAGTGACCCCGAGCGGAACCCTGCCTCGACAACGACCGTCGCGGACGAAAGGGCCGCCATCAAGCGTGCCCTGGCAATGAAGCGATGCCGTGTTGGGACGGCGCCGGGCGGAACTTCACTGACCAGAGCCCCAACGTCGACAACGCGATCTAGAAGGTCTCGGTGCCCAGCCGGGTAAAGCCGGTCCACCCCATTAGCGAGGACGGCGATGGTGTCGCCGCCTGTCGCGAGAGCAGCCTGGTGCGCAGCTCCTTCGATTCCGTAAGCGCCGCCCGCAACGATCACCCGCTCATCAGCGGCGGCATAGGCAGCGAGTTCGCGTGCCACGTTGTCCCCGTACGAAGTAGACGCTCGCGCCCCCGTGATCGTCACAAAGTCGCGCAGCGGACGAGCCAGGAAAGACGACGCACCACGCACCCACAGCACATACGGCGCGCCGTCGCCAAGATCATCGACGGCCGCTGGCCAATGCGCATCTCCGGGAACCAACGCACGGACTTCCGATTGCTGAACCTGACCGAGCCGCTCGGCGATGTCCTGCGCGGCGGACGGATTGAACTGATCGCGCCAGACCCGAGCGTCCACGCCGGTGAGACCAGGCACGTCGTCGTCGCGCTCAGCAACCCGCAGCACCTCCACTGCTCCGATCTGAGCCAAGAGCCGACCTGTCACCGGATCGTTGGGCTCGACGAGCATGGACAGCACCATCCGCGCCGTGCGCTCGTCGGTCGCAGAGTCGCTCAGCGCAGCCATCATCAGTTCCTCTCTGCGTTCGTTGTCGAGGAGGTGCGCCGAGCTCGCCGCAGATGCGTCGGAGGCGCAGAGACGCGCCACGGGGGCTACACGAGCGAGCGCGATTCATCGACGATCACGCCAGCTTCGACCAACGCCAGACGAACGCCCTTGCGGTCAACTCCCATGCGACGGCTGATCGCCCGCATCGACACGCCCGCGCGTGCGAGGCGCACGGCTTCGGCCTTCTCGTCGACGCCGAGCCCGGGGCGGCGGCTTGGCACGTTGCGACGGCGGAGGTGGGAGAACACTGTGGCGCGGTGGATTCCGTACCGTTCGGCCAGGAACTTGACGCTCATCCCCGCCAGATAATCGCCGACAAGCTGGTCCACCTCAGCGGCGGTGAGAAAAGTTTGAGCCGTCTCGATAGTCCTCACAACAGGCCCCCGATCATCCCTCGGAGCGCTACTCTGGGGTCGTGCGGACACCTTGTAGACACCCCGCAACAGGCGGTTGACCAGGGTTTTTGTCTTTGGGGCGGAGTTGCCGAACGTGCTACTTAGTCACCCCAACAAAACCCCTAGTCAACTAGGGGTTTTTCATTTTCCTCCTGCTCCTGACTACAGATGCTGACTACAACCCGGGTCAGCCGCAGGTGCTAGCACTCGACTGCTCGGCTCATGACCCCCAAGGTGGGGCAACGTTACGAAACCGTTACCTAAAGATCTCGTCGGAGGGGCACCCCTCGGATCAAATTGTCAGTGTGTTCAGCAAGAATGATTCACATGAACGAGATCCAGCACCTGGCGCAGCAATTCGTTGCTGCATTGTGGGAAGCTGGCGCCTCGTCACTGACAGACACATCATCAGACAAGACAGCCCTCGCGCTCGAGATCGCCGCAGAGGTGGAAGCTCAGATCGCGGGGTTCCGCCTCCACGCCCTCCACCAAGCACGGCTCAGCGGCGCAGAGAAGATCCTTGACCAAGAACGCCACACGCTGCGCACCACCACCAAACAGGCCACCGCCACCCTGAAACTCGCCACCGACCTCGGAGAGCGCTTCCCACTCATCGCCGCAGCGTTGAACGAGGGGCGCATCTCGGTGGAACAGACCCGAGCCATCATCGACGGGCTCCGCAAACTGCCGTCTCAACTGACACGTTCCGAACTGGCGCAGTGTCAGGAAACCATCCTCGAACACGCCCACAGCTTCGGACCCCAAGACCTGCGGAAACTCGCAGCCCGCCTCTATGAAGTTGTGGACCCCGACGGCGCCGACGAAGAAGAAGCCAAACGCCTCGCCGCGCAGGACCGGGCTGCTGAACGCAACCGGTCCGTCAGGTTCAGCTTCGACGGCCACGGCACCGGCATCATGCGAGCCGTCCTCCCCGAAGCGCAGATGGCACTACTCAAGGCGCAGATTGACGCGTTGATGCCGTCGATCTCCTCCTACCGGGAAACCAACCAACTGCCTGCCCCGGATGCGCGGCGTGCTGATGCGCTGGTGTTGTGGGCAGGGATTGCGGCCAACTCCAAGGACCTGCCCGCTCATGGTGGTGACCGGCCCCACGTCTACGTGGGCGTCAACCTTGAGACCCTGCTGACCGGACTTGGCGGCACTGACCTGATCGGGATCCCTGAGATCGACAGCATCTCCCCGGGTGAAGCACGCCGGCTCGCCTGCGACGCAGGGATCATCCCTGCGGTGCTCGGCTCGAAGTCTGAACCGTTGGACGTGGGGCGTGAACACCGGCTGTTCACCCCCACCATCCGCGCAGCGCTCACTCTGAGAGACCAAGGATGCGCCTTCCCCGGCTGCGACGTGCCACCAGTTGCCTGTGACGGCCACCACATCGTCCCCTGGTGGGCCGGCGGCCCCACCTCCACAGGCAACGCCGTCCTGCTATGCCCACACCACCACAGGCTGCTCGAACCAGACCCTCAACTATCGCCACACTCCCAATGGAAGGTCCATCTCGACCCGAAGACAGGGTTGCCGTGGTTCACCCCACCCCGCCACATCGACCCGCTCCAACGCCCAAGGCAACACACCAAATATCTGCTGCGAGAACTCAAACACCGCCCCAAGGCACCACCCTGCCCAACCGACGAGCCGACATCGCCTGTACCGCCGTGGAAGCAGACAGGGCCGAGACGCGAAGTGGAAATGTCGCCAGCCTGGATGTAGGCCGCTGGGATGCTTGGCAGTCCTTCGACCGGACACGCTGCTCGCAAGCTCGCAGGCGCCCGGCTCAGGAACCGCGATGGTCCTTCTACCAGTCGCGATCCTCGCAAGCTCGGATGCGACTGGCTAAGGAACCGTCGAATTTGTGAGCGCAGGTCTCGTCACGGTTCCTGATATGGGTGGGGGTCTTGTCAAGTGGCATGGTGAAACCGGGCCC